>NZ_JAMBLP010000001.1:0-381792 GCF_023336985.1 Marseilla massiliensis | reverse complement strand
CTGACCCATTCATTGCCGCCATGATGCCGGGCGCATGGCCATGGCGCATCAAGCCAACCGCCCGGCAACGGCAAACCAAATGCGGCACCACGGATGGATGGCATAGCCTGCGGCCACATGTCGGTGCCTCGGACAATACGGCCCAGCCACATGCATCGCCAACGCCCACGGAGGGCTCTCGGGCAAGTGCCGTTTTGCATCACAAAACGGCCTGTTTTACACCCTAATACGGCCCGTTTGGCATGGCATAACGGGCCGTTTTGGAAAGCCCCCGGCAACACCCCGGCGCCACGGTCGGCCGGTTGGCACCGTCAGAGGCCATAAATCCAGAGCTTACACGAGGTTTTTCGACAGAAAATGCTTACTTTTGCATCGGCAACGGACGGCAATGCAAAAGCATGACCAACGCCCGCAAAAGAAACAAAATCAACAACAAAAAATCAACTGAAAGGACATTTATATGTATAGAATCCAAGCAAACATGTCGGGCACACGATTCATCGACGTGAGCGACGAGCACCTGCAGACGATAGAAAAATACAGACTGTTTGACGGTCTGGTAGACAGCAACGGCTATGTGGACGAGAATGTGCTTGAAAAACTGAAACTCAACGTTCGGGCAATGCTCGAGTCGGAAGCCGGAAGAGACAAGGCTCTGCTCGACCTTTGCCTCGACGTGATATACCATCCTAACATGAAGGCCATCGGACTGAAGCGCCTCGTGGCCTTGGCCAACGAGCACAGGGCGCAAACCGACGACAACGGGCCTGCCGAAGACCAGGCGGCAGAACACTGACGAAGAGGGCCCGGGATGGAATACAGACTGACAGACTTCCTGCCAACAACCAAGAAGGAAATGGAACTGCGCGGCTGGGACCGCGCAGACATCATACTGTTTTCGGCCGACGCATACGTAGACCACCCTGCCTTCGGCGCTGCCGTCATCGGGCGGACGCTCGAACGGGCCGGATACAAGGTGGCAATAGTGCCCCAGCCCGACTGGCACGGCGACTTCCGCGACTTCAAGAAACTGGGCGAACCGCGCCTGTTCTTTGGCGTGGCCCCCGGATGCATGGACTCTATGGTAAACAAATACACGGCCAACAGGCGGCTGCGCTCTGAAGACGCCTACAGCCCCGACGGCCGCCACGACATGAGGCCCGAGTATCCAACCATCGTTTACTCGCAGATATTGCGCAAGCTGTTTCCAAACGTGCCTGTGGTGCTTGGCGGCATCGAGGCCTCGCTGCGCCGGCTCACGCATTACGACTACTGGCAAGACTCTCTGCGCAAGTCGATACTGTGCGACAGCGGTGCCGACATGATAATCTACGGCATGGGCGAGAAGCCTGTGGCAGAACTGGCGGCGCGGCTTGACAGGGGCGAACCGATAGGCGCGCTGCGCGACATTCCACAAACGGCCGTGCTGTGCACCGAAGACAACATACCCGGAGGCATTGGCGATGCCGACGTGATGCTACACAGCCACGAGCAGTGCCTGGCCGACAAAAAGGCACAAGCTGAGAACTTCAAGCACATCGAGGTGGAGTCGAACATGCTGCATGCCAGGCGCATATTGCAGCAGGTGGGCAAAAAGTGGGTCGTGGTCAACCCGCCATACCCGCCGATGACCACCGAAGAGATTGACGCCTCTTACGACTTGCCATACACCAGGGTGCCCCACCCCAAGTACAAAGGCAAGCGCATACCGGCCTACGAGATGATAAAGCACTCGGTCAACATCCACCGCGGATGCTTCGGCGGGTGCGCCTTCTGCACCATATCGGCCCACCAGGGCAAGTTTATAAGCAGCCGCTCGAAAAAGAGCATACTCAACGAGGTGAGGCAAATACTGAAAATGGACGACTTCAAGGGCTACATATCCGACCTCGGCGGCCCTTCGGCCAACATGTACGGCATGAGCGGCAACGACAAGGCACTGTGCGCAAAGTGCAGGCGCCCCAGTTGCATACATCCGCAAATATGCCCCAACCTCAACACCGACCACAGCCGGCTGCTTGACATTTACCATGCCGTCGACGCGCTGCCCGGAATAAAGAAGAGCTTCATAGGCAGCGGGGTGCGCTACGACCTGCTGCTGCACAAAAGCAAGGACGAGAACACCAACCGGGCCGCTCGCCTTTATACCGAGGAACTGATAAGGAAGCACGTGAGCGGAAGGCTCAAGGTGGCACCGGAGCACACAAGCGACCATGTGCTCAGGCTGATGAGGAAGCCTTCGTTCGGCCAGTTTCAGGAGTTTAAGCGTATATTCGACAGGGTAAACCGTGAGGCCGGGCTCAACCAGCAAATCATACCTTACTTCATAAGCAGCCACCCCGGATGCCACGAAGAAGACATGGCCGAGCTTGCCGTGCTGACCAAGCGCATGGACTTCCACCTGGAACAGGTGCAGGACTTTACGCCAACGCCCATGACCGTAAGCACCGAGGCATGGTATACGGGCTGCCACCCTTACACGCTCGAACCTGTATACAGCGCCAAGACGCAGGCAGAGAAACTGGCACAACGGCAGTTTTTCTTCTGGTACAAACCTGAAGAGAGGCGCAACATAGAGCGATCGCTCAGGGCCATGGGCCGCCCAGACCTGATAAAGGAACTGTGCCCGCCGCACTACCCTAACGGGCGCTACAGGAACCGAGGCAACGAAACCATGCCTGACAACACCCCAAAACAAACCTATGAGGATAATAGAACAAAGCATCGTGGCCAAAAAGCCACAGGCGGAGGCAGAAGACGGTATCGTGGCAACCGATGACTTCGTTGCCGTGATAGACGGAAGCACCAGCAAGACCGCCACACGCATAATGCCCGGGGTGACCAACGGGAGGCTGTGCATGCAACTGATAAGCCAATACATACGCCATGCCGACAGAGGGCTGACGTGCAAGGGGTTCTGCGACGGTGTGACCGCCAGCGTCAGGAGCCACTACGACGAAAGCCTGCTGTCGCGGCTCGAATGCCATCCCGAAGAAAGGATGACGGCCAGTTGCATAGTATACAGCCGACACAGACACGAGGTGTGGATGATTGGCGACTGCCAGTGCATGGTTGACGGCACGGCATACGAAAACCCCAAACCCGACGAAGCCGCCATTGCCGGCAAACGTGCCGCCATTGCCCAAGGCATGCTCGACAACGGGGTTGCCACCGTAGACGGACTGCGGGACAACGACTTGGCAAGGCAGGCCATAATCGGCGAACTGATTGAAAGCATGGGCAACCAAAACAAGACCTATGCCGTGGTCGACGGATTCAGCATACCCGCCAGCAAGGTGCGCATAATACGCATACCCCGGACGGCACGCGAGATAGTGCTGGCGTCCGACGGCTACCCTCACCTAAAGCCAACCTTGGCTGCATCGGAAGAGGCTCTGGAAAAACAACTTGCCGCCGACCCGCTTAACATCTGGCTGTTTAAGGCTACCAAGGGATGGATGGCCGGCAACAACTCTTTTGACGACCGCACCTACATCCGGTTCAATCCATAAACGCGCACAGGCCGTTGGAGCCAACAATGGTTGCATGCATCCCGGGTGAATATTGCTTGTCTGGCCCGGCACAAGTGCAGCCGGCCGCGACAAGGCAAAGCGGAAAGCAATTTGGCGGAAAGGGCTTGGAGGCTGGTTGGTGGCTTAACCACAAACAGGTCATTATTCCCCAAAGAGGCAACATGCGATTGACGTGCAGGTTGTTTGGCGTAACTATAATGGGCGTAGCGTACCAAGCAGGGACGAAGCGTAGGGAAAAATGCCGCCAAAAGGCAGCAAACGCCTGGGGAACAAGACATTAACAATGAAGCAAACGCACCGCTCAACCATGACGTTTCTGTGGCAGGACAACACCCGGAAATGACATTTGGCGGTTTATCCGACTATTTGTCATGAATACAGGGAGCACCGCTATCGCGGCGCTCCCTGTATTCATCCCTTTTGCCAACACCCGGACATGCCGGCATTGGCGGGGCAGCTCAAGCCTTGAACAAGTCGTCTATTTCGGCAATCTCATCCTCGTCGAACCACTTTGTGAGCTTGGCCTTCGCCTTATCCTTTATCTCCGGGTCGACGTCGCCCCACACTTTCTTCAACACATAAATCAACACTGCAAGGTCGTCGGTGAGCCCTGCTATTGGTATTGCATCCGGAATGACGTCAAGCGGGCTTATCATATAGCCCAAAGCACCAATGATGATGGCCTTGTCTGTCTTCGAGACCTTGTCGCTTTGCAGTGTGTAAAACAGGATGAATGCGGCATAAACCAACTTTGCCCCGGCCCGCTTGGCTATCCGGGAAATCTTGTCTACAAAGTCATTTGCAGAAAAGCGGTTGGCATAACTCATAAAATCAGGTAATTCCATAATACACTAAATTAAGTTGTTTTTATTATTGTGTTATAATTCTCAATATGCGCAAGCCCGCATGGCTGGGGTGTTTCTGAAGGTAACGGTACAGTGTCATGGGCTCATCCACCACCTTGCGGTGAATCATCGAGGCGTTGAGCAGGTGCAGTCCGTCGGCATGCCACACGGCAAAGCCAAGGTGGGCTATGTCAAGGCCGCCCTTGTTGCTGACAATGGCTATTATGTCGCCGTCATTTATCACACCGCGCAACAAGGCCGCATTTGCCACCGACGCCTTCGGTATGTAGCGAAAAGTGGTTCCGCTCAGCGCCCGCTCCTGATTCCTTATGTCCGCAACAAACTCCGGGTGAAGCCTCAGCGCCTTGTACGACCGGCTGTTTTTGCTCATGTAATATATGTTGAGCTTCTTCACCGCCGTAAATGGCGGCACGGGGCCCTGTATGTCTGCCACCACGCCCATGGCCGTCTTGTCGGCAATCCAGTCGCTGAAGTAATGCAGCCGGCTGGTATATCCGTCAAGCTTGCCGCGGCGGTACCTCAACTGTTCAAGCACCGCCAGGAAGTCGCTGAATGTGTATCGCTTGCTGCCGGCGCACAGAGTAAGCGCCGTCACGTTCTCTACAAGGGTGGTACAATCCAGCTCGCGAGTGTTCACAACAAGCCGTTCAATGTCATTCTTTTCCAGCGTATGAGCCACATAAGGGCGCCCGATGAACTTGCGCGCGAAGAAAAGCGCCATGTTGCCTGTGGCCTTTCCGTCTTTCGCCTCGGCCAAGACACGCTCTATGAAAACGCTGTCTACAGGCAGGAAATCTGCCTTTGAAGCCGCCTGGCAGACTTCGACAGATGCAAAGAGCAACAATATGAGCAGTGTTCTGAGTATATTCATTTATTCCTGTACCCCTTCTTCAATCCAAAATTATATCCTATGTAAAAGTTAAGGCTGCCAAAAACATTGTTTGTGGCAAACCTGTTCTTGCGATAATTGTACGAATGCAATATCGCACTGGCACCCGCATACCAACGCGTATTGTTGTATACAAGGCCGAAACGCCCTATCCCGTCGATGTTCACATTGTTAAAACTGAATCCCCGGTCGTTGTTTCCGCCAATGTTGCCGTGGGCATGCTTGTATGCCAAGGCCACCGACGCACTGGCGCAAAACAGGAATCCCTTGGCAAAGACCCAGTTGTATGCATAGCCTCCCGATACGCTCACATCATAATACTTGACGCTGTTGAACATGAGCCCGCTGTCTATCTTGACCGTGGAAGGCTTGCAATACTGCGCCACAACATTCTGCAGCTTGGCGTAGTCGAGCTCAATGCTGTTGCTTGTATAACCGATGCCGGCGAGCCACGAGCCGCAACTTATCTTCTGGCACGTGCTCTGTGCAAATGCCGCCGGATATGAAAAGCGTTCGTGGTTGAATATGTAATAAAGGTTAATCCCCGTTATCCCGACGTTGATGCCGTCGAAAGCGACGTCTACCAACCTTGAAACGTCAACTCCGTCGCCAAGGTATGCGTTCCTTATCTTATAATCGCTGCCCGTCCGTCGGTAAAACAAGTCGACACCAATCTGCGAACTATAGATGCTGAACTCAAGCTCACGCTTCTTTCCGCTGTCGCCAAAGCCAATGTGCTTCAAGTCGAACGTGTAGCCGAGAAAGAACCACCGCCACCCCATATACGGCCCGATGCGCATGGCCATGTCGGGCGACAGCGTCACCGCCTGGCCCGAATTGCTGCGAAGCCGGTATATGTCATAATTGAAAGTTGACTGTAACATGACAGTGAAATTATAATGCTGTGGCTCTATGTAGTTTGTGTCTATGGCACTGAACCCGCACACCAGCCTCTTGACCCAACCGAGTTCGTTGCGCTTACCCCTTTCTGAGGCGGAGGCAAACAGCGCAGAACCAATCATGAGCACTATAAGACACAGGCGGCACGACATAAAAACAGCAAGCTAAAACTTCCCCAATATCTGGTCCATAGCCCAGTTAACAGGCGTTGCCGACACACTGGTGCACGTGCAGACCGACAGGCCCTGCAAGTGCTCAATAACGCGTTTGATGAGCGGATACTGCACATAGGCTGGATTGGGCACGCTGATGCTCTCCTTGCCTGCGCTCGTATGCAACACTATTGGGTCGTAATTGAAAACAGAGAAGCTAACCTGCCCCCTGTTGCCAATGACCTCAATGCGGTCCTCACGGGCCGACTCATGGGCCACAAAGCACCATGACCCACTGCCGGGAAGGCCGCTTTCAAACCTAAAGCACGCACTTACGGAATCCTCGGCCTTGTACAGTCCGCCCCTGTTTGCACAGATGCCGTTAGCCTCTATTATCACTCCGAACATATTCTGGAGCATGTCCAGCTGATGCGGAGCAAGGTCGTAGAAATACCCTCCGCCCGCTATGTCCGGCTGCAACCGCCATGGCAACTGTCCGGCATGCTGGTAGTCAAGGTCGCGCGGGGGCACTGCGAACCTTATCTGGACGTTGATCACGTCGCCGATGACACCGTCGTCGATAATCGACTTCACCTTTTGGAAATACGGAAGATAGCGCCTGTAGTAAGCCACGAAGCAAGGGACGCCGGTCTCCTCGCTTACCCTGTTCACCCTGGCACAGTCTTCGTAGTTTGCTGCCAGGGGCTTTTCCACATACACGGGCTTGCCTGCCTTCATTGCCATAATGGCGAATGTGGCATGGCTCGACGGTGGTGTGGCAATGTATATGGCGTTGACGTCCGGGTCGTCGATAAGCTCCTGAGGGTCTGTATACCACTTGCTGATATGGTGGCGCTCGGCGTAGCTGCGTGCCTTGTCCTCGCTACGGCTCATGACGGCCTCTACGCTGGAGCCTTCAACCTCCGAAAAGGCAGGCCCGCTCTTCGTCTCTGTGACTTCCCCGCAACCGATAAAGCCCCATTTCAATATTTTCATAATTAGTATTAATTATTTCCGCAAAGATACGAAAAAAACACTACCTTTGCAAAACTGAAAGGGAATAATATCAAAAAATATGAAGAATCAGACTAAAGGCATCTTGATGAAAAGCCGCAGCGCAAGCGCTTGCATCAAAGAAGGCTATGGGCTTTACACCAAGAATTTCAGGAAAACGATGAGCTCTTCATGGCTTACGGCCCTGCTCTATTCGCTCGTGTGCAGTGCGCTTTGCACCATCCTGACTGCATATCTGCCTGAAACGATAACGCAAACGATGGCTACCAGGGCAACCAACTCTGCCTTGCCAGCCAACGGCATCGTTGTTGCTGCGGTGATACTCGCCTTAATCATCATTGGCGGACTATTTGAAATTGCAACATACTCGTGCGTGATTGCACAACTGAAAGATGAGTTCAGCAGCATCAGGAAAGTTGGGAAATGGAGACTTCCGGCCTTAGACCGCACAACGTTTGTGCGCACACTCATCGCAACAGTTGCCAATATGCTTATTGTAGTGGTACTTTTAGCCATCATAGTCATACCAACAGGCATGCTGCTCGGTATGCCGTCGGGCGCCGGCGACATAAGCACCAAGTCGCTCATAGTGATAGCTTTAGAGCTCATTGCCATCATGATGCTTGTCTTGCCGATGGCATTTGTTAGCATGAAGTACATCATCCGCACAGACACCCGCCTGTGGCGGCTGATTGCAACCGACTACAAGGTGGGGCTCAAGCACTTCGGCTTCATACTCATAGTGTCGGTTGTGAGCTGCATTGTCATCTGCCTGGCAGAGTATGTACTGGCCTTGCCTGCCTCAATACTGACCACAGCCAACTACCAAGCGAACATCGGAGTGTACTACGGCGACCCGCTCGGCATGCCGGGATACATCAATTACATATCTGCCGTGGTGTTCTTCATCGCAGGGTTCATACAGATTTACATCCGAATATCAGCCTTGTTCACATCATACTATATGTATGGCTCGATAGAGCAGCAGGAAGAAGAGCGCAGGAAATTCAAGGAATCGGGAATGAACCAAAGTCAAATAAGCATGTTGCCATGAAGAAACGGGTATTATTCATCGACCGCGACGGCACCATAATAGAAGAGCCGGCGGATGAGCAAATCGACTCTTTCGACAAGCTCAAGTTTGTAAACGGAGCCATAAGAAACCTGGCTTTCATACGCGAGAAGCTCGATTTCGAGTTTGTGATGGTCACCAACCAAGACGGCCTGGGCACAGACGCTTTCCCGGAAAGCACCTTCTGGCCTGTCCACAACTTCATGTTGCAGACCCTCGAAGGCGAAGGCGTGGTGTTCGACGACATTCTCATCGACCGGCATTTCCCTGAAGACAATGCCCCGACGCGCAAGCCAAACACCGGGTTGGTGGAAAAATACATGAACGACCCCGGCTACGACATGCAGTCGAGCTACGTCATCGGCGACCGCGACACCGACAGGGCGTTTGCCGAAAACATCGGCTGCAAAGCCATAACCATAGGGCGAGACGGCATGACGTGGGCCAAGATAGCCGAAATGCTTTATGCCGGCGAGCGCAGTGCCGAGGTTTCACGAGCCACCAAGGAGACCGACATACACGTAAACATTAACCTCGACGGCTCCGGGCGCTGTGACATAAGCACCGGACTGGGTTTCTTCGACCACATGCTCGAGCAGATTGCCAAGCACGGAGGCATTGACCTCACCGTCAGGACAAAGGGCGACCTCGACGTCGACGAGCATCACACGATAGAAGACACGGGCATTGCGATTGGCGAATGCCTGCTTGCTGCCTTAGGCGACAAGCGCGGCATAGAGCGCTACGGCTTCACGCTGCCCATGGACGACTGCCTTTGCTCCGTCGCACTCGATTTCGGCGGAAGGCCGTGGCTGGTATGGGATGCCGAATTCCGCCGCGAGCGAATAGGCGACATGCCCACCGAGATGTTCCTGCATTTCTTCAAGAGCCTCAGCGACAGCGCCAGGATGAACCTCAACATAAAGGCTGAGGGCACCAACGAGCACCATAAGATAGAGGGAATATTCAAGGCTTTCGCTCGCAGCCTGAAGATGGCCGTCAGGCGAGACATCTACCACTACGAACTGCCCAGCACCAAGGGGCTGCTATGACGAGGCCGCGCGCTGGACTGCGTGCTGCCCAGCCCTGCGCCGGCGCAAGCCGTCAACCACAGCCGCGGTGGGCCGGCAGCGCCATGGCGTTAGTCGCGGTGCAGCCACGACATGAGCGAATTGAGCCACCTGAAGGAAAAGCGGAACCACCTGTATGTGCTTACCGGCTTGCCGCCAAACTGCAGGATAAACTCCCGGTAAGGGTTTTTCTGGAAAGGCAAGCCTACATCCATGAACGAGATGTGGGCATAGCCGTGAGTGTGGGAGTATTTTATGGCATGCCATACGGTCAGCACGCTGGGATGCAACCTAAGATACGACTTTCTCAACGATGCCGAATACCACAGATAGGCATTGCTGCCCGAGAAGACACAGGCGCAACATCCTATCACCTTGCCCTTGTATTTGGTAAGGAACAACTTTCCGTTGTCAGTCTTCATCAGTTCCCTGAAAAAGTTGGCGTCGGGGATATACCGCTTCGGCTTCAGCCTGTTGTGCTTGCGGAGCAACCTCGAGAAAGCCACAAGGCCTTCCTCACCGTCAACAGCCACTACCTCGGCCCCCTTGTCGCAGGCCTTCACAATGCGCTTGCGCATTTTTTCCGAGAGGCGCTCTTCGGGCCTCCTGCTGTGCAGCGAATTGTGGATGTTGAGCCAATGCACCGGGAAGTAGCCGCACCGGCGAAACACACCATAGCCGAACATCTTTGAAGACAGGTGGCTGAACTCTATGTAAGCCACCCTGTTCCCGAGCTTCTTGGTCAGCGCGTGCAGCATGCGCAGAAACAAGTCTTCCTTGGCCAAGGCGCATTCCTCATATTCACCCTCACCCATCACGAGGCAGTGGGAATAAAGGAACGGCGGCAAAGGAACGGCCCGATGGCGCACCACGCCCACCAGATGGGCAACCACCCGGCCCCCTTCGGCCGTGACCACTGCAAGATACGGCTTCATCCGCGGCGTCCTTTCACAAATACGAAAGAGCGTTAGGCTATGGAAGAAGTTATGACACTCCATACGAGGCAAACCTTCCAAACTGCTGTAAATGGTCGTCCGCAGATTTATCATACCGCAAAAATAATAAATATATTCTAAAAACGCAACTCTATGTAATATTTTTTGAACCAAAACACTTACCTTTGTAATACATAACACCGTGGTCGGCCATAATGCAGCACGCGGCGCAAAGCCTGCCGCAGCCCGCCGGGGCCACAGCGCAGACAACACGGCAAACAGGCAGACAGTTGGCTGCCCGAACCAGCCGCGGGCCCACCCCGGAGGCCGCGGAGGCTGCAATGGCATGGAACACCAACCGGCGCCACATCAATCAGGCCGCACATACATAAGACAACATCACGATATGACAGACTTCAAAGACTTAGTGCAGGCGCGCAGGAGCCACCGCAAGTTTGCACCCGACGAGATAGACGCAACCCAACTCGAGCTCATACTCAGGGCTGCCCTAATGTCGCCCACTTCGAAAGGGCAGCGGGCATGGCAGTTCATAGCCATTGACGACAAGGCAACGATAGAGAAACTGGCCGACTGCAAGGAGCACGGGGCAAGTTTCCTGAAAGATGCCCCAGTGGCCGTGGCCGTATGCGGCACGCCGTCACTGAACGACTGCTGGGTTGAAGACGGCTCTATTGCCGCCATATCAATGCAATACCAGGCAGAAGAGCTTGGCCTGGGCTCATGCTGGATACAGGTGCGCGGGCGCAGCCTTGCCGACGGAACCCCTTCCGAACTCGTGGTCAGGGGCATATTGGGATTGCCCGAAGAGCTCGGCGTGCTGTGCATCATTGCCCTGGGCCACAAGGCAGCCGAACGCAAACTGCAGGACGAAACAAAGCTTAAGTGGGAGAACGTGCACATCAACGGCTATCGCTGACACGCCAGCCAAGGCTTGCAGCATGCAGGCACCGACAATGAGACAACCATATTTTATTAATCCTGAGATAACACTTTGACAGACATGAAAGTCGTTTTGATTGGTGCGGGCCGGTTGGCCTACCATCTGGGTGGCGCCCTTCTCTCGGCCGGGCACGACATTATGCAAGTCTACAGCCGCACAATGGAGTCGGCAAGCCGTGTGGCCGACATTGCCGGCGGCTCACCCACTAACCGCATTGCCGACATAAAGGCCGATGCCGACGCATACATAGTGGCGGTGAAAGACTCGGCACTGCCCAACCTGATACCGCAGATATGCAAGGGGCGCGAGCAAAAGGTGTTCTTGCATACTGCCGGAAGCATACCCATGGACGTGTTCAAGGGCATGGCCCTACACTACGGGGTGCTCTACCCCCTGCAGACATTCAGCAAGGAACGCAAGGTAGACTTCCGCCCTATACCATGCTTCGTAGAGGGCAACGACGACTATTCCGTTGGCGTGGCCACCGAACTGGCCAGAAGCATAAGCGGCAACGTGAGGCTCATGTCGTCTGAAGAGCGGCGCTATGTCCACCTGGCCGCGATATTCGCCTGCAACTTTGTAAACCACTGCTACGCGCTCTCGGCCGACATACTGGCCAAGCACGGGCTGCCGTTCGACATCATGCTACCGCTCATCGACGAGACGGCGAGCAAGGTGCACGCCATGTCGCCGGCCGAGGCACAGACCGGGCCGGCCATGCGCTACGACGAGAACGTGATAAGAAACCAGAGCCGCTTGCTGGCCAACAACCCTTTCGTAAAGGAGATTTACGACCGCATGAGCATTAGCATTCACCAAAAGGCAATAAGCAATGATTAATTACGACCTTGGAAAGATTAAGGCCATAGTGTTCGATGTCGACGGAGTGCTGAGCCAAGACACCATACCCCTGCACCCGGGCGGCGAACCCATGCGCACGGCCAACATAAAAGACGGCTACGCCATACAGCTGGCCGTGAAGATGGGGCTGCGCATAGCCATCATGACCGGAGGCGACACGCAGAGCGTGGTAAAGCGCTATTCGCACCTGGGGGTGGCCGACATCTACATGAAGTGCGCCGTGAAGATAACCACATACAGGGAGTTTACGGCAAAATACTCGCTCGCCGACGACGAGGTCATGTACATGGGCGACGACATACCCGACTATGAGGTGATGAAGCAATGCGGCTGCCCTGTGTGCCCGGCCGACGCCTGCACAGACATAAAGGAGGCAAGCATATATGTGAGCAACGTGTGCGGGGGGCGAGGATGCGCGCGCGACGTGATAGAGCAGGTGCTGAGGGCACAAGGCAAATGGCTCCAGACGGAAAAGGCCTTCGGCTGGTGAGCAACATAAAAATGGCAAATAAAAACTACCGACAATGCTTGAGAATCTGAACAAATACAACATCGTGCTGGCGAGCAACTCGCCGCGCAGGCGGGAACTGCTCGCCAAACTGGGCATAGACTTTGAGGTAAGGGTGCTGCCCGACATTGAAGAATGCTATCCCGAAGGGCTGCCGGCCCACGACATACCGCTGTACATCGCGGCGGAAAAAGCCGAGGCCAACAAGTCGCAAATGGGAAAAGACGACCTGATAATCACTGCCGACACGGTGGTGATATGCGATGGCAAGGTGCTCGGAAAACCGGCCGACGCCGCCGAAGCCCACCACATGCTGTCCATGCTGAGCGGAAAGACCCACCAGGTGGTCACCGGCGTTTGCATGATGAGCGCAGAAAGGCAACGCAAATTTGCCGTCACAACCGACGTGACATTCAAGGAACTCTCTGCCGAGGAGACGGATTACTACATCGACAAATACCAACCATACGACAAGGCCGGGGCCTACGGCATACAAGAGTGGATTGGCTACATCGGGGTGACGGAGATAAGCGGCAGTTTCTTCAATGTGATGGGCCTGCCTGTGCAAAGGGTGTATAAAGAACTACTTATGTTTTAAAAAGGCATAAAATGCAAATTTATGGATTAAAATCATTGCATATATGAATAAAAAGTTGCTGTATTGTTTGGTGGTTTAAA
This sequence comes from Marseilla massiliensis, assembly GCF_023336985.1. Lineage (NCBI taxonomy): Bacteria > Pseudomonadati > Bacteroidota > Bacteroidia > Bacteroidales > Prevotellaceae > Marseilla > Marseilla massiliensis. The sequence continues at coordinate 368,353 of NZ_JAMBLP010000001.1, read as the reverse complement.
TTATTAGGCGTACCTTTGCAATCGACAACTAGTAATTTTAATCTATATTTATCATTTTCCTATGAGTTATCTGTCTGTGAAGATGGATAACTTTTTTATTTCCACCCACCGCTGATTCCACCCCCACCACGGCCACCTGCCGCCACCGCAAGCCATGCTCGGCAAAACAATACGTGCCATTTGGCGATGCAAAACGGGTCGTTCAGCAACGCCATACGGGTCGTTCGGCAGCGCCGAACAGGCCGTATGGCCTACAGCCTGGGCATCAGCCGCTTGCAAGCCCGCCACAGACACTGCCCCGACAGGCCCGGCAGCCACGCCATTGGGGGCTAAGCCGCGTGAACAAAAAGCGGGCCGCGCACATCACTGCGAACGGCCCGCACATTTCTTTAAAAGAAATCCGATTTGAAATGTATGTATAATAATATACGTAGATATAATGATTAGGTCTGAACCTCGTCGGTAGGGTGGCCGCAGAGCTGCCGCGGCGGCCTACCTCACAGCCACCTTCCGGGTCTCGGTAGCGCCCCCCAGCCCAACACGGGCCACAACGACGCCACTGCCCAAGCCCGTGATGCGGCACACGTCGCTGCCGCCGGCGTCGACACTCTTGACCAAAGCCCCCGACGCCGAATAGACACTGACGAGGCCCAACGGCCTTGAGGCTGTCACAATCAGTTCGCCTGGCGCCACCGAATATGCGCTCAGGTCTGACGCCTCAACGCCCGGACTGGCAATGGCCGAGGCAGCCGGGCCGTCGCAGACGATGAAGAACCGACCGTGCGACGGGCCTGTCAGCGTAAGCTCATAGCCATCGGTGAGCGGGGTTTCGGTTGAGGTCTCCGCGTCGTATAGCCGCGGGTTGAGCAGCTCGCCGGTACCGGCAAACGTAAGCGTGGTGGTTGTGCCGTCGCTGGCAAACACACCCATGGGTATGCGGCGGGCCGCCACGACGCGGTTGACCGATGCCGCCGTAGTGCCGGCCACGGTGTAAACCAGCGGCACGCCTGTTGCGTTGCCGGCAAGGTCGGTCATCAGCTGAGCATCCTCGCCGTCGCAGAAACCGTCGGCGGCATTGCCGTCGTAGGCCAGCACAGCCCCGCTGCTCCTGCCGTCGGCAGTGGCCGTGATGGTAAGGGCCGCCAGACTGGCCGCCGACCGGCCGCCGGCACCTTCAAGCATCTGCATGTCTTTGTCAAACGAAACCGACGTGGCGGCACCCTCGCCTTTCAGCTTCACGAAGATTGCCCCGTACGGCCCTACCAGCGGGTTGCCGTCGGTGCTGAGCCAGTTGCCGCCATGCGCCGAACCCACCACGGGCCCGTCCTCGGTCTCAATCCAGTAGATGCTGTCGAGGTTGGCGTTTGCATCAATAAACTTCCTTATGTCGAGCCCGCACATAAATGGGTTGCCCACCATCATGTAAAGTCCGTCGGCCGATGGCGTCAGCACGGCCTCTACCGATGGGGCCGGCCTGAGCTCCTTGGGATTGCTGCGGTCGAGCAGTCCGCTGACAAACAGGCGTCCCTGGCCGGAGCGGTCGATGGTGCCTGTGCTCACGTCGTAAGACAGGTCTGCCTTGGGCATGCGGAACACCGTCTGGCCGCTGCCCGACGTCTTCATCGAGAACCCTCCGCCGGCAGTGTATGGCACGTGGGCGTCGTTGTATACCGAACTCCACAGCGGGCCGAAGGCCACGGGCGTGTTGCCGCCCCTGTCGTTCTCGACAATGGTAGCCTGGCCGGTCCAGCTGCGCTGGTAGACGGCAGGGTCCAGGCGGTTGTGTTTGCCGCTGTCAAACGTGATGTCCTTGAAATATTCCTCATCGGCCTGCGACCCGTCGGCATTGCCATACCAGTCGCCGGCAACGACACCGCACAACGGCGTGGCCATAAGTGTCCACTGCCTCGACGGCACGGCAACGTCCATCCATGCCCGGTTGTATATCAGTTGCTCGGCATGCAGCAGCTGTGCGCCGTGCTCAAAGTGAATGTCGCGACAGATGTTGACCCTGAACCTCTCGGTGGTTAGCTTGTCGCCCTGCCCGTCTGCGCCGGGGTCGTAAACCATCAGGTCATACTGTATGTCCTTGGTCGGGTCGCCCATGCCCTCAGGCCGCGGGCTGTAGCTGGTGCCGGTCCAGGCTCCCCCATCGGCATAGCCGGCCATGTATAGCTGTGCCCGGCTGCCCTGCGGCATCACCACATTGCTGAACAGCATAGGCACGAAGCCATTGCCGGTCTGGTTTGCCTCGTTGGTTATGTAGCCGCTGCCCTCCGGCTTGTGCAGCTCGGCGCTGTCGGCCCGCCTCCAGTTGCTGTCGTTGTTCCAGTTGTCGTTGGCCCCGCCATTCCAAACCAAGTTCTCGGGCACCACCTTCATGTCTACCGGGAATGAGCCGTAGCAGGTGGTATACACCTCGCCGGTCTCATCGTTCTTCTCTTCAAACCAGGCCACGAAGGTGTAAGTGTAGCCTTCGCGCGGGTTGAAGCTGAAGCCTCCGGCACCTTGCTGTTCCTGCAGGTCGAACTGAATGTCCATATACCCGCCTTCGGCATGGTTCTCTGCGGCCCACAGTTTCTTGATGGTGCCTATGGGGAGGCTGAACTGGTCGAAATCAGCCGACGTGAAATAGTCTTTATACTGCGGGTCGTCAGAGTCGACCATGTATATCCGGTTGTTGCCTTCCTCGCTTATCTCGCCCAGTGCTGTTGCCCCGTCCGACACAATCTTCGGGTTGCGCAGCGACACGCGCAACGACCTTCCGCCCTCTGCCGAGGCTTCCCTTATCTGCCCCAGCCCTATGCGCAGGGCAGGGTTGAAGTCGTCGGCAGGATATTTCACCTCTTCAAACCCGGCGTGCAGCGACGGCGCGTCGCTGCTCACCTTTAGCAGCAGCGGTATGTATTCCCAGCATACCAGCGACCACAGCGAGTCGCTGATGGAGCTGTCGGGCGGCACCACCGTCTGTATGGGCTTCACCACAAGCTGCAACCCGCCGCTGAGCAACGCTATGTCAAGGTCTTCGCGGTGTAGCACCAGCCGGCTGTTCACTCCGCCCGTCTGGCCCCTATCGTTGGCATACTTGCTTATGAGGTCGTATTCGTCTTGCGTAAACCTTACCAGCGTGCCGTCGTCGAGCACCTTCTCGGCGGGCCCGGTGGTCGCATCTATCACGGTGGCGTCGGGGTACAGGCTGCGGAAGTTGGTCAGGGCCACGTCGAGGTTGGTGTCGTAGTCGGGGTCGTCGGTGGCAAACTCCTCTTCTGTGCCGAAGAACCAGTCGAAGTAAACGCCGTCGTCTATTACAAGGTATCCCTCGTTCTCGCCGTCGGCGTTAGGCACACGCACCTGCACAGTGAAGTTGTATATCTGGCCGGCACAGAAGTCTTCGTCGGGGTCTACCACCTCGCCGTTGACCTTGAGCATGGCCTCCGACGTGACATAGAATCGTGTCACAATGCGGCAATCGTCGTCCATCTGTGCCGCAAAAAACTCCATCAGCTCGCGTTCGCCGAGGTTCGGGTCGGCCGGCACAATCAGCATGAGGTATGGCCGGTTGGGCGACAACACCGAATAGAAGTCTACCGTAAGGTTGCGGTTGCCATGGCCGCCGCCCGAACCCGACCTGTAGAAATACGGCTTGCCGTCTTTCATGTGCTGGTAAGCAAAGAAATATTGGCCTTGGGGTATAGTGTCGCTGTCGTGACCGGCAAAGCTGCTGTAGCCTATAGAGTCGTTTTTCTCGAACGTAGTGTTGAAAAACATCGACATCAGCCTTGTGTTTATCACCTGCCCGTCGCCTATTAGCACTATCGAACTGTCTATGGCAGCGGTCTTGTCGGCCAGGTCGTCGCCTAAACCTGCCGAAGCCAGATAATTGTTGTATTTGGTCTCGTCTATGAAGCAGAAGCTGATGCCCTCCTCGTCGCCGGTGCCTTCGCCGCCCAGACGCGACATCAGGCGCTCCCAGTCGAGCTCAATGTTCATCCTTGTGCGCGTGTTGGTGCAGGTATACTCCTTCTGGCTGACCCTTGCGTTGGGCTGGGCTATGTACACTTTTATCTCGTCGAAATAGTAGTCGCCGCCGGTTGTCGACGCACAGTTGTTCTCCAGCTGCAATATGTATGAGTCAAACTGCGAGGCATTGGGGTCGTCGTTAAGGAACGAGAAGTATATCTGGTACCAGTCGTTGGTGTCTGCGCCGGTGCCGGGCACCCCTGTGGCCAGGTGGTACGTGGTGCGTATCTGCCCGCTGGAGTGCCTGTAAAGCGGTGTATACGACTTGCTGCCGTCGGCCTCTTCCTTCACGCCCATTACGGTAAACAGTATGGCTGCATCGTCTGAGCCAGCCTGACCACCACTTTTCATCCAGGCTGTGACAAACAGCTCGGAGCCGGCGCACAGCTTCTCTTCAAAGGGCAGGCGCGCCAGGATGCCCGGACGGTCGGACGCATCGACATAAACAAAATACTTGCCGTCGTCCTTGCCCAATCCTGTGGGAGGCTTGGGAAAATTATCCATCACGTCACCATAGCCTATGTAATCGTTTACAATTGAATAATTGTCGAACTCCGGGTACCATCGCTTCGGACCATTGTAATTGCCAAGGCCGATGTAATCGCCCAACGGAGAGCCATCGAAGAAAGCATAGCTGCAATACTCCCATGCCATGGGGAAATGGAAATAATCGTCCTGTCCATACCCCACCTGGTCGTGAGAGGCATAGCCTTCGTCGAAGGTAAGCTCGGTCAGCTTGGTCAGGTTGTTGGCGTTGTTCATCCAATCTGGCGAACGGAATTCCAGCGAATCGCCGGCACCGATGGCTGCCACCTGGTGCTGGGTGAGCGGAACGGAGCTGGCCGAGAAGGTCAGGTTGAAACGGGCAATGTTGTATATCACCCCTTTAAACGTCTTGGTGACCTTTATTATAGCAGTGGTTCCGTCGGGCACCTCCCATGTACTGTTTGCCCCTGCGCCCTTACGCCTGAACTTTATCACACGGTTGTTGCCCGATATTGTTGCGCTTACCAATTCCAACAAGCCGGTAGCCGCCCCATGCCTGCTGTCGATGTCTATGTCGAGGGCACCTGTGTCTGTGCCGTCATAAGTGCCTTCTACAGGTATTGCGTAGTTCACTGCGTCTTTTGAGAGCGCCACAAGCTCGTCGGTGTGGTCGGAAACATGCTTGTTCGGGAAAGTGATGTCGTACTCCTCGAGGTACTTGTCTGCACTGTTGTCGTCACCGTTTGAATTGTATTTGTCATCAAGCAAACGCCCATGGCCGTTATTCCAGCTGTAAGAGTCGTTTTCGGGGCGTTCGTCAACACCTACTATATAATATATTACGCGAACTGCAAGCGTGGGTTCGTAATATCCATTTTCTTCAAACCGCTTCCTGCAGTCGTCAATGCTCATCTCAGCAGAGCCGTTCGACACAAACTCAGGCATGAAGTCGGTGTAGCCGGAAACATCGCACGCAACGACAAACCAATTGTTGTCGACGTTTGAATTGGGAAACCACGCCTCAAACTGGTCGTTGGTCGGATAATAGAAAGTCATGGAATTGACTATCGACCCCAACGGCCTGCCGACATAGCCATTGTCAAACCTGTAGACATCATCGGATGAATTGGCAGGCGTAAGCAAATCGTAGACACTTGTGCCACCGTGGTCTTGGTGGTTTGTATCGAAGGTTCCGTCTGTGCGATAGCTGTACCATCGCTGATAAGTCTGCACGCTCGATGAATTATTTTTATTTATTGTGGGCAACACCAGATTGGTCGTTGAGCCCTTGTGCATGTATATTGTGTCTATGTAAGTGTGCGCAGCCTGTATCGGCTCGGCCGACGACATGGCGGGTTCGAACATTGGCTGGTCGTCACGGAATGTGCCGAGCACGCCGGAACTCAGGCCGAATGAGTCTTTTATGGCATACCACTTTGAGGCTTTGTGCTTTATAGTTGGTATAAGGCTCGGTTTCGCAACAAACTCAATCTCGTTGATGGCAATTGGCTTGTCATTGCTGTCGGTATGCAAATAAATACGCAATGCCGATGTCGAAACGCTTCCTTTTGAAAAAGCCAGGGTCAATCTGTCATCCCGGTGAGCAAGCGATGAAAATCTCTCGGCGGTGGCCCAACCACCACGGCCGTCGGGTATCTGCACCTCGATTGCGCTCACCTGTTCAAAACTGTCGCCGCCTTCTTCAAACATTATCTCTCTAAACTCCAGCTCGACAACAAAAGACAGGTCAATGTAAACGTCGCCGTTTTTCGACGATACCCACCAGTATGTTTTATTATCGTAGATGGCTGATATGCTGTTATTGCCACTGCCGCTGCCGACGTCAGTGCCATCGGCGGCATGGGCGGCAGCCGATTGTATCAAACGCTTTGTATCCGTGAAATTGATATAACTGTTTTCGCTTACCTGAGCCCGGGCAACCTGCGACATGCAAAGCACTGCCAGGGCAACCCAAAACTTACGTATCATGGTTTTATTTCTCATGCCTGACATCCTCCATTTTCCTTCATTGCACATTTCTTCTAACGTTAACGACCTCTGCCGGCAATCGCCTCAGCCCATAGCGTGTGGCGTATGAGCCTACTCCTGACATGAACTCGGCATCAGATATGTCGGTGGTATTAATGATTACGGTATAATTGCGCTCGTAATTGTTGCCTCCGTCAGACCAACGCGCCACCACGCCAAGCCGGTAGGCATTGCCTGCCGATGCCGTGACATGGCCCTTGACGACATTGCCCGAAGCGTAGCCGTCTTCAAAGACGATGCCGGTGGTTGTCACGGAGTCGATGTTCCAAGTGCATTCGCTGCCCGGAACGTTGTCGAGGCCGTTGAGAGTAAACTCAAACTGAGAGCCTTCGGGTATGCCTATGGTATACGTGTCGGGCTCAAAGTCGGCCTTTACCTGCACCGGGTAGCTGCCAATCGGGCTGACCCAGCAGCGCGCCGAGATGTCGATGGACCAATCGTTGACAGATATGTTGAGCGGGTAGATGTGATTTCGGGGCAATTTTCTGATTGCCGTTTGCGCCGTATAGACAGACGACGGCGTGCCGGCAGTGCTCTCTTCTGTGGCCACAACAACGGTGAAAGGAGCGTCCTGCCGTGTTTCGTTGACGTAGAACGGGCTGACAACTATTTCATCTGAAGCACCGGCTGCGCTTACTGCAATTGTCGTATCGCCATCGAGCTGTACGCCGTCGGGCGTCCCGTCGCCGAACAACGCCACGCGGTTGGCCCAACCGCTGAACGTTAGCCGGCGCACGCTCTTGTAGCTGCCACCGCCTATGGTTATCTGGACTTTGGCTACAAGACGGTCGAGCGACACGGGGATTATGCGTGTGGCAGCCGTCACAAGGTAATTGGTGTTCTTGCCGCTCATGGGTATGAAGCGACCGTTGCCTAAGTCTATCTTCCCCGCCGGGTCGTCGATAGTAGTGCCCGACAGTGCTTCCGCATCGAAAGACGAGCCTACATCATGGCGCTCAAGCTGCGACCACAAGTCGCCATAATAGTCGAAATTGGCAAAGGCATATACGCCGTAGGCGCCCTGTGGTATGTTTATTGGGTCAGAAAGAAACTCGACAAGGGCAGCGTCTTCAGACACATTGTCATCCAAAAACCTCCAGGCAACAGTACCATCGGCATCTACCAGCATGACACAAAGGCTATGTATGTTCTCTCTGTCGCCGCCGGCAACAATGTCGCCGCCGGTATATCCGGTTGCACTGCCGTCGCCGCCGGCCCGCGTGCTTACGTTCATGCGCAGCTCTACATAGTCATCGGCTGCGTTGACGGGGCCACCCTGTTCTTCAGAACATGAGGCTAAGGCCACAAACGACATGACGGCAGCAGACAGAACACCGAACAACGAATGTCTATAATAACCTTTCATAACCATATCTCTTATTGACTTTTTCAATTGGTGACACCGGCAGGAGGCTGTTGCGCCCACCCTGCGGCATCTGTTTCACTGCGGCCGAACACGATGTCTTCGCCGTCAAGCAACACCCAGGCATTGACAGTGGCACGCACACGGAGCGTGGTGTTGCCCGGAACGTCATCGCCTATGGTGTAGATGCTGCTCACTTTGAGCTTGTAGATGTTGTTGCGCACCACCCCGTGCTCCATCACTCCCTCTACGCCATTGTCTTCATCGCCCTGCTGAATGTCGTTGGCGTGCATTATCCACCATGTGTAATAGCAGATGGCATCCTTGTAAGTGCGCACCCCATATTGCGTCAGGGCCTTGCGGGTAGAACTGGGACGCCCCACTCCATCGGGCCAGCTGTCGAGCGTGACGCCGCTGCCCGGGGCATACGAATAGCCGCACCGGGCTTTCATATAAGCCATCCACGACAGCGACTGCCTCTCTTCGTAGGTCAATGTGTCGCTCTTGCCATTGGCCAGGCCGGCAAGATAGGGCCCGTAGCCGGACGGATCGTTGGCCGGAATGGACTCCGCCAGCGCCGAAGCCTCCTCCCACGTCTTGCAGTTCAACTCTTCATACACATCTGAAAACATCAAGCCTGCGGCCGAGTAAAACCAGTCGGCCATGTCTTCCATTGTTGCAAAGAGGCTGTTGGCAAGCTCAAAGAATGTCTGCCCGGCCTTGTAAGACAAATTGCTGAAGCTGTTTTTGACGCTTCCTTCGGCCGGAGTGAAGCGCGCCTTGAACACAATGCCTGTGTTGTAATACTTATTTTCACTGTGGACATCGCCGCCGGGCGTTGTGTTCTCGAGCGTATATCCGGCCCTATACCATGCCCCGTCGACACCACCATCGTCCATTTTGTCGCTCTCCGACCTGTTGCTTACATACCGGTTCCAGTCGTCGGGGTCTTCGGAAAACCACGTGTAGTAAACCCCAAACAGCCTTTCTGCAGCAACACTGCCGCCTTCAGGGACACTTCCGGAGTAATCGGGGATGGTGAATACGGGCTGTCCGATATTGCCGGGGGTCTTAAGCGATGTCCACGGGTCGAGCACATAGTTAGACGCCAAGCCTCCGCCATCTACGGCCTCATCGCCAAGATAGGTGACGCCGGAGCCGGTAGGAGCCTGCGAAACACCGTCGGCCACGCGCTTGAGCAGATAGCTTCCGGCTGTGAGATTGTTGACCAGGGCTGCCCCAAGTATTGATGCCGTAGCCCCTTTATACGCCTCGTCATCACACTGATAGCTTGCCTTTGCACAATAGTCGACACGTGCAGCCATGCGCTCCACGCTCACATCGACCTTGGCTGCGTTGTCGGGGCTGTAGTTGTCTTTGGTGAGTGTAATGGTGGCATCGCCCTCGGAACTCATCAAGAAACGCGAATAACCGCTTTCAGACTCATCCCAACACTCATCAATAATGCGGTCGCGCACCTGTCCGAGCTTCAAGCCGGGAGTGTTCCACCAGCCGTCAGGCGAACCTTCGGCGCCCAGATTGGCAACAGCGATGACATTATACGTGCCATAGCCGAGCTCCACCTGCCGTGTCATGCTGTACACCTTGTCTATGTCATGGCCGTTGCCGGTCTGCCCGGAACCGTCGGTTCCATTCTTCGGGGCGAATGTCACGACCTTTGATATGTCTGTATCGCCAGAGCTGTTAGTTCCGTTGTCGCCTTTGAAAAAGAATGCGATGACGGAGCTAACGGCATTTTCGTAATCCTTACCTCCCTCCTGCCCGTCGCCAACCTCGCCGGCATGTGGCTCACCTGCAGCCCGGGTGGCGCCTTTGCCGGACGACATTGACAATGACAGCGTCACATACGACTTGCTCATGGCGCCATCATGACTTCCCCCTTCGCCTTCGGAAAGGCTGGCGGTATCTGCAGAGCAGCCGGCGAGGGCAAGCGCGAGCAACAGCACTCCGCCCTGTTTGTATCTTTTATTCATCATTGCTGTCATATTCCTTTTTGGTTTAACATGTGGCGGCCACATGCTGGTTTCACGTTGGCCGCTGAACTAAAGCACACCGTAATGACTTATCCACGGCAAGCGGCAATATCATGCCGCACTGCCAACGGCCTATCGTCGGCCCCGGTGGCACATGTGATGGCCTGGCAGACAAAGTCACGGCCGACACTACGACACGTGGCTGGAGCACGTCACAAGTCTTCGAACTGCACCCGCTGGCTCCATCCGAGCACACTGATCGAGATGTTGACATAGGCCAGACGGTCGCCTTTTAGGTAGAAATCGAGCTGATAGTCATATCCACGATCGAGGAACTCTTGCGGCGAATAGCGGTAAACGTCCTCGCTGGTACGCAGTCGGCACAGCAGGTCGGGCAGGTTTACGCGAATCACCTCGACGCCCGTCAGCTTGTTTGTCACGCTCAACACCCCGTCGTCGGCAGGGTCTTCGTGATACATGATGCGCGAAGTCATGAAGTCGGCATGGGCGATGTGGCCAACGCCATCGAGCTGATTGCCGTCAGGATCGAACGCCGGGGCCCTGTCGTCGGTGTTCCATACGGCATGGGGAGTGTAGGCCACAGCCTGAGTTTCGTCAACAGCGTTGTTCCACATCAGGCGCCGGTTGCGGTCGGTTATGGTCATGTCGTAGTTGGCTACATCCATTTTCGAGGGGTCGTCAAGCTCGCGGAGCGTAACGTTAATCTTCTTCGTGTCGCGCATAAGCGATATCGTATGGTATGTGGGCTTCTCGGCAAAGACCTCAACCGGCTCCAATTCCATGCCATGCCAAAGCGTATCAAGCGGCAGCCCGTGGTTGTCTACGAGCAAGACGTCGCCCTGCCGGGTGCCTGCAGTCTCGAGACGAACATCCAAGACAGACATCGAATCGCCCTGATGCAGGTCAGACCGCACAAAGCGCGCCCTGTTTCCGGCCATCTGGGTGGCGTAGTCAGCCTGCCCTGCCAGCACAACAAACTTGTACTTTCCGGGCTCCAGGTTTGCATGGAGCGTGTAGCCCGGCTCTGCCAATGGCCTCACAGGGCCCTGGTTGGCATCAGAGAGTGTGGTGACGTAGTAGCCCTCGTCGTCAAACACATAAACGTCAACGGCACCGACATGGTCGCCAAACATATCTGCGCGCTCCAGATTGTAGTCATACCTGAAGCTCAGGTAAAGCCCCATGGGGCAGTCGTCGCGATCCTCGTGCATCATGTCACAGGATGAGACGACCGCTGCCGATGCCAACGGTAGCCACAGCCACGCCATCAGTCTGGTTTTTAGATATCGCATTGTCATATATAGTTACATTAAGTTTCCATCTTTATCAAAGGCTGCCACGACCAACCGGCCTTGCTGTCGATGCCACGTCGCCCGCACACAGACCGCAAGCATGCGCCTGATGCCACTGCGGCGGCGAAACGCCCTGTCCGGCATGGATAGGCAAGCCTTGCGCTTTCATTGTCCAAACAGACTCCCGCAAGCATATTCTTTTCCCCCTGCGGCCGGGAAATACGGTTCACCCCACACTTGGAATGGCCCGCCAATCTCCTTTCAGAAAACCGGGGCGGCGGCATTGCCGCCCCGGTAAATCAATGGTGTGTCTACAGAATTAGAGCTCAACACTCTGTGAACGCTTGGCCCACGAGAGGACGTTGATGCTAACAGAGATGTAGTAGTTGACCTTGTCAACAGGCTCGCCGGTCACCTCATCGACATTAGGACTGCCAAGACCGCGTATGCCTGTCACATCAATCTGATACCAGTTGTTGCGCAATACGCCGTAACGGCCCAAGAAATTGGCATCCTCGCCGCCATAAGTGGGGTTGTCTTCTTCCCACGGGGTCTGGCTGTCACCGAAGTGCTTGATGTAAACCGGATAGTAAGAAATGCCGTTGGCATAGTAATAGAACTCTATCAAGTTGTTGGCAATGTTCACCACATTGGCGGGGAGAGCGGCCTCGGGATCCTTCAGCTTGTTCTTTCCTGCTTCGCTGATAGCAACAGAAGCCACCGTGCGCTGGCCGGCCTCTTCGGTGCTGAAGCCTATCACGAGGTCGGTGCTTTCAAACGTTGAGCCATCCTTTACGTTCTCTTTCAGCCAGTTGTAGATAGTGTTGTCGCCCTGCTTGAGCAATCGTGCGGCCACTTCTTTCTTGACATCGTTCTCGAGCCAGATAGTGTCGCGCTCATCGTCTACGGTGTAGAACGGGTCGCCGTTGTTGAACTGAGCCTTGATGATTACGCGGGTAAGGTTGCGCTCAAGCATATCCGAGAGGCTCGTTGTGTTCTCAAAGCAATAGCCTGCTGTCTCGCCGTCGGCACTGAGCACGTTGTCGATGGTGGCATGGGCGCCGCCTACGGTCTTCAATCCGGAGTTGTCAGACGGCACGTTCAGGTAATTGTAATCCTTGTCCCAGTAAACCCTGGCAAGGTCTTGGGCAATGTAAGTGCCGCCAACCATGCGGTAATCGCTCGAGCCTACATGCGCAGAAGCGTATGCGCTCCAGTCGTTGAAGCCCTCGGCCGTGCGGACGAGCTTTGATGTAGTGTTCGTATTGTCGAATGCCCAGCCCAATATTTTGTATGCCAACTTGTTGTGCGGGTATTGTCCGGCTGTCAGGTTGCCGTCCTTGGCGGTAACGGTGACTTTAGCCACGGCGCGCTCCACATAGATGCTTGCAGCCGGCTCGGCCTCTGCCTCTGCCTCGGAGTTCTTGATGTCAGACGGGTCTATCTCAACCAGCGGGCCAACCACCTTAGCCCCCGTGGGGGCAACGGTGCCGCCCAACTTGTCGGTCATCACGGCGTTGGTCATGAGAAGGCCGGCGCCACCGCCCGCCGTGGTGCTGATGCTCACCGCTCCCACCTTATCTTTCAAGGCGCTGTTCAACTCGTCAAGCGTGCCGGTGTAAGGATTGTTGTTGATGGTCAGCTGATTGCTTGCATTGACACCGAACACCCCATTGTTGTTAAGCACCACGAGAGCCTTGATTACTTTCTGGTCGTCGGCTATCTTGTTGATTTCCTGGGTAATCTTGGTTGTGGTCGTGATTTGGTCGCTTGCGCCCTCGTTGTAGAAGTTCAGGTCAAGCGAATAGGCGCTGTTAACGGTCAGCTGGGCGTCAGAGGTCCCTGCAGCACCGGTAAAGAGTATGAGCGTTGCATCCTTTACATCATACTCTGTCGGCGTTCCGTCGTCGAGGTTGCTACCTTCGTCCCAAGCACGTGTGCTGGGCTGCGTAGGCAGGTTGATGGCTAGGTTGATGTAACCTTTACCGTCAGCAGTCCATTGGGGTCCGTTCTGACTGTTGTCCGTAGCGACCTCATCGCTCGAACAAGCTCCAAGCATCAGCGCTGCCAATGCCATGGAAAACAATTTCACATTCTTCATAATTAACAAAAACAATTAAGTAATTAAATAATTTGTATATTCATTTGATGTTGCAGTCGTATCAACAGGCGGCGGCGTGCGCCCGCCGGCAACGCTCAGCCTACATGAGCAATATGTCTTTGTTGCGTTGGGCTGTGCTGTCGCCTCCGTCGATGGCGGCGTCAAGGAGCCTGAGCGCCTCGGCATGGTCGCCGCGCATCATGGCCATCACGCCGCGCAGGTGCATGGCTTGGGGTGTGTTGCCCACTTTGGCGAGGTAGGTTTCAGCCCCGTCGAAGTCGCCCAGCTCCACCCTGGCGCAGGCGGCGTTGAGGTTGGCCGTTGTGTCGGCGGGGAACATGCGCACGGCCGTCTCCATTACATTGTTGAAATCATCCGAGCCGGGCTCATAGGTCTGTGCCACGAGAAACATCTCTTCGAGCGAGAGCAGCTTCGGGTTGGTCTTTAGTATCTCCCGTGCCTCGTCGACAGTGAACGGGCGTACCACATAGTCGACCTTGTAGTCGGAATGCCGCAATGCCGGGTAGCACTCATGCAACAAAACCCGATAGTCGTCAGGCCAGGTCAGCTTAATCTTCCATTCGCGGGCGTCGGGGTCGAGGCCGGTGTTGTCTATTGTTTCCAGTATCTTGTCGCGGTTGGGCAAGCTGCACTTGGCCACATAATCGCGCAAGCCGGCCCAGTCTTCGGGAGTGGAGCTAACCCTGAACACCGTGTCGGGCAGGTTGACGAGCCGGCGCACATATTCGGTCAGCGTCTTGGCTCGGTTGTCGGCCAGCCAGGCGTTGTGCTCATACGGCGACTCCGGCGAGGCATAGCCGTGTATCTCGACTCTCGTGATTGAAGTGTTGCGGTCGTTCTTCACAACATTGATTGAGCGTATTATCTTGTCGAGTTCCGACGGGTTGTTTCGATAGTCGGGATATAGCGTTATCTTGTCTACAGGGAAGTCGATGAATGCCTTGCCGCTGTCGACGCGTGCCTTTATGCCTTCGGCCTTCGGCCTGACATAAGGCATGAACGGCGAGCGCAGTCGCCTGAGCTCAACCACGTCGCGGTCGAGAGTGTCGCCGCAGCCGCACAAGTCTTGGGCTATGAGCACATTGCAGTTGCGCATCCACTCTTCGTAGGGAACCACGGCCGAGTAGCTTACGGTCTGCTCGGTGTTGTTCTTTCGGCGCACGGCCGTGACATCGGCTGCAAAGCGCTTGCTTCCCCCGCGCCTGAAGGTTATGTCGGCCTTGCGCCCGTTGACTATGATTTGCGGCATTGTGCGGTTGTTTTCCTTTGCCTCTACGAGCGGTGTGAACACAAACTGCCTGTTGGCGGGCATGTCGAGCGAGTCGAGGTTGAGGTCGAGGCTCACCACGAGGTGCCTGTCTGTCTTGTCAACCTTCAGGTTTTCGACGGCTATGCCTTTGCCGGCCAGCCTGGGCCCTGCCGTCTGTGCCAGTGCCGCCGATACCTGCCACGCCAGGCACACACACCATATTATATATAGCCTACTATGTTTGATACTCATCATTTCCGTATTTTATTTGCACAACGATTCGTTAGAAAATGTATAAGAAGCTCAGCGCTGCCTTGGTAGGGCCGAAGTAATTGGAATGCGACGACTTTATCTTCTCGCCGCACCAACCGCATTCATACTTGTCGTACTTTATGTAATCGTAACCTATACCGACGGAAGCTTCAATGTTCCAATGGCGCGACAGCATCCACTGGTAGCCCACCGTCACCCCGCCACCGGCATACCAGCCCTCATACCTATGCTCCTTCAGTCCGTCGAACAGGCCGAAAGGCATGTCGACATTCGACGCGTTGAACTCACCGCCCATCAAGTGGGCACCTACGAACCACCCGTTGAAGCTCTCGCAGAACCAATACCGGTACTCAGGCTGCAGAGACCAGTGGCGCAGACTCTTGCCCGAAGACGACTTCCACGGGTTGAGCCCATAGAAGACCTGCACGGAATGCTTCCTTGCAAAAGACAACTCTGCACCGATGTTTGATGTTGTCGTTGCCCAATATAGCAAGTTGGACTTCAAAGCCAGGTTCTGCGCCGACAATGCCGTGAAGCCGCAGACGGCCCACAAAGCCAAAAGCGCCATTCTCTTTTTCATAAAAGTTTATTTAAATTTTCCTATTTCTATTATACTTAATGTCGTGTCAAAGGGGGCAAAACAGCCCCAAACCATTATGTGCAAAGCCACAACCGACAACAAAACAAATGACTCCCTCTTGGCAAGAGACGGTCATTGGTGTGCCTCTTGCGTGAGTCAGGTCATTGCCGTTGCATCACATTGCCCATGCAACAGATTGTATATTAGGGATATATGCTGCCAAATTGGCGATACTGAAGGCATTTTGCGTAGCTCAATCCGGCATGGGCTTTTACCGAAATAGTTAAACAGAATAGTATAAATGTTTTGTAATTAAGTAATTTTTCGGATAATTCTTTTGGTAAAACGACAAATATAATTTATCTTTGCCGTCAATAACAGACATTGATATTACAGCACATAGGAAGGTTTTTTTGATATAGTCGCATAGGAAAATAGCATTGTGAGCTCGTCTCTTGCCAAGAGAAACACAACAACGGCTGGCATCCGGCTCTCCGGCGGCCAAGGCAAGGCATGAAAAACCCAAACAAACAAGATGGCGACACCGGGCCACCCTCTGCCTGCCGCGAGCCATTCCACCATGCGGCAGACACCACACACAATTGTCACTGCTGCTTCTGCAACAATCAGCCTGCACTTGTCGCACGCCATGGCAAGCGGGCTCCAAGCGCCAGAAAACGCCCTGCCCTCATGGCAGCAAGGCGCGAGAATGCAACCCGCCGGCCACAACCCGCGAGCAATGATGAAGATACAAAAAGACAATGGTGTGCATCGACCGAAATCAATGCACACCATTGCAAACCGAACCCCGCCCCGACGACACAACGGCGAGGGGGCCGCGGCAAACACAGTCAGTAGACCCGCGGGCCGAAAATGGTGGTCCCGACGCGCACCATGGTGCTCCGGCACTCAACGGCAATGTGGTAATCATGGCTCATGCCCCACGACCGCTCGCAGAAAGCGTCGTCCGACGGGAAATAAGCCTGCTTCACCTCGTCGAAGAAGTCGGCCGCCTTGGTGAACTCGTCGCGCAGCTGACGCTCGTCGTCAACAAACGAGGCCATCATCATCAGGCCGCATATCCGCACATTGGCCAGCCCGCGCCATTCGCCGTCGGCCAGCAAGCTGCGGCAGGCATCGAGCGTAAGTCCGTACTTGGTGGCCTCTTCGGCTATGTGGAGCTCGAGCAACACATCAATGACACGGCCGCAACGGGCAGCCTGCTTGTTGATTTCCTTAAGCAGCTTGAGCGAGTCGACCGACTCGACCATAGATATGTACGGAGCGATATACTTCACCTTGTTTGTCTGCAAGTGGCCGATGAAATGCCAGCAGATGTCTTTCGGCAACGCCTCATACTTCCTGGCGAGCTCCTGCTCGTGGCTCTCGCCGAAGATGCGCTGCCCCTCGGCGTAAGCCGCCTCGATATAGTCAGCAGGGTGAAACTTGCTGATGGCCACCAGCCTGACTCCCTCGGGCAGGCTGTCTCTCACCTCGCGCAGGTGTCGCTTCACGTCGTAGTCCATGTCACTGCTGCTCATATTCCGGCTTGTCGTCGGCCTCTTTCTTCTTATACTCAAACACATCCATCAGCTGCGTCTCGGCAACCGAAGCTATGACATAGTCAATCATGGTGCCCCCCATGACCTCGTCTATATTGCGCACGGCAGCGTTGAGCGTGCCCGCGTTGACCAGATAGTTTACGTTTGAGCGCTTTTCCTTGTCGGTTTTCTCGTCGATTGTGATAAACTGCAGCTTCGTCTTATACCATCGGTCGGCCGAATCGTCGTCGCTGAAGAATATCTCCTTGTATGCCGCCTTCTTTATGTCGGCCACCTCAAACTCGCCGCTTATGTAAGCCGACATCTCTTCCATGATGCGCTGCTCGGCCTCGGTGAAGCTCAGCGCGTCCACGGTATAGGTCTCTGTCACTTTCTTCTGCATTCCGTCCTCCATGGTCTTTTCGTAACGGATCTTGCACTCAAACCATTCTGCTGTTCTACTTCTCATATATATATTTGTAAATCAATGTCTTGTCAACGGCCGACGGGCGCGCTAACGCAACCCGAAAGCCGTAACGGCTTACAAAAGTAACGCATTTAATCGAAAGCAGGGCATGGAGCGGGGAAAAATATGTTAAGGCGCCGTTCTATATTCCATGCCGGACAGACTGAGGCTGCCATGGCCACGAGGCGCCAAGCCACAGCAAGCCCGACACTCATTCTCTTAATGCACGCAGGCAACCGGGCATTGCCACTATAGGCGCCGACGCCTTGCATGACGCCCGTTTCGCCAAGGCCGGCGGCACAAGCCCGCCTCACTGATGCCAACCGGCGCCCCGAACATCGGAGGCCCGCAGACACCTCTGCCGCCACGCCACACAAAGCTCTGCGCCCCGGGGCGCAAAGTAGCTGAGTGCCAGCGGGTTGCCCACACAGGCCGTTCGGCAGCACGAAACGGGTCGTTCGGCATTGCAAAACGGCCCGTATGACGCTGCAAAACGGCCCATACGGCAAAGGCGCCACCGGCCGTCCGCTGCGCCACACATGGGGAGACAAGGGCTGACAAGCGCCCACAGCCCGCCCAAGGGGCAGCCGCGCCACCGGCCGCCGGCCGCCGGGCCGGGGCAAAGGCACCGCCGCAAGGCAAGCTAACTATTTTTATCATTTTGTCCGAAGAAAGTTTTTATTATTCCAATTAATAATATTACCTTTGCATTTAGTTTCTATTTCACAAGAAAGGACAAACAAAATGCCTGACATTTCAATCCGAGGGCTCGAGATGCCCGAGTCGCCCATCAGGAAGCTGGCGCCTCTGGCAGCACAAGCCAAGAGCCGCGGCATCAAGGTATACCACCTTAACATAGGCCAGCCCGACCTGCCCACGCCGCAAGTGGGACTCGATGCGCTGAAGCATATCGACAGAGACATATTGGAGTACTCGCCATCGCAAGGCTACCTGAGCTACCGCCAGAAGCTGGTGGGATACTACAAGAAGTACAACATCAACGTGAGCCCCGACGACATAATCATCACTTCGGGGGGCAGCGAGGCCGTGCTCTTCGCGTTCATGTCGTGCCTCAACCCGGGCGACGAGATAATAGTGCCCGAGCCCGCCTATGCCAACTACATGGCATTCGCCATCTCGGCAGGGGCAAGGATACGCACCATCGCCACCACGATAGAAGAAGGTTTCTCGCTGCCGAAGGTCGAGAAGTTTGAAGAACTGATAAACGACCGCACGCGGGCCATAATGATTTGCAACCCGAACAACCCTACGGGCTACCTCTATACGCGCCGCGAGATGAACCAGATACGCGACTTGGTGAAGAAATACGACCTATACCTGTTTTCCGACGAGGTTTACCGCGAATACATCTACACCGGCTCGCCCTACATAAGCGCATGCCATCTGGAAGGCATCGAGAACAACGTGATTCTCATCGACTCTGTGTCGAAGCGCTATTCTGAATGCGGCATACGCATAGGGGCGCTCATAACAAAGAACGAGGCCGTCAGGCGCGCGGTGATGAAGTTCTGCCAGGCACGCCTGTCGCCGCCGCTCATTGGCCAGATAGTGGCCGAAGCATCGCTCGACGCGCCCGAAGAATACTACCGCAACGTCTACGACGAGTATGTAGAGAGGCGCAAGTGCCTTATCGACGGGCTCAACCGCATACCGGGGGTTTACTCGCCCATACCCATGGGCGCATTCTACACTGTGGCCAAGCTGCCGGTAGACGACAGCGAGAAATTCTGCCGATGGTGCCTCACCGACTTCAACTATGAGGGCGAGACGGTGATGATGGCCCCGGCCAGCGGGTTCTACACCACGCCCGGAGCCGGCATAAACCAGGTGAGGATAGCCTACGTGCTGAAGAAAGACGACCTGACACGGGCGCTCACCGTGCTGAGAAAAGCCCTCGAAGCCTACCCCGGACGGGAGGATAAAGAACTATAAAACAAATCTGTGACATGACACTGGGAAAGCTGAACCTGCCGCTGTTCTTGGCAAGGAGGATTTACAAAGACAAAGGCGACAAGTATAAGGTGAGCCGGCCGGCCATCCGCATAGCCACCATCGGGGTGGCCATAGGACTGGCCGTGATGGTGGTGACGGTGTCGGTGGTGCTGGGTTTCAAACACACCATACGCGACAAGGTGGTTGGCTTCGGCAGCCACATACAGGTGGAGAACTTCCTCGCGCTGCAAAGCACCGACCCCTACCCCATCTGCGTGGACGACAGCCTGATGCGGGTGCTGCGGTCAACCGATGGCGTGAAGCACGTTGAACGCTTCGCGCTGACGCAGGGCATACTGAAAACCGACAGCGACTTTCTCGGCATGACGTTCAAGGGCGTGGGCCCCGAATACGATTTCACGTTCATAAGGCAAAACCTCGTGGCTGGCGACATACCTGAGTTCAGCGACCAAAGCAGCCACTACAAGCTGCTCGTGTCGCAGATGACGGCCGACAAGCTGAAGCTCGCCGTGGGCGACAAGGTGTATGCCTACTTCATCAGCAACAACGACGTGAGGGCCAGGCGATTTACCGTCAGCGGCATATACCAGACCAACCTCACGCTGTTCGACCAGAGCCTGTGCTTCACCGACCTTTATACGGCGGTCAGGCTCAACAACTGGCTCGACGGCCAATGCACCGGGGCAGAAATCACAGTGGCCGACTTCGGCAGGCTCGAAGAGACGGCGGCAAACGTGGTTGAGCGCGTAAACAGGACGCCAGACAAGTATGGCGACATCCTGACATCACAGACAATAGACGAGGCTTACCCGCAGATTTTCTCCTGGCTCGACCTGCTCGACATCAACGTGTGGATAATACTGGCACTCATGGTTTGCGTTGCCGGATTCACGATGATATCTGGACTGCTCATCATCATACTCGAACGCACGCAGATGATTGGCACGCTCAAGGCCCTCGGGGCGCGCAACAGCACAGTGAGGCACACGTTCCTGTGGTTTGCCGCGTTCATAATAGGGCGCGGACTGCTGTTCGGCAACATCATAGGCATAGGCATTGTGCTGGTTCAGGAATACACCGGGGTGGTTAGCCTCGACCCGACTTCATATTACGTGAGCACGGCACCGATGGAGCTAAACGTGCCATTCATCGTGCTTCTCAACGTGGCGACACTGCTCATCAGTCTGTTCGTGCTTATAGCACCAAGCTACCTGATATCGCATATCCACCCCGCCAAATCCATGAGGTACGAGTAAATAAGTGCACAGTTTATTTTGAGATGTGCAGGAAATGCCTTACCTTTGCACAAAATAATTTCTTTTGTGCAATGAAAACATTCCAAAGCTTCAATTCATATATTGAGAAAAGCATTGTAGACAACTGGTATAAAGATGCCCTTACCGACTATAAGGGCATCACACTTCAGTACCACGACGTGGCCCGCAAGATAGAAAAGCTGCACATCCTCTTTGAAAACAGCGGGGTGAAACGCGGCGACAAGATTGCCATCTGCGGGCGAAACAGCGCCAACTGGGCCGTCGCCTTCTTCGCAACGCTGACTTACGGCGCCGTGGCCGTGCCCATCGTGCATGAATTCAACGCCGAACAGATACACAACATAGTCAATCACAGCGAATCGAAACTGATGTTTGTCGGCGACGTAGTGGCCAAGACAATCACTCCCAAGGAGATGCCTGCACTCGAAGGCATCATCAACATACCCGACTATTCGCTCATGGAGTCGCGCTCCGAGCAGCTCACGTTTGCCCGCGAGCACCTTAACGAACTGTTCGGAAAGAAATATCCCAACGCCTTCAGGGCCAAACACATCAATTACCACCACGACAGCGCCGAAGAACTGGCACTGATCAACTACACCAGCGGCACCACCGGATTCTCCAAGGGGGTGATGCTGCCATACAGAGCGCTGTGGGGCAACCTCGACTTCTGCCTCGACGCAATAGGCAGCCACGTGGCTCCCGGCTCGCGCACCCTTAGCATCCTGCCCATGGCACACATGTACGGAATGGCTGTCGAGTTCATCTTCCCATTCTGCCACGGCTGCCATCTCTTCTTCCTCACAAGGCTTCCGTCGCCCGCCATCATTGCCCAGGCTTTCGCAGACATAAAGCCGGCCATCGTCATATCCGTGCCGCTGATCATCGACAAGATTATACGCAAGGCCATATTCCCCAAAGTACAGAACAACAAGATGAGGCTTCTGCTCAACATGCCGGTAATAAGCAAGAAGGTGAAGCAGAAGATTTGCGAGCAGGTGCTGGGCGTATTCGGAGGCAACGCATACGAAGTGGTGGTCGGAGGGGCCGCGCTCAACCAGGAAATAGAGTCGTTCCTGACGAGCATCGATTTCCCCATCACTACGGGATACGGCGCTACCGAATGCGCTCCGCTGATCACGTTCAGCGACCACAACGACTTCGCGCCGGGCAGCTGCGGCACGCCCGTGGCACACATGGAGGTGAAAATAGACAGCCCCGACCCTGAAAACGTGCCGGGCGAAATCATAACCCGGGGCACAAACGTGATGCTGGGATACTACAAGAACGAAGAGGCCACACGCGAGGCGCTCGACAAAGACGGATGGTATCACACCGGCGACCTGGCCACGATGAGCAAAGACGGGCACGTGTTCATCCGCGGACGAATAAAGAACATGCTGCTTGGCGCCAACGGACAGAACGTTTACCCCGAAGAAATAGAAGACAAGCTCAACTCGATGACCATGGTCAACGAGAGCCTCGTGCTGCAACAGGGCGACAAACTGTTCGCACTGGTCTACCCCAACATGGAAGAGGCCCACTCAATGGGCTTCAACAACGAGGACCTGGAAAGCATAATGGAGCAAAACAGGCAGGAACTCAATGCCATAATGCCCGCTTATTGCAAGCTCTCTGCAATCAGGCTGCACCCTGAAGAGTTTGAGAAGACACCCAAGAAGAGCATAAAGCGGTATCTATACAAGGACATAGAATTGTGACAAACCTAAGCACAAATGGAACAAGCACAGAACTTCAACGCAATCATAGAGAAAGCCATAGTCGACAACTGGGACCTCGATGCACTCACAGACTATAAGGGTGTGACACTGCAATTCCACGACGTGGCACGCAAGATAGAAAAGTTGCACATACTGTTTGAGAATGGCGGCGTGGCAAAAGGCGACAAGATAGCCCTCTGCGGGCGCAACTGCTCGCACTGGGCAGTGGCTTTCCTTGCAACGCTGACCTACGGGGCAGTGGCCGTGCCCATCCTTCATGAGTTCACGGCAGAGCAAATCCACAACATCGTAAACCACAGTGAAGCCAAGTTTCTGTTCGTTGGCGATGTGGTGGCAACAGTCATCGACGAGGCCAAAATGCCCATGCTGGAAGGCATCATCAACATACCCGACTATTCACTGGCAGTGTCGAGGACAGAGAAACTGACGTATGCGCGCGAGCACCTCAACGAGATGTTCGGCAAGAAATACCCGAAATACTTCCGGAAAAACCACGTAAGCTACTACCGCGAGAAGGATGGCGAAGAGCTGGCGATGATAAATTACACCAGCGGAACGACAGGATTCTCAAAGGGAGTGATGGTTCCCTACCGCGCGATATGGAGCAACTACGACTTCGCCGAGGCCGCATTGGGCGACATTGTGAAGCATGGCGACAACACAATAAGCATCCTGCCCATGGCACACATGTACGGCATGGCCTTCGAATTCCTCTTCGAGTTCCTTCACGGCTGCCATATCTACTACCTGACGAGGGTTCCCAGCCCGGCAATCATAGCCCAGGCGTTCACCGACATAAAGCCCGCCATCATCATCTCCGTACCCCTCATCATCGAGAAAATCATCCGCAAGAAGGTGTTCCCGAAGATTCAGAACAACAAGATGAGGCTTCTGCTCAACATGCCTGTAATAAACAAGAAGGTGTTGCAGAAGATTTGCGAGCATGTGACGGATGCTTTCGGAGGCAGGTTCTACGAAATCATCATCGGCGGGGCTGCGCTCAACCAGGAAATAGAGTCGTTCCTGAAGCGCATCAACTTCCCGTATACAGTGGGATATGGCTCGACAGAATGCGCGCCAATAATCTGTTACGCCGACTACAAGACATTCGCGCCGGGCAGTTGCGGGCGCGCCGCCTTGCACATGGAAGTGAAGATTGACAGCCCCGACCCCGAGAACGTGCCCGGAGAGATACTGGCAAGAGGAATGAACGTGATGCTCGGGTATTACAAAAACGAGGAAGCCACACGCCAGACCATCGACAGCGAGGGCTGGTATCACACGGGCGACCTTGGCACAATGGACAGGCAAGGCAACGTCTACATTAAAGGCCGCTCCAAGAACATGCTGCTCGGCTCCAACGGACAGAACATATACCCGGAGGAAATAGAAGACAAGCTCAACTCAATGGCCATGGTTGTTGAAAGCATCGTGGTGCAGAGAGGCGACAAGCTCGTAGGCCTTGTCTTCCCGGATTACGAAGAAGCCAAGGAGATGGGGCTCAACGGCGACGACCTGAAAGACGTGATGGAGGGCAACCGCACGGAACTCAACCAGACGCTGCCGGCCTATGCCAAGATTGCGGAGATTGAATTGGTTGAGACCGAGTTTGAGAAGACTCCCAAAAAGAGCATCAAACGATTCTTGTATAAATAAGCACAAACACAATACGGCGCCAATGATGCAATGTCATTGGCGCCGTAATTGCTTGTGTCAGAAACGCAACACTATTGTCTTGAAATAGTCTTTCAGCACGCCCCCGTACCTGTTTTGAGAGTCGCTGACAAGCAACAGCACCCGCTCGCCGCCGGCAAGGCGCGGTCCGAGGCACATGCCCTCATAGTTGGCAAGGTTGTACTTGAAAAGCGACAGGCGTGTCTTGAACTCCAGCAACTTTGCCTTGGGCAACAGGCATCCCCGAAGGCTGTCGGCAGGACTGACCACAAACAACTTGACATTGACCCAAGAGCCGAGTTTCGATGGCGATACGAAAAACTCGCGCTCCATCACCAGGAGCCTGCCATCGTCGAGAGCACACAGCTCACTGACCCCCATTGCATAATCAGACGGCTTCCTGCCGACCTCGGGCACGTCCATCTCGTAGTAGAAAAACGGCCCCGGCTTCAGGCTGTCGTCGAAACACTGAAGGCGCAGGCGGTTGCTGACAGGGGCTTCATAGCCCGCCTGCCGTCCGTCGCACGGCAGAGTGCTCTCCGTGGAAAGCCAAAACCTACGGGTCGAGGCATTGTATGTCAACGCCTCAATACCGTATCTCGACCCGGCCGTGGCATACACTTCGGGCAACGCTAGCTGCCGTCCGGTCAGCAGTCCGGCCGAATCGTATTCCAATACCCTGTTGTCTTTCTCGCCACTGACATACACCCTGCCGCGGCGGGGCTCATAGGCTATGCCCTCCTGGTCGCGGTTGGGCGTGCCGGAGGCGCGGAAACCCTTGTTGCTCACGCCCCTCACCTTACCGTTGACCGAATCGATGTCGATGTCGAACACATAGAAACCGTCGCCCGCCGACTTGTCGCTCACCACGGCATAACGGCTGCCTCCGAGCCATGCCACGCCGCTGTAGTTGCCTGCCGGCACCGACGAGCCAAACGACCGCTGCCTGTTGACCCTTACGACTTCGATGCCGGCTGAGCCACTGTCGGGTGACTCAGCCGACTCGACGCTTGCGGGCAACAGCGCCAATGCTGCGATTGCAAGATGCGCCATACTGCCCATGGGCCATCACTTTTTGAACGGACGTATTACAAAAGCGAAGTCATAGTCGCCGTAAGGCAAGCGATACTGGCGCAGAGGCTGTGCCCCCCAGCTGTTGACACAGCCCAGTCCGGCCTGACGCTGCTGTATGTGAACCTGCGTAAGCGGCCTTGCCACCAAGTCGCCGCTGTGGTGCCCCCACACGTGCACCTTCTCCGGGCCGTCGTCAATGTCGCCGACAAGATAGTTGAGCGCGCTGCACTCCATCGGCGCATCAGACTCGAAGCTGAGTCCGCGGCCTGTCTCGGCGTCGTATACGGCAAAGAAGCGCACGTCGGTATGGTTACCGCTCTCCTGCGGGCGGATATAGGGATAATACTGGCTTGCCACGGTTGTGTCGGCCACGATGATGAACTGGCTGCTCTTTCTGTCTGAGTAGTTTTCCACAGGGCCACGGCCATGATACATCACCCGCGAGTAACTGCCGGGCATCTGCAGCTGCATGCCATAGCGGAACATGTCTGCCACCTTGGCGCTGTCGTCGGCGTCGAGCTTCTGGCGCACCGTTATCTCGCCCTCAGCAGAAAGCCGGTAGGTCATGGTAAGCCTTGACTTCACGTCTGGCATGGCAAAGACAGCCACCACACGGGCATCGCCGTTGCCGGCCTCAGCCACGTCGAAGCTCTCCAGCCTCATCTGCGGGTTGCGCCACACGGCAAGCTTCCGCTGCAGGTTGGCACCGTAATCATTGTCGGTGGGGGCACGCCAGAACTCGGGCTCCACCGAGCGGCGATCTGCCAGCATGGGCTTTCCGTCTACGTCGATATAGTCTATCCAACCCGTATGCTTGCCTATCGTCATGCTCACCCCGCCGGCACTGAGGCGCACATAGGCCTCGGTCTCGGTCTTGCTCACCTTGCCTGCCGCGCCGGCCTCGGCCTTCTTGCCACCGGAAGCGGCATCGCCGTCCACCGAGGCAAAGCCGTAGGGCCGTACAACAAACTGCTGCCGGGCAACGACCTGCCCCCTGTCGACGAGCAGACTGTCGTATTTTGATGTGAAAATAAAGTTGGCCACAAGCTCGTCTGACGGATATTTCGACTTGAACTGGCCCACGGCGTCGCGCAAACCGCTGCAAACAAACGACTTGCCCGACTGCGGGGCAATGCCGTCGACACTCACGTCGAAGCTCACCGAGTCGACCTCGCGACCCAACCTCATCAGAACGATGCGCAGTGAAACGTCGTCGAGCGACTTGAAGAAGTTTTCGTTGAACACCTCAAACTCTCCGCGGTCAACTCCCTTGTCCGTCACCCAGATGTTCTGGTAGAAATACTGCACCTCGTAAGCGTGGGGGTTAAGCCTGCGGTCGGGGGCGATGATGCCGTTGCAGTTGAAGTTGTAATCGCTTGGGGCATAGCGGCCATAGTCGCCTCCGTAGGTAAATATCTCACGCCCGGTAAGGGGGCTCTTGTCTCTCAGGCCCTGGTCAACAAAGTCCCAGATGTATCCTCCCTGGTACTTCGGGCAGCGCCTTATCATGTCCCAATATTCCTTGAATCCCCCCATCGAGTTGCCCATGGCATGGGCATACTCACACTGTATGAGCGGACGTGGGTTGTCGCCTCCTGCATATTTCTCGCAGTGGCCGTAGTCGTAGTACATCGGGCAGAATATGTCGGTCTTGCCGTTCTGCCCTGCCTGCTCATACTGCACGGGGCGGGTGTTGTCGGCCGCCTTCACCCAGTCGTATGCCTTCTCGAAGTTTGGCCCGTAACCGGCCTCGTTGCCAAGGCTCCACACAATGATTGACGGGTGGTTTCTGAACGACTTCACGTTGGCCTCGTTGCGCTCAAGGTGCATCTGCTCGAAATCGGCACGCTTGGCAAGCGTCTCCTTGCCGTAACCCATTCCGTGCGACTCAATGTTTGCCTCTGCCGTCACGTAGAGCCCGTAGCGGTCGCACAGGTCGTACCAGCGCGGGTCGTCGGGATAATGGCACGTGCGCACGGCATTGACATTGAGGCGCTTCATTATCTTTATGTCTTCCACCATGCGCTCCACGCTCACCACATAGCCCCCGTCGGGATCCATCTCGTGGCGGTTGACACCCTTGATGAGCACGGGCTTGCCATTGACGAGCAACTGGCCGCCGCTGATCTCGATGTGGCGGAAGCCCACCTTCTGCTCGACGGCCTCAATCACACTGCCGCCCCGCTTCAACACCACGCCCAGCGAGTAGAGATAGGGCGTCTCTGCCGACCATGCCTTGGCGCCGGCCACGGTAATAGAGCCGCTGAAGGCGCCCTTGGCAGCACTGCCATGGGCCGAGCCCACCTCGCGTCCGTCGGCATCGCGGAGCACCACCGAGAGCTCGGCTCCCTTGGCGTTGACCACCGGTATGTTGAAGTCGAGCCTGCCGTCGCGCATGCCGTTCACGAGGTCTTGGGTGAAGTTGATGTCGGCGATGCGCGTCTTGGGCCGCGCGTAGAGGTATACCTCGCGGGCAATGCCGGTGAAACGCCAAAAGTCTTGGTCTTCAAGATAAGAGCCGTCGCACCATCGCATCACCTGCATGGAGATGAGGTTGCGCCCCGGCTTCAGGTATTTTGTGATGTTGAACTCGGCAGCCACCTTGCTGTCTTCACTGTAACCGACATAGCGTCCGTTGACCCACAGCGTGAGGTTGCTCGTGGCCGAGCCCACATGGAAGAATACATCGCTGCCCCGCCAGTCGGCCGGCAAGTCGAATGTGCGGCGGTATGAGCCCACATAGTTTTCGGTCTGGCCGATGTAGGGCGGGTTGCTCTTGAACGTGTTGCACCATGAATAGCCCACGTTCTTGTATGTGCGGTCGCCATAACCGTTTATCTCAAACAAACCGGGAACGGGGAAGTCAGTCCACTTCGAGTCGTCGTAGCCGGGCTTGAAGAAACCTTCCGGGCGGTCATAATAGTTGCGCGCGAAACTGAACTTCCACAGTCCTTCCATCGACAAATACCGGCCCGACCCGGCTTTCTGCCCCTTTATGGCCAGTTGCTGGCTCTCATAAGGGAAGAACGCGGCCCGGCGGGGCTCACGGTTCTGCTGGTTTACGGCCGGATTCTGCCACACAGGGGCATCCGCTGCATAGGCTGACGCAGCCAGCATGCAGGCTAATGATAAAAACAAACGTTTGAACATAATATGTAAAGTTATTGATATCGTGTAACGGTGATGGCCGGCAGGCCGACCGACGGGGCCCACGGGCCTGTCGGCAGGAGGGCCAACGCAACTGCAAATTTACTAAAAATAAACCGAACGTGGGCCTGTTGGCGAAAAAATTATCGGCATGCAGGAAAATACGGAGAATGGTATTTTTTCATGACAACACAGGGGCCGCGGCGCAATACGGGCCGTCTGGCACTGCCAAAACGGC
This sequence comes from Marseilla massiliensis, assembly GCF_023336985.1. Lineage (NCBI taxonomy): Bacteria > Pseudomonadati > Bacteroidota > Bacteroidia > Bacteroidales > Prevotellaceae > Marseilla > Marseilla massiliensis. The sequence goes on along the minus strand of NZ_JAMBLP010000001.1, from coordinate 339,771 downwards.
CATACAGCGGGGCGAAATGGGCCTTGCGGCCGTCACGAATGGCCCGTTTGGCAGGGCTATAAAGCAAGGCTACGCCAACACCCTGGCGCTCAGCGCCTTGACTTCAGGCTCGCCATCATGGCCAAAATATGTCGCAAATCGTTACAAAAAGCGTCACCAGCCGCTAAAATTTGCACGATTGATGCTTGCGTTCTGACTATTTTTGATTAACTTTGCAGTAGCCCACGCTGCTGCCTGCCCGGTGTGATTGCGCCGCCACGGGGCAGAGGCCGGGCTGCACTACCGCATATTACAGACTAAAACGACCACAGCGATGAACAAAGGATTGATGTGCCTGGCCCTGGCAACGGCCATGGCCGCCGCGACGGCAACAGGTGCTTATGCACAGAAGAAGAAGTTGCAGAAGCGCGAAAACTATGAGTTTACGTTCGACCTGCCGCGATATGTCGAAGAGCTGAAGACCGAACTGACCTACCCGCTCGCATGGGGCAACAGCCCGATTAGCGACTTCGGCGAGTGGAAAAAGGCGGCACGGGCCAAGGTGCTGGAATGCATGATGACCCCGCCGCGCAGGGCCGCGTCGTTCGACATGAAGGTGGTGGGCGAAGAGCGGCGCGACGGCTATACGGCGCGCAAGCTGATGTTCAACGTCAACGGATACTCGCGGGTGACAGCCTACCTGCTGGTGCCCGACGGCAAGGGGCCTTTCCCGGCCATCAACGCCCTGCACGACCATGGCGGCCACCTGTACATAGGCAAGGAAAAGATGATTCGGCCGTTTGATGTCGACTCGGCCGTGATAAAAGACGCCGACCAGTGGGCTGCCAACCTGTATGAAGGGCAGTATGTGGGCGACTACCTTGCCCGCCACGGCTATGTGGTATTCTCTATCGACGCGCCCATGTGGGGCGAGCGGGGCCGCGAAGAGGGCGTTGACAGGAGCAAGTATGACATCATTGCAGGCAACATGATGATGCTGGGCCGCGACCTCAGCGCCTTCATGACTTACGACGACATGAGCTCAACCGACTTCCTTGCCACGCTGCCCGAGGTAGACAAGGACAGGATTGGGTGCATGGGCTGCTCGATGGGAGCCTACAGGGCGTGGATGCTCTCGGCCCTGAGCGACAAGGTTAGGGCCGGCGCCGCGGTGTGCTGGATGACAACCACCGACGTGCAAATGTCGGTTAAGGACAAGAAACGCGAATACGGAGGCTTTGCAAACTGCATTCCCGGCCTGCGCCAATACCTTGACTACCCGCACATTGCGAGCCTGGCCTGCCCCAAGCCCATGCTGTTTGTCAACGGCACCAAAGACCACCTGTTTCCCATCGACGGCGTTGAGAAATCGTTTGCCATAATGCACGACGTGTGGAAGAGCCAGGGGGCCGACGACAAACTGGCCACCGAGATTTGGCAGGTGCCCCACTCTTGCGGCAGGGCCATACAGGAGCGCGTGCTCCGCTTCTTCGACAGTGAACTTAAAAATGGCGGCGGCAACACGGCGAGATGAGCCGGGCCGGGCGCATGGATACACCATGATACAACAAGACGGCGCAACACCGCCGGGCATTACAGACAGCCCGCAGTGTTGCGCCGTTGCCGTTGGGGCCGGCCGGAAGGCGGTCAGGCCACACGCATGCGCCTCCAGAGCCAGTCGGGTATAAGCCGCCACAAGGCTGTGACCACGGCCCAACGCCAGTCGATGACCACGCGGTGCCTGCGCCTGTAGACGGCACGCACAGCCATGCGGGCCACGGCCTCGGGCCTCATCAGCATGGGATAGCGCGGCGAGTCGCCGAGCAGGGCTGTGGCCACAAAGCCCGGCCTGATGTCGGTAAACGAGATGTCGAGGTGGCGCATGGCCGCAAGCTGCTCGAGCGATTGCATGTATGTGTTCTGAAAAGCCTTCGTGGCCGAGTATGCCGGGGCCGCCCCGAGGCCCTTGGTGCCGGCCACCGAGGTGATGGCGGCTATCTGCCCTCCTCCGTTGGCGGCCATGTAGCGGAATGCCTCGCCCACCATGCGCACAAAGCCAAGGGCGTTGGTAGCTACAGTTGCCGTCTCTATGGTCTCGTCGAGCTCTCCGTTTTGCTTGCCTATGCCCGACGACATGAAAAACAAATCCATGCCGCCCACCCTGTCTGCCAGCCGCCTCAGCTTGTCGGCCGCGTCGGCCGACGTAACGTCGATGGCCTCGGCCTCGACCATGCCGGGCGCCGACGACTGCAAGGCCTGCAGCAAATCGAAACGACGGGCGGCGATACCTATGCGCCACCCGTCGTTGATCAATATCTTGGCAACCTCGTAGCCCAAGCCCGATGAAGCCCCGATAATTATTGCCGTCTTCATTTTATCTCAACCGTCAATGGGGTCTTGATGCCGGCCAGGGCCGAGTTGACACGCTCCTGCCATTCTGCCTGGCTGCGGCAATCATACTTGCTCCATGCCGAACCGAAGTAGTAGGTGTACTTCTGGCCGCTCTTGTAGTTGCCCACAATGCCGAGGGCGTGGCCCGCATTGCCGTTGACGGGGTTGGCGTTCATCACCTTCTTTGTCTGGCTCACACCATTGGGGAAGAGCGTTGCCACGTATATCTGGAAGTTCTGTCCGGCAGGGTTGTCGGTCGGGTCGGCATACTGAATGTAGTCGGCGCCCATCACTACATTGTCTACATCCTCAGAGTGAAGCACAACTCCCGTGGCAAGGTCGGCCGGCACGGTGAGCCCGTCGTACCAAACGGTCATCTTGTTGAAGTTGGAGTTCTTGTCGAGGCTCAGTATACGGTTCTCGACAACGTTGGCATCGGTCTTATACTTCGACGGGTTGTACACCAGTTTCACGGTGAAGCGCAACGGGCCGTTGTCAAGAATCTCGTAATCCTTGTAGCAGTACGGGAACACTATGTTGTCGCCGTCTATCAATGCAGGCGTGCCGCAGCCCAAGGTGGGGCCCACCTTATAGCAGTCGAGTCCGTTGCCCTGGTCGTAATGATATGTGGTGGCCATCTCGAGAGCCTTTGCCGCGTCGGGGTCGGTCTTCTTCAGCTGGGCAATCTTGGCCTTGCTGGTGTCCTCGATGTAATAGCGTTGCTCAACCACGAGCTCCGGGGTGTTCTTCACCCAGACATCGTTACCGAACGACTTCTCCCCCGTGCGCTGCAGTGCCGGGCCGTAGCAACGGTATGCCGCACGGTCGTTCTCCCACGCGATGTCGTCAACGCGCTCCGGGTACATGCGGCCGTAGCATGTGTTCACAAATGTCTTCGGGGTGCCCTTCTTGAACGTAAACACGGCTGTTCCATTCGGACGCACGGCAGCATCGATGAGCACCTTGCCGTCGTAAGTTATCTGGTAAGGCACTTGCTGGCCCACAGCATTGTAAACCTGGAACTGCCTGCCGCCGCTGATGCCGAGCTTGGCAAACACGGTTTTAGCGTCGAGCTCTACCACCTCCTGGCGGAAAGAGCCGAGCGTATTGGTGACGTTTACCGTAAACTGCACGGGGGTAGCTGGCATTACGCTGCCGTCATCATACCTTACCTTCTCGCAGGCAGCCAGCAGGAAGGCCCCCGTACCGAAGTTGGTGACGTTGGCGGCTGTCAGTTTCTGGCCTTTCACGGCCTTCTCGCCGATGGGCTGCACGTAGCCCACAGAGCCGTCGTCTTGCAGAGCGACAGTAGAAAGATATGTCCATGCCTTGTCGGCCACAGGGCCGTAAACGGCGCGGTCGAGCAAACCGTGGTTCATTCCCCACAGCAGGCCATAGGCAAAAAATGCCGTCCCGCTTGTCTCGGGGCCTTCGGCCTGCTTGGCGTCGAGCATGGAGCGGGTCCAGTAGCCATCTTCCTGCTGGCATTTGCTGACGGCGTCGGCCAACTGACGGAAACGCTCTACGAAGAAAGCCCTGTGCCGGTAGCTCTCGGGCATGTCGGCAATGACCTTAGCCAGGCCAGCCAGCGCCCAACCGTTGCCGCGAGCCCAGAAGTCTTTCTTGCCCTCGTCGGTCTTGTGTGCAGGGTAGATGTACTTGGCATCACGGAAATACAGGTGCTCGTCTTTGTCGAACATGAGGTCGTCGGCATACTTGAAGTTGGCGTAAAGCTTGTCGAGATACATCACGTCGCCGGTCGCATTGTACATCTTTGTCATCACCGGCATCACCATGTACAGCGCGTCGATCCACCACCAGAAGTCGTTTTGCGACATGGCAGCCTCGCGGCCCATCACCTCCTTGGCACGTGCAATCTTGTAGGGGTCGGGGTTCATGGCATACATGTCGAGGTAAGTCTGGAAGCAAATCTGCCAGTCGCCGAAGAGAACATGCTGCTGGTCTTCGCCATACGTCTTGTATTGCCACTTCGACGGGTCTTGCTCCGTGGCACCGCTCCATTTGTTGTGGCGCGCCCACTTGTCGCTATACTCAAGATACTTGGCGTTGCCGGTGAGCTTGTATGCCTCCATGTTGCCGGTAAAATAGGCTGCATTGTCCCAGAAAGCGTTCACTTCGGACTTGTTGGCAGTCTGCCAATGGGTGTTCACCTTGTCAATGATCTCAATCGTAGACAGCTGTTTTTCAGCCTTTTTCTTCTTTGCCTTGGCCCCTGCCGATGCGGGTATGAGCATCAGCGCAGCGGCCATCACACTCAGAATCTGTTTTTTTTCCATCATAGATATAGTTTTACTGTAATTCGCCATTTTCTTTCCACCGCCCTCATTTCATCTCGGCATTGAAGAAGTTGACTATCTGCCGGAACAGGTGATTGCGGGTGTTGCCCCCGTAGATGCTGTGGTTGCGGTTGGTGTATATGTTTTCCTTGAAGTCCTTGTCTGCCTGCACGAGGGCCTCGGTGTACTCGGCAGTGTTCTGGAAATGCACATTGTCGTCGGCCAGCCCGTGGCAGATGAGCAACGCGCCGCTGAGCTTGTCGACCCGCGCCATTGGGTTCACCTCGTCATAGCCAGAAGGATTCTCTTTCGGGGTGCGCATGTAACGCTCCGAGTAAACCGTGTCGTAGTAGCGCCAGCTTGTGGGCGGGGCCACCGCCACGCCTGCACGGAACACCGGCCGCCCCTCGCTCATGCTCATGAGCGTGTTCCAGCCGCCGTAGCTCCAGCCCCATATTCCTATGCGGTTCTTGTCTACATAGGGCTGACTGCCCAGCCACAACGCGGTCTCAACCTGGTCTTTGGCCTCGAGTTCGCCCAGGCGCAGGTAGGTGCATTTCTCAAACTCGGCACCACGGCCACCCGTTCCGCGACCGTCGACGCACACCACGATATACCCCTGTTGCGCCATGTACTGCTCAAGCAAGGCCCCCTGGCCGCACATGCCAATGTTCCAGCTGTTGAGCACCTGCTGGTTGCCGGGGCCGCCATACTGATACATTATGACAGGATAGCGCCTTGAAGCGTCGAAACCTGCCGGCTTGACCATCCACCCGTTGAGTTTCACGCCCTCGGAGGTGGTAAACGAGAACAGCTCGCGTGTGCCGAGGTCGTAGGCGGCGAGCTTCTCCCTGAGCCCCTTGTTGTCTACCAGCGTTGAGAGCACCTTGCCGGAATTGTTGTTAAGCGTATATACCACCGGGGTGTTTATGTCGCTCCATGTGTTGATGAAGTATTTGTAACCGGCGCTGAACGTAGCGCTGTTGTATCCCTCGCGGGCCGTGAGGCGTTCGGTCTTGCCATTCTGGTGGGCCACATACACCTGCTTGTCTTGCGGCCCGAGCTCGTTGGCGGCATAGTATACGTCGCCCGTGGCCTCGTCGTAGCCGTAGACATCGGTGACCTCATAATTGCCGCGGGTCACCCGGCGCTTGAGCTGGCCGCCGAGCGTGTAGAGGTAGAGGTGCATATAGCCGTCGCGGTCGCTGGGCATGAGTATGTGCCTGTCGGTAATCTTTATGTTGGCCATGGCTTCCTCTTTGAAGTACTTGTCAACCTTGTCTTGTATTACCAGCTGGCATACGGTGGAGAGAGGGTTGGCCATGTATATAGACAGGTTGTCTTGGTGGCGGTTCAGTGTGAATATGGCCACCTTTGTGGGGTCGCTCGTCATCTTTATGCGCGGAATGTAGCCGTCGGCATCGAGGGGCAACTGCATCTTGCGCGTCTGCCTCGACTTTATGTCGTAGCTGTAGACGGCCACCTTCGAGTTTTCGCCCCCTGCCACGGGATACTTATACGAATAGAACCCGGGATAATCGGCATATTCGTCCATGGACGGGTTTGAGCCCTTGAACATCTGCATTGAATATTCCTTGACAGCCGACTCGTCGTAACGGATCCAGCAAATCTGCTTGCTGTCGGCAGTGAACACCATGCTGCTGTTGGTGGCAAACTCCTCCTCGTTCACCCAGTCGGGTATTCCGTTTATCACTTCGTTGCGCTTGCCGTCCTTGGTCACCTGGCTCTCGGCATTGTCATAGAGCAACTTGACGAGGAAGATGTTGTTGTCTCGCACAAAGGCAATCTGGTTGCCGTCGGGCGAGAATATGGGAGTCTGCTGCGGCCCGCCGTCAGACAGGGGCACTACCGAGCTGTTGCCTAACGTGTAGATATAGTATTCTGCCGTGAACGAACGGCGGTAGATGCGTTTTGTATGCGTCTGGATGAGCATCCGCCTGCCGTCGGGGCTCATCACATATCCGTCGATGGAACCAATGTTGGCGCCCCTGACAGCATTGGCATCGAATATGACCCCAACCTGCTTGCCGGTCTTGAAAGAGTACTTGACGACCTGTTTGCCGTCTTTACTTATCTGCGCATACGTCTCACCGTCGGCCATTGGCTCGACGCGGGTAAGCGCCTCGCCTGCAAAGTCGCCGCCGGCCACAGCCTTAAGGTCGAGCCGCTCGCCGGCAAGCATGGCCGACGCCGCAAACAGCAACGTTGCACACAAAACTGCCATTCTTTTCATTTCTGAGTTTGGTTTATACTTAAATAATGGGCAAAGTTATACATTATTTTCGTAAATTTGCATTCCGATTGTTTTAAATAATATGAATAACCAGCTATATAACGACTACGGCACATGGATTCGCACGGTGTTTCCATACCGCGTGCAGAAGATTTCGGTAGACGCTGGCTTCTCGTGCCCCAACCGAGACGGGAGCATTGGCAGCGGTGGATGCACCTTCTGTGACAACAACACGTTCAACCCGCAATACTGCAACCCTGCCCACACCATAGCGGCACAGTTGGAAGCAGGCAAGGCTTTCTTTGCGCGCAAATACCCGGAAATGAGATACCTGGCTTATTTCCAGGCATATACCAACACTTACGCCCAGCCGTTGGAACGGCTGAAAAGGATGTACGACGAGGCGCTGTCGGTAGACGGGGTGGTTGGGCTGGTCATCGGCACGCGGCCCGACTGCGTGACCGGCAGCCTGCTCGACTATCTGGGCGAGCTTGCCAGGCAGGTCTTTGTCACCGTTGAATACGGCATCGAGTCGGCCAACGACGCCACGCTGGCGGCCATAAACAGAGGCCACGACTTTGAATGCGCTCGACGGGCCGTGGCCGAAACGGCGGAAAGGGGCATCACCACCGGTGCCCACGTCATCTTGGGCCTGCCCGGCGAAGGCCGCGAAGAAAGCCTGAGGCAGGCACCCATAGTCTCGTCGCTCGACATCGACGTGCTGAAGATACACCAACTGCAGATAATAAAAGGCACGAAGATGGCCGAAGAATATGCCCGCAAACCGTTTCACACCTACTCGGCCGAAGAATATATAGAACTGATAGCAAGTTATCTGCAAAGGATAAGGGCCGACCTGGTTGTCGAGAGGTTCACCTCGCAGTCGCCGCAAGGCATGGTCATCGCACCAAAATGGGGACTGAAGAACCATGAGTTTGCCAACCTGCTTGTAAACTACATGCTAAAGAACGGCATAAGGCAGGGGCAACTCTCATGAAAGGGCAAGCGACTGCCACGGCCGACAAAGCGTAACGGCCGACAACGGGGATGGCCGGCGGACGACATAACAGCTGGCTGAAAAAGCCAGACGCGGCGTGGATTGAATGCAAAGCGGGCCGTTTCGGATGGCGAAACGGCCCGCTCTATAATTGATTGAGCTACAAACTATTGCAAATGATCAGTTGAAACAATGCGTCAGACTATCTTGGTGGCACAGCGAAAGCCCGGGCACCACCCTACTTGGCTATCGAAGCATAGTCGTTGTTGCGCAACAACGTGGCAATGGTCTCGTTTTTGTGGCGCTTCATATACCTGTCTATCATGGCTACATACGAATTCCTGAATGTGCGCTTCGACGTGACCTTGTTGACCACCCACATTATCTTGCCCATGTGAATGTCGCAGTCTGACTGTGACATCTCCTTGTCGTGGGGCATCGGAAACTGGCTCAGTATGTAGAACATCATGCAGTCGGGCACAATCATAGAGCGCACCATCTGCTCGCGCTGCGACTTCGGGTAGTACTTGAGATAGAGCGGATAGTCGGCCCCGAGATATTTGTCGAGGCTTATGCCGAGCGTGTTGTTGCCCACGACGATGCTCTGGTCGAGTGCACCAATCTGCGAGTAAATCTGCGGCACGGCAATCTCGGGCACAGCCTTGCGCAGCCTGCCGAAAGCCTCGGTGAGCTCTTTGTTTATGTCATCCATGTTGGCATATTGCTGCTCTACCTCGTTAATCAGGCTCTGGAGAACAATATCCTGGTAAAACTTCAGGAACTTGGTGTTGATTTCGGGGTCGTTAACCCTGCCTATGCGCAGCACGTCCTCTATCAAGGCACGCGTCTGCATGGGATATTCCGTATTCAATTGCTGCAGTGCGGAAAAGTCGCCGGTGGTGAGATACAGGCTCTGGATGCGGTCATAACGCTCAACAACCACTCCATCCTCCGCACGGTCGCTGCCGTTCGGCTTTAGGTGCCACTCGCATCCCCACAAGACGAGCAAGGCCAAAGCCAATATGTAATATACCTTACGCACTTAGATAAATAATATTTTGTATTGTTAACTACGATGCAAATATAGCAATAAATATTTTAAAAACCTAAAATTTAAGCTAAAACAATCGAAAATCCATGAAAAAAAAGGCATTTTCGTAAGCAAATCAGCCCAAAACGAATAATTTCTGCGTTATTTTAAGTAACTTTGTCGTGAAGAAACTAACTAATAGAACATTTCGACATGAAACGGAAATTTGTCACAATGGCATTCCTGGCAGCCACGCTGTCAATGGCGGCTGCACAGAAAACTCTCAGCGTGAGTGTTGAGAACAGTTCAAAGACAGACCGCAAAGCCGCACCGGTGGTGATTCAGCTGGCACAATGCGGCATCGACGTAAAATCGGCACTGGTAATGAATAACGGCACCGAGATACCCTCGCAGCTCGACGACCTTGACGGCGACGGCAAGTACGACGAGCTTTGCTTTCTGACAGACATAGGCAAGGCAAGCAAGCAGGCATTCAACGTGACGCTCGAAGACAACGGCACGCCACGCTCTTACGAACCGCAAGTGTATGCCGAAATGCTCATGACCAACAAAAAAATAAAAAGCAACAACAAGCAAGACCTTTACATAAGCAGCCTCACCGTGGACAACGGCACCAACCCGTACTGGATGCTGCATCATCACGGTCCGGCCTTTGAAAACGACATGGTGGCCTACAGGATATACTTCGACCACCGACAGACCGTTGACACTTACGGCAAATACCGCAAGGGCCTGGAGATAAAGCAAACGCAATTCTACCCGAGCAAGGAGCAGAAAGCTGCCGGTTTTGGCGACGACGTGCTGTGGGTGGGCGAGACATTCGGACTTGGGGCGTTGCGCGGATGGAACGGCAGCGCTCCGCAGATGCTCAAGGATGTTGACCACCGCACGCTGCGAATTGTATCGCGCGGACCGCTGCGCACGATAGTGGAAGTGGTTGACGAGGGCTGGAACACGATGAACCCCGGCAAGGAAAAGATTGACATGACCACAAGGTATACGCTGTATGCCGGACGACGCGACTGCTTCGTAGACATAAAGTTTGACAGGCAGGTGGCAGACTACCAATTCGCAACGGGAATAATCAACGTGAAGAACTCGGTGGAACTGAGCGACAAGGACGGACTGCGCGGTTGCTGGGGCACCGACTGGCCTGTGTCGGAAAAAGACTCGGCCGGACACAAGCGCGAGACTGTTGGCCTCGGCATATCAATACCGGCCAAGAACATCGTAAAGGAACTGCCGGCCGACAAGGACAATTACCCATACGTGGTGGGCAACGCGACAGACGAGCTGCACTATAACATCACGTTCTGCTCTGACAACGAGAACTTTGGCTACCACAGCTCAAAGGAATGGTTTGACTACCTGAAGGCCTGGAAAGAGGAACTAAACGCCCCGGTAAAGGTGAGCTACTGACAATGGCTGCTGTTGCGGCCAAAGGAAAACCGGCACGAGTCGCAAACGCCCGTGCCGGTTTTTGCTTACCGGGTTCCGCCGGCAATCAACGTAAAACCTTCCTTGTACACCCTTATTAGGTCACAAATCGGAAAAACGGCGCTTGCCTCTCACATAATACTGCCACAGGATGGAGAAAGGACGGCGCTCGGGTATGTCTGACAAAACGCAACTGCTTTGTATCTTGCGCCTGTCGGCCTCGAAATCCGGTTTCCAGCGGGCAAAGGCACGCCTTGCCTTGCACACAGCCTTGAAGTCGCCCCAACTGTGCTTGAGCAGCAACATCTCGAAAGCTGCCAAATAGTCCAACGCCCACCGCATGCGCATTACGTGCCTCAATTCGCGGTCAGGAAGGCATTTGTACAACATGGTGAGATTGTTGCGGAAATTTAGGAATGTCTTCATCGGGTTGCCCTTGGGCAGCGTTCCACCGCCAAGATGGAAGACATAGCTCTCGGGTATGCAGTATATCTTCCGGCCCAAAAGGCGCAATCGCCAGCACAGGTCTATCTCTTCGTTGTGGGCAAAAAACCGGCCGTCAAGGCCTCCGGCCTTCCAATAGTCGGCCGAACGCACCATCATGGCCGCCCCAGTTGCCCAGAATATCTCTTGGCGATAGTCGTACTGGCCGTCATCACGCTCAACCGTATCGAATATACGGCCACGGCAGAACGGGTAGCCGTATTTGTCGATGAACCCGCCGCAAGCTCCGGCATACTCAAAACAGTCGCCATCAACGACAGAAAGCAACTTGGGCTGGCAGGCAGCCGCATCGCGATGGGTGTCCATAAACTCGACAAGGGGCGTCAGCCAGTGGTGTGACACCTCTATGTCAGAATTGAGCAACAGGTAATACTCGGCCTCTATCTGGGCCAAGGCCTTGTTGTAGCCTTCGGCAAACCCCCAGTTCTTGTCAAACTTGATTACCTTGCATTCGGGAAACTCGGCCGAAAGCATATCCAGCGATCCGTCTGTCGAAGCATTGTCGGCTACATAAACGGTTGCATCACCACCTGAATACTTCATCACAGCAGGCAGGTAGCGCCGCATCATCGACGCCCCGTTCCAGTTTAATATAACGATTGCTATCTTGTCCATTTATAATAATGTGGCTTTTAATGAAGTATTGTCATGATTGAAATCGCCGAGCCTTACCTTTATCAACTGGTTGTCAAGCTCGGGCAAGGAGTCGTTGGGCGACAGCTCTACGCGTATGTAGTTGCGCGTAAAGCCGTGCATGGCCCTGCCGCGCTTGGCTTTCTCGAAGAGCACCTCGGCCTCGCTGCCAACGAAACGCGAATAAAAGTCGTGAAACTTGCGGTCAGACAAATCAAGCAGCAAGCGGCTCCTGCGCTTCTTCTCCGGCTCTTCAACCACATAAGGTATGCTGAGCGCCGACGTGCCAGGCCGCTCTGAATATGGGAAGACGTGCAACTGCGACACGTCAAGACTCTCAAGGAAGGCGTAGGTCTCGTCAAAGCATTCGGGCGTTTCGCCACGGCTTCCCACCATGACGTCAACTCCTATGAAGGCATGGGGCATGACCTCTTTTATACGTTTTATCTTTCCGGCAAACAGACTGCAGTCGTAATGCCTGTGCATGAGCTTGAGCACAGTGTCGCTGCCGCTCTGCAACGGTATGTGGAAATGAGGCATGAACGAGCGGCTTTGGGCGCAATAGTCTATCAGTTCGTCGGTGAGAAGGTCGGGCTCGATGCTGCTTATGCGGTAGCGGTGTATTCCCTCTACCCCATCGAGGGCCTTAACCAGTCCGAGAAATGTCTCGCCGGTGGTCTTGCCAAAGTCGCCTATGTTCACTCCCGTTAGCACTATCTCCTTGCCACCGTCGGCCACCGCCTGCTCCGCCTGTCCGACAAGCGAAGCTATTGTTGGGTTTCGGCTGAAGCCACGAGCATAAGGTATGGTGCAATAAGTGCAGAAATAATCGCAGCCATCCTGCACTTTCAGGAAATATCGTGTGCGATTGCCACGTGAACAACTGGGAGCAAAAGAGTTTATATCCTGTGTCTTGACTGAATAATGCTCGTGCAAATGACCGTCGGAAGCATTGCCAACAGCGCTCCAACGCTCGGAAAGGATGCTTATGAGGTTGGCTTTCTCGTTGGCACCAAGCACAAGGTCAACTCCATCCATGGCACTGATGTGCTCGGGCTTCAGCTGGGCGTAACATCCCGTCACTACGACAAAAGCACCTGGGTTGGAGCGTATCATGCGATGAATGGCCTGACGGCACTTGTGGTCGGCAACCTCTGTAACAGAACAGGTGTTGACCAAGCAAAGGTCGGCCGTCTCGCCTTTGGCCGCTTCGCGCACTCCCATCTCCTGCAAAAGACGCGCAAAAGTAGACGTCTCTGAGAAGTTGAGCTTGCAGCCTAAGGTATAGTAAGCGGCTTTTTTGCCTTGAAAGGCTGATGAATCTATCATATATATACTATTGTTGCGTAAATATTAAACCCTACAAAGGTAAGCATTTTTTTGTAAAAGCACACAAATTGCACCGCCATTAATGCTCAACTACGCTTCAGAGCATATTTTAACACTTGATATCAAGCTGATTATCAGCTACTTATAAAAATGTTACAAAAGAGGCATAAAAAAAGTACCAAAAAAAAGAACAACCTATCAAAAAAATATATACCTTTGCAACGTTTTAATAAACAAATGATTGTTTTACAGACTAAAAAAGCAAAGAAAATGAAAAAATTGGTATTTATGTTCGTAGCTGTTGCAGCTATTTCTTTCGCATCTTGCGGTAACAAGACAAACCAGGCTGCTCCCGTTGATTCTGACACCGTAGCAACCGTAGACACCGCAGCTATCGACACAACCGTTACTGACAGCGCTGCTGCTCCTGCTGCTGTTGATAGCACTGTTGCTGAGTAATCAGTTGCAACAACGAACAGTGAGAGAATTACCGCCGGACTTAGTCCGACGGTTTTTTTTGTTTTGCCCCTGCCGATGTGCGAAACCAACGGCACATACACATAAGGCATGCCTGGCTTTGTTACGCAACAGTATGGATAACAATGACAGTGACGGCAAAACAAGGACAAGAAAAAGGCCTTCAAAACATTGCAAAAAGCCGGAAACGATTGCAAGAAGGCTGGAACAATTGTCCAACAGCTACAATCAATAGCAGTTGGAGAACCAAGACGCCGTAGTATAAGCCCGAAACTTTAGGTATTATGTAAATGAAGCTATAGCATGACATTAATTGGGCTGTAGCATGACATTAATTGGGCTGTAGCATGACATTAATTGAGCTATAGCATGACATTAATTGAGCTATAGCAGTATATGAACGAAGTTAAACTACTATATTAATGGAAATGGAGTAGTATATAAACGGAGCTATACTACATACGGGCTGTAGCTGGAAATGAAAAAGGCGGCTCTGCCAGCAACAGAATGCCCGACAGAGTCGCCGTATGCGTAATAATGCGATGTTGAATTACTGTATTCCCTCCTCACGAAGTTTCTTCTGCCAGTTCCATGCCGACCTCAATGTGTCCTCAAGGCTTGTTTCTGCCTTCCATCCAAGCACTTTGTTTGCCTTTTCCGGATTGGCCCAAACCTTCTCAATGTCGCCGGCACGCCTCGGTGCATACGCCCAATTCAACTTTACGCCCGTAGCCTTTTCGAACGCATCAATGATTTGCTTCGTGCTGACTCCGTGGCCTGTGCCCACGTTAAACACCTCGAGCTTGTCGCTGTCAGTGTCAAGCACACGCTCCATGGCCTTGACATGAGCCTTTGCCAGGTCGACCACATAGATATAATCGCGTATGCAAGTGCCGTCCGGAGTGTCGTAATCATTGCCGAACACCTTCAACTGCTCACGTATTCCGATGGCCGTCTGAGTTACATAAGGTATCAAGTTCATTGGAACTCCGTTGGGCATCTCACCGATGATTGACGACGGATGCGAACCGATGGGGTTGAAATAACGCAGCAGTATAGCCTTGATGTCAGCACCGCTGTTTATATAATCGCGTATGATTTCCTCGTTTATTTGCTTTGTATTGCCGTAAGGGCTCTCGGCCGGCTTTATCGGGGCATCCTCAGTAACGGGGAGGTTCTCGGGGTCGGGCTGTCCGTATACCGTGCAACTCGATGAAAAGATGATTCCCTTCACCCCATGCTTTGGCATGAGCTCAAGCAGATTGAGCAGGCTGACAATATTGTTACGATAATACAAAAGCGGCTTTTCCACACTCTCACCAACAGCCTTGCTTGCGGCAAAATGTATTATACCTTCGATGTCGGGGTACTTGGCAAAGACCTTGTCCATTGCGTCCATGTCACGGCAGTCCACTTGTTCGAAAGCCGGGCGCACGCCGGTAATTTTCTCAATCCCGTCAATTACACTCGCCTGCGAATTTGACAGATTGTCAACGATGACCACCTTGTAACCCGCATTTTGCAATTCAACTGTGGTATGTGAACCGATAAAGCCAGTACCACCAGTAACCAAAATTGTCTGTTTCATATTTATCGTTGTTTGTTCTTACATTGCTTCTACAAAGATAATATAAATGTGAAAAAGAAAAGAGGCTGAAAGATAAAAAAAATATAATTTCACCTTTCAGTCTCTTTATATTCAGGCTGTGCGCCGGTCAGTCGATGCCGAACAGCACCCGCAGTCCCCCGTCAACACCAGAGAAGCCCATGAACGCAAGGCTCAGCAGTCCGGCAGTGACCAAAACGATGGCCATGCCGCGCATGCCGCGCGGTATGTTTACCAGCGCCAGCTGCTCGCGCATGCCGGCAAACACCGTCAGTGCCAGGCCAAAGCCCAATGCCGTAGAGAAGGCGTATACTACGCTCTGCAGCAAGTTGTAGTCTTTCTGTATCACAAGTATGGCAACTCCAAGCACTGCGCAGTTGGTTGTTATCAACGGCAGGAAGATACCCAGGGCCTGATAAAGCGCCGGCGAGACCTTCTTCATGATGATTTCGACCATCTGGACAAGCGCCGCTATGACCAAAATGAACGCAATGGTCTGCAGATACTGTATGCCAAACGGATCAAGCACCCACTTCTGAACCAAGTAAGTGACGATGGTTGCCAACGTAAGTACAAAAGCCACGGCAGCCCCCATGCCCAACGCGGTGTCAATCTTCTTGGATACCCCGAGGAATGGACATATTCCCAGGAACTGCGACAACACAATGTTGTTCACAAATATGGCGGATATAAATATCAGTAAATACTCCATGACTAAGCTTTTTTGAACTTATTGACAATTGCAATCAGAAATCCCAATGTGATGAACGCCCCCGGAGGCAGTACGAACAGAAGCACGTTGTATGTCTCCGGCAGCAAAACAACGCCGAACACCGAACCGGCCCCAAGCAATTCTCTCACCATGCCGAGCACGGTAAGGGCCAGCGTGAAGCCAAGCCCGATGCCAATTCCGTCGAAAAGGCTGGCCACAGGCCCGTTCTTGCAGGCAAAGGCCTCTGCACGCCCCAGGATGATGCAGTTGACGACAATCAGCGGGATGTAAATTCCCAGCGACTTGTTTATGGAAGGCAGGTAAGCCTCGAGACACATCTGCAATATCGTCACAAACGAAGCGATGACGACAACGAACACCGGAATCCTGACCATGTCGGGGGTAAGGCTCTTGATAAGAGATATCGCCAGGTTTGAACATATCAGCACAAACATCGTGGCCAGCCCCATCGACATGCCGTTGACTGCCGATGTCGTGGTAGCCAACGTTGGGCACATGCCAAGAAGCAACACGAACGTTGGGTTCTCCTTGACAATACCATTCATTAATATCTTAAAACAATTCATATATCGTTCGGTTTAATCTGTTATAATACAATGCCCCTAACGTCACTCTTCGCCGGAATGCGCACGCTTCGAGGCACCACTTGAAGCATCGGCATCCTGTCCGGCATATACGGCATAAGCCTGGTTGACTGCCTTGAGGAATGCCCTTGTAGTGATGGTTGACGCAGTGATGGCGTCAACATCGCCCCCGTCTTTGTCGACAACAAGCGGCTTGCCGTCGGAAAGGTCGCGCCCTATGATGTTTCCCTTGCCGTCTTTCTGGAACCACTTGTCGGCCTTGGCCCCAAGCCCCGGTGTCTCGGAATGCTGCAACACGGTGTAGCCGAGCACCTTGCCCTCGGCATCAAACCCAACAAGCAGCTTCAGGTCGCCGCCGAAGCCCATGCTTGAGCTTTCCACGGCAGCTCCGATGAACTTGCCGTTGGCATCACTCACCTTGTGCAAGACAAACTCGCAATCCTTGCCGTCGACATTCTCGGTGATGGTGTCTTTCTCTGTCACCGTGATGTCATCGACCCCCATTACGCTCTTGATGCCCTCGGCGAGCACGAGCTCCTTTTGTGCCCTTATTGGCTCGGCGGTGAAATTGTTGACCCACGCCAGAAGCCCGCCGGTAATTACCGCCACAGCGACGAGCACGACAACCATGTTTGTAAGCGATGACTCTAACTTCTTCATTTCTGCAATACCTCCCCAAAGCGTTTTGGTTTCACATAAGTATTTATTAGCGGAGTGAATGCGTTCATAATAAGTATGGCAAACGACATTCCCTCGGGGTAACTGCCCCAATTGCGAATAAGGACGGTAAGAAGGCCTATGGCAACGCCGTAGATTAGCTGGCCCTTGTGCGTCATGGGCGATGTCACATAGTCGGTGGCCATGAATATGGCGCCGAGCATGAGTCCGCCGCTGAGCACCACGGCCACGGGGTCGGCATAAACGGGATTAGCCAGGTGCAGCAATCCGCTAACCACGAACACGGTGGCTATGATGCTGACCGGGATGTGCCATGTTATTATCTTCTTCCAAAGCATGTACACCAGGCCGATGATGAGCGCAAGGGCGCACACCTCGCCAATGGTGCCGGCTCCGCCCATGGCGTTGTTGCCGAGCAACAGGTGGAGCGAGTCTGGAAGGTCGTTGAGCACCGACGCATCGCCGGTCTTTATCGCTGTCTTCATCAGGCTGAGCGGCGTGGCGCCTGTCTCTGCGTCGAGGTAGCTACCGAGCTGCCCCACCACCGGCCATGACGTCATCTGCGCCGGGAAACTGACCAGCAGGAAGCAACGCCCTACCAGAGCCGGGTTGAACACATTGCATCCCAGTCCGCCGAATGTCATCTTTGCCACGCCTATCGCCACGAGTGCCCCCAGCACTATTATCCACACGGGAAGGTTTGACGGAAGGTTGAAGCCAAGCAGCAAGCCCGTCAGGATGGCCGACCCATCGCATACGGTCAGCCTGTCGCTCTTCAGCACAAACCTGTTGATGAGCCATTCGAAGAAAACGCATGACACTACGCTTGCCGCGCACACCACCAATGAGCCTATCCCGAAGTAAAAGAACGACACTATCAGGGCAGGCAGCAATGCTATTATCACGCCATACATATTGCGCTCCACGCTATCCGTGCCATGCGCATGTGGAGACAAAGATACTATTAACTTACCCATTTTTGTTTACTTTTTAGCATTACGGGCCCTAATGATGCCCATTACTTTTGACTTTCCGAAGCGTATGTTGTCCAATATCGGCCTGTGCGACGGACATGTATACTGGCATGAGCCACACTCTATGCACGAAGTGATGCACTCGGCCTCCACCTTGTCCCACATCTGCTTTGCCGAAGCCGTTGCCAGCAAGTATGGCTCCAGCCCCATGGGGCACACGCTCACGCACTTTGCGCACCTTATGCACGGGTCGGCGGGCTTGCGCCTGGCCTCGCTGTCGCTTATCACAGTCACGCTGTTCGTACCCTTGCACACGGGCACGTCGACCGAACTCAGCGCCTTGCCCATCATCGGGCCGCCGGCCAAAAGCTTGTTGTCGCCCTCAGGCATGCCGCCGCAAAGGTCGATGAGCTCTCTCATCGGGGTCCCCATGCGCACGAGGAAATTGCCCGGGTGGGCCAGGCGCTTGCCCGTGACGGTGGTGTAGCGCTCGAACAGCGGCTTGTGCTTCATCACGGCCTGGTATACGGCGAACGCCGTTCCGACGTTTTGCACTATTGCGCCGACATTGACAGGTATGGCGGGCGGGGCCGGAACCTGGCGGCGTATTACGGCGTCGACGAGCTGCTTCTCGCCTCCCTGCGGATAGCGCTGCTTCAACGGCACCACCTCGATGCGTGGGTCGGCTTTCACTTTCTCTGTCAGCAGGGCTATGGCCTTGGGCTTGTTCACCTCTATGCCTATGTATCCCCGGTCTACCTTGGCCGCCTTCATGAGCAGTTGCAAGCCCACGACAATCTCGTCGGCGTGCTCCATCATCAGGCGGTAGTCTGATGTGATGTATGGTTCGCACTCTACCGCGTTGATTATTACGCATTCGGCCTTTGCCGTCGGCGGCGGGCACAGCTTGACAAACGTTGGGAAGCCTGCTCCGCCCATGCCGGTCACGCCGGCCGCCTTAACGCTCTCCACAATGCCCTCCGGCGTCAGTTCGGGGTGGGCCTCAACGGTCTCGAGCTTGTCGGAGCGGTCTATGCCCTCTTCCCACTCGTCGCCTTCTACGTTGACAATTATCACGGGGGTACGGTAGCCGGTGGCGTCGACAGCAGTGTCAATCTTGACCACCGTGCCCGAAACCGACGAGAATATCGGTGCCGACACAAAACCGCCGGCCTCGGCTATCATCGTTCCCACCTTCACCCGGTCGCCTTTCTTCACCACGGGCTTGGCCGGGGCGCCGATATGCTGCGACAATGGGAATATGGCTTGCTTTGGCAGGGGGGCCACAACGGTCTCGACCTCGTGTGTCAGCTTGTTTTCTTCCGGATGGATTCCACCTATCCTAAATGTCCTTATTATGTTCATTGCTTTGCCTCTCCTTCGTTTACAGGTTCCACATTGGCCGCGCCGACGCTGGCGGCAGGCTGGGCTGCCGGCTTCGGGGCGGGGAAATTCACCGACACGATGGCGTGGGTCGGGCATGCCTTCTCGCACTTCCTGCACAGGCGGCACTTGGCCGGGTCGATGTATGCCACGTTGTTTGCCACTGTGATGGCATCAAACTGGCACTCCTTCTGGCATTTTCCGCAACCTATGCAGGCTGCCTTGCACGCCTTCATGGCCACAGGCCCTTTGTCGCGGTTGACGCAGCTCACATAGATGCGCCTGCCCTTTGGGCCTTTCTTGCGCAACTCGATGATGCCCCGCGGACAGGCTTTCACGCATGCCCCGCACGAGGTGCACTTGTCTTCGTCGACCTCGGCGATGCCTGTCTCGGGATTGACCGAGATGGCGCCGAACTGGCACGCAGCCACGCAATCGCCGCAACCGAGGCAGCCATAGCCGCAAGCCGTCTCGCCGGCACCGCACGCGTGCATGGCGGCGCACGTGCGCAAGCCCGAATACTCGGCTATTCGCGGACGGTTGGCGCACGTGCCGTTACACCTCACAACGGCAACCATGGGTTCGGTGTTGGCAACGGCCATGCCCAAGAGGTCGGCCACCTTTCCCATCACTTCCTGCCCACCGACAGGGCAAAACAAGCCTTCGATGCTCCCGGCATCGGCACCCTTGACCAAGGCGTCGGCCAGGCCGGCGCAACCGGCGAAGCCGCAACCGCCGCAATTGGCTTGCGGCAAGAGCTCGGCAACCTCGCCTATGCGGGCGTCTTCCTTCACGGCGAACTTCTTGGAACACACATACAGGACGGTGGACGACACCAGCCCGATGGCACCAAGAGCTATTACCGCGACCAAAACAAGATCCATAATAAATTGTTTGTTTTAAGTTATAATTTAATCTTTCTCTATGCGAAACGTCATCTTGCTGCGCATCCTGCCACGCAGGAAGTAAAGCACAAGATAATAAGGTGCCAGCGCTGCCATGCCCGATAGCGCCCCGACGGTCTCGTCGGACGTGGCCGCCACCACAGCAAAGAGAACGGCCACCAATATAATGAAAGGCACCCCAAACGCCCACAGCAACGCCTTGAAGGCCACCTCGCGCGAGGCTGTCACCACCACGTGGTCGCCAACTTTTACAGTTGCGGCATAGACCGTGCCGTAGACATCTATCACTTTCTCCTTGCTCTCCGATGCGTTGCAATATCCGGCCACCTTGCACGATGCGCAAGCTGATGTCTGGAGTATGCGCACCCTGACGCAATCATCGCCAACCGAGTCTACTATACCAGAATGCCTGATGCTGTCTGTCATGTTATTCATACGCCGGAGGAAATGCAAACCCGACTTTACATTATGCAAAGGTAGCATTATCTTTCGAAAACGCAAATAAAAACAATAACATTTTTCAAAAAACATTCGCAATCGTTTGCGGCTCTTCAAAATATTTTATACTTTTGTATCGCTGTGGATATAAAGCCAAATGAACATAAGGACTATAGATATGAAAGCAACAGAACAAGCACTGCAACAAATCGAGCGCACAATAAAGAAAGTCGCCGACAAGTTTCCGCCAACCGTAGAGGCCACCCTCATGACCGACATACACTTCAGGGCAAACCAGGAGACGGGTGAGCTTGTGGCCTTCGACGACAATGACAAGGAAATAACGCGAACGGTCATCGAGCCGTGGATAAACAATGTTGACGACGATTTCTACGAATCGATAACATCGACAATGCGCAAGTCGCTCGAAAAGCTGAGGTCTACGATAGAGGGGATGTCGCTGATAAAGCCCTTCTCGTTTGTGCTCGAAGACGAAGACAAGGAGGCGGTGGCCGAACTGTACATCGTCGACGGCGACACGGTGATAATAGACCCCGACATGATGCCCGACCTCGACAAAGACCTCGACGACTTCCTCAAGAAGCTGCTCGACGAGAAATGACCGGCGCGGCCCGTGCCCATGGCCCTGGCGGGGCCACCGGGCTAAGCCTCCTCGCCGTAAATCCTGTCGAACACTGCGCGCAGCCTGACCGGGTCAGCCAGGCATGAGCGCACCTCGTTGAGCTTGCGCTCATTGTCAGACCCCGGTATCCACAGCTTCATGTAGCCGTGCGACGAATACTTGTTGTCGAGGTGCTCGCGGAACCGCTGCCACTGCCGCTCCTTGTCCAGTTGCGGGTAATTGGACAGGCCAAACTGTATGGTGCGCCTGAAAACGGTGTCGGGCTCCAAGTCACGGTCGGCCTCGGCCACTATCTTGCCGTAGATGCTGCGCGGCGAGTGTGAGGCCGAAGCCCTATGGTCCTCAACAGCCTCTTTCATTATCTTTATCTGCTCGGGCGAGAACCACCGCCTGAGCCGCATGTCGCGCGCCAGTATCTTGCCGCCGGTGATATGGTGGACGGCCCTCGGGCCCGACATGCCTATATCGTGGTATGCGGCCACGACATAAGCCATGTCGATGTTAGCGCCCACCGACGAGGCCAGTTCCAGCGAACGCTTTATCACCCTGTTCACATGCGCAAGGCCGTGGGCCTTGTCAAAGTCGGCGTATGCCGGTAGTATGCTCGTCTCGATGAATTCGACCAAGTCAAGGCTTGCAGTGTTGCCAATCATAATAACGATACCTATTTTCTTGCCGGCGGCCCGGGCGGAAAAACGCCCCTGCCAACTGCCGCCGGTCGTTTTTTGTGGAATATTTTTGCAAATATACATAATAATGCCTACTTTTGCAAATATATTTTGAAGAAAATCATGGAAAAGGAAACGGTAAGACAAAATTCGGCCAAGGCCTGGATGCTGGCGGCAAGGCCCAAGACACTTTCGGGAGCGGCCGTGCCGGTGATGATAGGCTTGGCCTTGGCATACAGCGATGCGGCCGGCTCGGGCCTGGCATTCGACTGGACTGCCGCGGCGCTGTGCTTCCTGTTTGCGATGATCATGCAGATTGACGCCAACTTCATCAACGACTATTTCGACTTCATCAAGGGCACCGACGACACCGAAAAGCGCCTGGGCCCCCGACGCGCCTGCGCCCAGGGATGGGTGAAGCCCCGGTCTATGAGATACGCCATTGCCCTGACCACCATCGCCGCATGCGTTGCCGGCCTGCCGCTGATATTCTACGGCGGTGTAGAGATGATACTCGTGGGGGCCGTGTGTGTGGTTTTCTGCTTCCTATACACCACCTACCTGTCGTACGTTGGGCTGGGCGACGTGCTCGTGCTCGTGTTCTTCGGCCTCGTGCCGGTGTGCATCACCTACTACATTCAACTGCACACGTGCACGTGGGAGGTGCTGGCTGCATCGGTATCGTGCGGCCTGGTCATCGACTGCCTGCTGCTCGTCAACAACTACCGCGACCGCGACACCGACCGCGAAGCCGGCAAGAACACGCTCGTGGTAAGGCTCGGCGCCCACTGCGGGCGCATGCTCTACCTCAGCAGCGGCCTTACGGCATGCCTGCTCGGGGCCGTATCGGCCTTTGCCGGCCACCCGTTGGCCTTCGCCCTGCCGCTGATGGCCTACCTGCCGCTGCACGTGCTGACCTACCGCAGGATTGTGCGCATAAACAAAGGCAAGGCCCTCAACGCCTGCCTCGGCGAGACAGCAAGAAACATACTCGTCTACGGCATTGCCGTGAGCGCCGGCGTGCTCATCATCTGAAGTAATGGTAGTAAAGGGCGGCGAGCAGGGCCAGCAACACTATGGTTACAACTGTCCTGACAAGGCATCCCGCCACTTTCTTGATTATGACTATGCCGATGATTATCATCAGCAGCGCCGCTCCATAATATACTAAGTTTTCCATTCAATTACAATTAAGATGGCCCATGCCCACTGCCGACGGCATTTCCGTGCGGAGCGCATGGGCTGCTGCATTTTATCAATATATTTCGCCAAAGATGGCCTGGCGAGCCAACTGCCTGTGGGCAAGCGTGTTGCGCAACGGCGCATACGGCCGCGCCAAACGGCCCGTCCGGCAGTGCCAAACAGGCCCCGCCACCATGCCAAACGGCCCGTATGGCAGAGCCGCGGGGACCATGCCGCATGGCAGGCGGGCTATTGTCGGAATGTTTTACCAATCATCTGAACATGCTCCTGAACGCAGACGGCACCGGCATCTCAAACTCCATGCGCTCACGGGTGACGGGGTGGAAGAAGCAGAGCACGTAGGCATGCAGGCACAGGCGGTGCAGCGGGTCGTCGCCGTTGCCATATTTCACGTCGCCGCACACAGGGTGGCCAATGTCGGCCGAATGCACTCGAATCTGGTTCTTGCGCCCGGTCTCGAGCTTAAACTCAACAAGCGAGTGGTCGGTGGTGCGGTCGAGCACGCGGAAATGGGTCACGGCATACTTGCCTCCGTTGTCCACGGGCGACGAATATGTGACGAAGGCCTTGTTGTCCTTGAGCCAGCTGGCCACGGTGCCGCCCTCCTCCACTATCTCGCCGCTCACAACGGCCACATACCTGCGGTCGTAAACAATGTCGTGCCAGTTGTGCTCAAGTATCTGCTCGGTCTCCATGTCCTTGGCGTAAACCATCAGCCCGCTCGTGTCGCGGTCAAGCCTGTGCACCACGTGGGCCCGGCAGTTCTGCCTTGACTTGTGGAAATAGTCGTCGAGCACAGCCTTGACGTTGAGCGACGAATGGCCCGCAGCCATCGAGAGTATGCCCGGAGCCTTCTCCACCACAACCAGCCAGCGGTCTTCATACACAATCTTTACAAACCTGTTCTTCAGCACATTCTGGTTGCGCTTGGTCTTGCTGACAGACACCTTCATGCCGGGCATGAGCCTGAAGTCGAACTGCGTGATTGTCTTGCCGTCCACCTTGACCCCGCGCCCCTTGAGTGTTGCCTTCACCTTTGTGCGGCTCTCCTTGGCGTTGGCCAGCAAGAAGTCGAGCAGGCCCTGCTCTTCGTCGACGCCAAAATGCCAGTATTCATCCTTGTTGTTATAGTCGGAATAATGTCTCATCTGCTATGCCTGTTTTTAATTCGGGTGCAAAGATAGCGCAAAAAAATCGATTATCCACAACCATTGGCGCAATAATGAGGAGTGCTGGCCGCTGTTTTTTGAACTGACGGCGGCCGAGCCAATATGCCCCGGCACCCCACACGCACGGCAAGCGCACAGAAACGGGCGCCCACCACAGCAAGACACGGCAGCCGGCAGGCCGCCACCCCACCCCACAATTGGCGCACAGACAGGTCTGCATGGCGACAAAAGCATCAAAACAGGCAAAATATTGCACTGTGCATTCGCACAATTCAAAATTTATTGGTATTTTTGCCGAAGCATAAATGACAGATTATGGACATGATTCCAGAAAAGATTAGGATAAAGGATATAGCCGAACTGTCGGGCGTTTCGGTCGGCACAGTCGACAGAGTGCTCCACAACAGGCCCAATGTATCTAAGACAGCGAGGGAAAAAGTGGAAAAAGCCCTGAAGGAAATGGACTACCACCCCAACATGTACGCAAGCGCACTGGCATGCAACAAGAGTTACAACTTCTACTGCATAATACCCAAACACGAGGCCGAGGCATACTGGGACGAGATTGAGGAGGGCGCCATGAGCGCACGCGACCACAGGCGCGACTTCAACATCAAAGTCAAGATGATGTACTACAAGAGGTTCAACCTCGACACGTTTGCCAAAGTCACGGAGGAGTGCCTTAAGCAAGAGCCCGACGGAATAATAATAGTGCCGTCGAAGCTCGACGCTACAAGGAAGTTTACCGACGCCCTGCACGAGCGAGGCATACCCTTCATACTGCTCGACTCTTACATGCCCGACCTCAAGCCGCTGTCGTTCTACGGGCAAGACTCGTTCTGCAGCGGATACTTCGCAGGGAAAATGCTAATGCTGATTGCCGGCAAGGAATCGAAGATAATGCTGATGAAGCAGACCAAAAACGGCAACGTGGCCAGCAAGCAGCAGGAAAACCGGGAGACGGGATTCCGCCACTACATGCACGACCACTTCCCCGACGTCGACATAATAGACGTAGACCTGCCACTCGACGGCGAGCGCGAGGAATACGACACCATACTCGAGGAGTTCTTCGACTCGCACCCCGACGTGCACCATTGCATCACGTTCAATTCCAAGGCGCACATCGTGGGCGAGTTCCTGCTGAGGAGCAACAGGCGCAACGTGCAGATAATGGGCTACGACATGGTGAGCAAAAACGCGGAATGCGTGCGCCAGGGCTCAATCTCGTTCCTCATAGCGCAGCACGGCTACATGCAGGGCTATGCCTGTGTGCAGACCCTGTTCGACGCCATTGTGCTAAAAAAGAAAATCAACCCGGTCAACTACATGCCAATAGAGATACTGACCAAGGAGAACGTAGACTTCTACAGGCGCACCCAACTGTAGGCTCCGCAAACTGCAAATTATTAGTTTTATTACATACAACAAACATTATGGAAAAAACATTCATAAAAATTAATCCGGCCGACACTGTCGTCGTGTGCCTGCAACCCATGGCAATGGGCACAACAATCGATGTTGACGGCACTCAAATCAAAGTAAACCAAGATACGCCGGCGGGCCATAAGATACTTATCAAAGACACGCCGCAGGGTACAAACGTCATCAAGTACGGATACCCGATAGGCCACGCAAGGCAAGACCTGAAGGCCGGCGACTGGGTAAACGAGAACAACCTGAAGACCAACCTTGCCGGCACGCTGGAGTATACTTACAGCCCCGTCGACGAGAAACTGGACATCGAAGACGAGAAACTCACGTTCAAGGGCTACGTGAGGAACAACGGCGAGGTAGGCACCCGCAACGAGATATGGATCGTTCCAACCGTGGGCTGTGTCAACGGCATTGCCGAAAAGCTGGCAGCCATGCTCCGTGCCGAGACCAACGGCGAAGGGATAGACTCTGTATATGCATGGCACCACAACTACGGATGCTCGCAACTGAGCGGCGACCACGAGAACACACGCAAGATTCTGCGCGACATCGCCCTGCATCCCAATGCCGGCGGTGTGCTCGTGCTCGGCCTGGGATGTGAGAACAACCAGCCGGAGCAATTCGAAAAACTGCTCGGCGACTACGACCGCGAGCGCATCAAGTTCCTCGTTGTGCAAAAGGTTGAGGGCGACGAACTGCAGGCCGGCATGGAAATACTGCGAGGCCTCTACGCCAAGGCCAAGGCCGACGAGCGGGTGGACGTGCCCGTAAGCAAGCTGCGCGTGGGACTGAAATGCGGCGGCAGCGACGGTTTCAGCGGCATAACAGCCAACCCGCTCGTTGGCGAATTCTCCGACTGGCTCGTGGCCCAGGGCGGAACGACTATACTGACCGAGGTTCCCGAAATGTTCGGGGCCGAGACAATACTGATGAACAGGTGCGAAAACGTGGAGCTGTTCAACCAGACCGTAAGCATGGTAAACAACTTCAAGGAGTATTTCCTCAGCCACGGCGAGCCCGTGGGCGAGAACCCTTCGCCGGGCAACAAGGCCGGAGGCATCTCCACTCTCGAAGACAAGGCGCTCGGATGCACACAGAAGTGCGGCAGGGCACCGGTAAGCGGGGTGCTCGAATACGGCGACCGACTGAAAGCCAACGGGCTCAACCTGCTCTCGGCACCGGGCAACGACCTCGTGGCTTCTACGGCACTGGCATCGGCAGGCTGCCAGATTGTGCTGTTCACAACAGGGCGCGGCACGCCGTTCGGCACCTTCGTGCCTACCATGAAGATTGCAACCAACCCCACACTCGCCGCACGCAAGCCCAACTGGATTGACTTCAACGCAGGCCAGCTCATTGAGGGCAAGCCGATGAAAGAGCTGACAAGGGAGTTCATCGGCAAGATTCTGTCGGTGGCAAGCGGCGAGAAGGCTCGCAACGAAATAAATGATTACCGTGAGATAGCTATCTTCAAAAATGGCGTGACGCTCTGATGGACAGGAAAGGCTTCATCGCTTTAAGCCCCCTACTGGTGTTCATCGGCCTCTATCTGGTCACCTCTATCATTGCAGGCGACTTCTACAAGGTGCCAATAACCGTAGCTTTCATGATATCGTCGATATACGCCATTGCCGTGAGCGGAGGCATTCCGCTCCGGCGGCGCATCGACATCTTCAGCCGCGGGGCCGGCACGGGCAACATGATGCTCATGCTATGGATATTCATATTGGCCGGGGCATTTGCCAACAGCGCCAAGACGATGGGCAGCATCGACGCCACTGTCAACCTGACTCTCGACATTCTGCCAGGAGGAATGCTCTTAGCGGGGCTCTTCCTGGCCGCTTGCTTCATCTCGCTGTCCATAGGCACGAGCGTGGGAACAATCGTTG
Organism: Marseilla massiliensis; assembly: GCF_023336985.1. Taxonomy (NCBI): domain Bacteria; kingdom Pseudomonadati; phylum Bacteroidota; class Bacteroidia; order Bacteroidales; family Prevotellaceae; genus Marseilla; species Marseilla massiliensis. The sequence goes on along the minus strand of NZ_JAMBLP010000001.1, from coordinate 312,112 downwards.
CGCTGGCCCCAATAGCCGCCGGCATAGCCGAATCCACGGGGGCAAGCGTGCCGATGCTGACGGCCGTTGTCGTGGGCGGGGCATTCTTTGGCGACAACCTGTCGTTCATCTCTGACACGACGATAGCCGCCACGTCGACACAGGGGTGCAAACTGAGCGACAAGTTCAGGGTCAACGCTTTCATAACCATCCCCCCTGCCATCGTCATTCTTGCCTTGTATGCTGTCTTGGGCCACGGCATCGAGGCGCCGGGCAACATCCCCGAGGTTCAATATGCAAAGGTGATACCATACATCGTAGTGCTTGTCACAGCACTGCTGGGCATGAACGTCATGGCCGTGCTCACCGTTGGGATAATGCTCACAGGCGCCATCGGCATTGCCGACGGGGCTTTTGACGTCTTCGGATGGATGCAGTCAATGGGCAAGGGCATAGCCGACATGGGCGAACTGATTATCATCACCATGATGGCAGGAGGCATGCTTGAGCTCATAAAAGAGAAAGGCGGCATCGACTGCATTATCAACGGCATCACGCGACACGTCAACGGAAAGCGTGGCGCCGAGCTTAGCATAGCGGCACTCGTGAGCCTTGTCAACGTGTGCACTGCCAACAACACTGTTGCCATCATCACTGTCGGTGGCATAGCAAAGCGCATCGGCGACAGGTTTGGCATCGACAGCCGCAAGAGCGCAAGCATTCTCGACACCATGTCGTGTTGCACCCAGGGCCTGATACCATACGGGGCACAGATTCTAATGGGCGCCGGACTGGCCTCCATAAACCCGGTCAGCATCATGCCCTACCTCTACTACCCGGCTGCCATAGGCATAGCCGCGGTCTTGGCTATATTGTTCAGATACCCACGCAGATTCTCATGATGGTAATGGAAGTGATACAGCGCAATTTCTTCCGCCTGTTGCGCGGAGGAGCCTTCGGCTGCACGGGCGAGGCAATCGAACCCATGTCGCCATGGAAATGGAATACGCTGTATAACATATCGTTAGTCCACGGAGTGGCAACGCTCGTATATGACGGCATAAAGCTATACGGCGACGACTTCTTCATGCAAATTCCACCAGGCCTGAAAGCCAAATGGGAAAAGACCAAAGACCAGACTGTCAAAGCCTACACTGAAGGCCTTGACGGCCTGGCCAGGCTCTTCGACGCGATGAACCACGAGCAGATGCGCCCCATACTGATGCACGGGCAGAGCCTGGCTGCTCTCTACGACGAGCCGTCGCACAGAACCAACGGCGACGTAGACATCTTCCTGCCCTACGCCCCGCAAGCCAAGAAGGCCGAGGCATGGGCAAAAGCCAACGGGCAACAGGCATGCAAGACCGAGCGAGGCACACTGCAATACTCTTACAACGGCCTTGAGGTGGAACACTACACGCAGGCCATCAGGCTCACCAACTTCTTCTTGAACAAGAAACTGCAGGGCATCATCAACAGGGAGGTGCGCTGCTGCGACTCTACCTACATATACATAGGCGACTCAAAGATTGAAACGCTGCCGCCAACGCTGGGCCTGCTGCTCACAATGTTGCGCATAGCCCACTACACCATCATTGAGGGCATCAGGCTGAGGCAGCTCGTAGACCTCGGCATGACGCTGAGAAAAGCCGGCAACAGCATTGACTTCGTGAAGCTGCAAAAATGGATTGACCAGCTACACTTCAGGAGAATGGCCCAGTTGGAGGGCGCCATGCTGGTTGAGTTCTTCAAATTTGAAGAAGACGAGATACCTTTCATGGACGCCAAGGGCAGCAAAGACACAAAGAAAGTGAACGACGACATATTCAGTTTCAAGGCCGGACACAGCGACGACTGGTACTTCACCCAAGGCAAGAACATATTTGTGCGCACTAGCGACTCGGGGGCGATGACATGGCAACTGAAGCATGTGGCGCGCTTTTTCGGCTATTATCCCGCTGAGTCAATCACGGCCTTGTCATCGTCGTTTGCCCACTCTCTGTCGCACATCGAGGAATAGCCCTGCCGGAAAACGACCTTGGCAAACGCCTGCACGCACATTGGCGATTTCGTCCGTCAACCATACAAAACCCGGAAACAAACAAAAACCCGGAAACATCGAGATGTCTCCGGGATTAGAAAGCTATGATATAACGCGCCTTGCAGCGATGAATCATTCTGCAGCCTGTGCCTCTTCCTGTGCAGGTGCCTCAGCGGCAACCTCCTGTGCAGGAGCTTCCTGAGCGGGAGCCTCCTCCTTCGGAGCGTTCTCTGCAACCACCTTTACAGGCAGCTCAACGGCAACTTCCTTGTGGAAGTGGATTGTTGCAACATAGTCGCCAACCTTCTTGATGTCGCGCATCACGATAATCTTGCGGTCAATGTCGTGGCCGAGCTTCTTCAGTTCGGCAGCCACCTGGGCGGCATTGACAGAGCCGTAGGTAACACCGGTGGCGCTCACCTTTGCTGCTATGGTCAGGGCAACGTCCTTCAGTGCCTCAGCCTTCTTCTCAGCCTCGGCCTTCAGGGCAGCCAGCTTGTGAGCCTGCTGCTTGAGGTTTTCAGCCAACACCTTCTTTGCCGACGGCGAAGCGATGACGCCCTTGCCTGTGGGGATGAGGTAGTTGCGGCCGTAGCCGGACTTAACGTTTACAATATCGTTCTTGAATCCCAGACCGATGATATCTTCTTTCAGTATTATTTCCATTCTGTCTCCTCCTTATTATTTCATCAAGTCAGTTACATAAGGCAGCAAAGCTATCTGGCGTGCACGCTTGATAGCCTGGGCCACACGGCGCTGATACTTAAGTGAAGTGCCCGTGATGCGGCGGGGCAGAATCTTTCCCTGCTCGTTGAGGAACTTCTTAAGGAACTCGGGATCCTTGTAATCGATATACTTTATGCCACTCTTCTTGAAACGGCAGTACTTCTTTTTCTTCGTATCCACTGAGGGTGGAGTCAAATATCTAATCTCTGATTCTTGTGCCATGGTTTAAGCCTCCTCTTTTTTAGCAAGTTTGTTTCTTCTCTTCTCTGCATACTCAACGGCATACTTGTCGAGCTTTACAGTGATGTAGCGAATAACTTTCTCGTCACGACGATAGCCGGTCTCGAGCTTCTTAACGATTGTTGGCTCTGCCTTGAACTCCAACAGGCAATAGAAACCCGTTGATTTCTTCTGAATAGCATAAGCCATTTTCTTCAGTCCCCAGGTCTCTTCGTTCAGAATCTCCGCGCCATTGTCGGTAAGGAGGCTCTTGAATTTTGCGACCGTTTCCTTCATCTGTTCATCAGACAAAACGGGAGTCAAAATGAAAACGGTTTCGTATTGATTCATACTTGAATTGAATTGATTAAATTATTATTTTTGCAAAATGCGGTGCAAAGGTACTGCTTTTCTGCGAAACGGCCAAACTTTTAATGCTTTTTTGCCTGCAATATTGTAAAAAACAGGGCGCCGACCCGCCCGGCACTGCCGCAGGCGCTACGCAATGGGCAGCACGGGGTGTGGCCACAGCACGTCAACAGGCCACCCCGCCCTGCTGCCTGAAGCATGCCGCCACAACCCGCTGGCCTGCAGGACGTTGGGAAACGGGCCGTATGGCAATGCGGAACAGGCCGTATGGCAATGCAAAACGGCCCATGCGGCAATGCAAAACGGCCCGAATGACAGGATGGCCCACCGGCTGCCATTCCGTGACGGGCGGCGAGGCATGCCTTGCCACAAGCCGTCTGCACCAACGGCAGCCCCGCCGAAGCAAGTCAACGGCAACACAAAGCCTCAGCGTCGGATGCAAACGAAAAACAAACAATGGGCTTGGCCAATCTGCAAAATAGCATTATCTTTGCAGCCGGTTGCGCCCGGTGGCAAGACGGCGGGCGCAGGAGAACCATCACTAAAATACGTCAGTGAAATGAAGAATCGGCTGAAAGACATCGGCATAGCCCTCGTGACCATTGGGGCTCTGCTACTTGTGGCAAGCTATTTTGCCGGATGGACCGACAACAACAAGGTGCTGCTGTCTGGCCTCGGCTTGATAATGGCGGGCATAATAATGCACGTAGCTGCAATAAAACACGAGAGCAAGTACTGACCGACGTACCGCCCCGTGGCGTTTGCCCCGGCATGTGGAAACGAAGCAAGCCTGAAACCCGGCAGTTGCCAGTATCGGTTTCAGGCTTGAATCACTTTGTGCGCTTCCGTCCGTCAGCCTTGGCTGCTCCACAATCTGCCGTGAGGTGCATGCCACGGGCCTTCGGGCCGCATCACGCCATCAGTCTTCCTCGGGGGCAATGAGCTTGTAGCCCTTGCCATGAATGTTGATGATTTCAATCTGGTCGTCGTCCTTCAGGTGCTTGCGCAGCTTCGTGATATACACGTCCATCGACCTGGCGTTGAAATAGTTGTCGTCAATCCAGATTGTCTTCAAAGCAAAGTCACGCTGCAATATTTCGTTGGTGTGGCTGCAAAGAAGGGCCAGCAGCTCGTTCTCCTTGGTTGTCAGCTTGGTCTGCTTGTCGCCGATGGTAAGCAACTGCTTCTGTGTGTCGAACGTGAAACGCCCTATGTGGTATATTGTGCTCTCCTTGTTCTTCTTGCCGCGCACGCGCCTCAGTATGGCCTCTATACGGAAAACAAGCTCTTCCATTGAGAATGGCTTGGTGATATAATCGTCGGCTCCGATCTTGAAACCCTCAAGGATGTCTTCCTTCAGCGTCTTGGCAGTGAGGAATATGATAGGTATCTCAGCGTTGGCCGCACGTATTTCCTGCGCGAGAGTGAAACCGTCTTTCTTCGGCATCATCACATCGAGCACGCAGATATCAAACTTGCTCTTGAGGAAAGCCTTGTAACCGGCTTCACCATCGGGGCAAAGCTCAGCCGTATAGCCCTTGGCAGCAAGGTATTCCCTAAGCAGCATGCCTAAGTTCTCGTCGTCTTCGCAAAGAAGAATCTTCAGGTTCTCGTCCATAATCTAAAATTTTAAAGTGTTAATATTTTGTTTGCCAATCAGTCTTTTATCACCGGGAGCGTGATGACGAAGCACGTGCCCTTGCCGTATTCGCTGTCAACGCGTATCTCGCCCTTGTGCAAGTCGATTATCTTCTTCACGTAAGCGAGCCCCAGGCCGAAGCCCTTGGCGTCGTGGCGGTTGCCTGTGTGCACCCTGTAGAACTTCTCGAAGATTTTCTTCAGGTTCTCTTTCTTTATGCCTATTCCCGTGTCGCGCACCGAAAGATAAAGGTGCTCGTCGTCATTCCAGGTCTTGAGGTATATGTCGAGCGGCTTGTCGGGATTCCTGTACTTGACGGCATTGTCCATGAGATTGAAGATAACGTTCTGGAAATGCATCTCGTCTACATATATCTTCGAGTTCACCGCCTCGATGTCGGTGTATATCTTGCCGCCCGTATGCTCCACCCTGAGCGAGAACGAATGGGCCACCCCCTCTACCATCTCGTTGAGGTCGAGCTCCTTTTTCTTGAAGACGGCCTTCTCTTTGTCGAACATCGACATCTGCAACACCTTCTCGACAAGGAACCGCAAGCGCTTCGACTCGTCGTTGATGACGCCTCCGAGGTGTTTCATCATCGTGGGGCTCTTTGTCACGCTGTCGTCGTTGAGCATCTGCGAAGCCAGCGAGATGCTGGCGATGGGCGTCTTCAGCTCGTGCGTCATGTTGTTGATGAAGTCGTTCTTTATCTCCGTATAACGCTTCTGGCGGAATATAACGATTATCGTAAACAGGAAGGTGATGAGCAACACTATCGTAAACACCACCGAGGGTATCATGAACCGTATGCTCGAAAAGATATAACTGTTTATGTCGGGGAAATGTATCTTGAGCACACCCATCTTGGATGAGGGGTCGTTCCTGAACAGAATCTGCGAGTAAGTGTACGCCTCGCCCTCGTCGGTATAGTCTGGGCAGCGGTACACCTCGCGCCCGTCGGTTGTCGACACCGTGAAGTGGTAAGGTATGTTGATGCCGTTGTTGAGCAACTCGGCACGCAGGTCTTGGTCCAGCAGGCGGAAGTTGATGCGCTCCTTCAGCGGGCGGTCGCTCGCCGTGTAGAGTATGTTGTAAACCACTTCGTCGAGCAGTGTCTTCTGATACACATACCTGTTGCGGACAATCTCCTGCAAAGACTTCGACGCTTCGCTTATGGTGTTCTTGTCTGAACGCAGTATTATCGCCTTTGGCACGGCAGAAGGCTTGGTCGTTATGGTCTTTAGCTGGAACGAGGAATACACGGTTCCGTCCTTGCCGGCCACCGCATACTGATGCGAATGCTGCACGACATCATTCAATTTACCGGACCGGGTCATCACCGAATCCTGCCTGAAAGCGCGCCGCTCGGTCTCGTTGACGTCTTTCTCCAAATATCGGAGCGTCTCGTTAACCTCAAGGTTCCTCGACGCTTGATACAAACTGCGATTGACAGATTCATCGAATTGTTCCTTCTTCATCTTCGCCATCTCTTCGATGTACGACAGTTGCATGAAAAGCAATCCCAAGAATGACAGGCCCATCACAATTGCTATCGCCCATATCGTTGATTTTTTCATGTCGGCAAAGATAACTTAAAACCTGAAACTTTAACCCTAATCAGTTAATTATTTCAGCCTCATTTAACATTATTAACCCAAAGGCGAGTTTTTACTTTCATATATTCAATTATATAGAACGGCATCAAGGCAAGGCCTGGAACATTGTCATGCCACCACGCGCCCACGCCCGCGGCAGTGCGGCAAGGCCATGCCGGACCGGCCGCGTTGCCCCACAAAGAGACCGTGGCCACCCGGGATGCCTCTGCCATCAGTTGAATGTGACACACTCCCGGGCCGCCACGGCTCGTAATATCCATCAAAACCAGTCCGGCCCGCCGCACGTATGCCGCAAGGCCAGGGCTTCGTCAATCCTCACTTGCCAGCTCGGCCTCGTGCTCCTTGACAAGCTGCTGCTGTATGTCGTTGGGCACAAGCTCATAGCTTGCGAACTTCGTTGTGAACGAAGCGCGCCCGCCCGTGATAGAGCTGAGTGAGATGCTGTAGTTCGACAATTCCTTCAAAGGAATCTTAGCCTGCAGCTTCTGGTAGCCGGCCTCGCTGTCCATGCCCATTATCATGGCCCGGCGGCCTTGCAGGTCGCTCATGACGTCGCCCATGAAATCGGCCGGCACATATACCTCCAGGTCGTAGATAGGCTCAAGAATCTTCGGGCCTGCCTCCCTGAAAGCGGCGGCAAAGGCGTTGCGGCCGGCAAGCATGAACGACAATTCGTTGGAGTCTACCGGGTGCATCTTGCCGTCGTACACAATGACACGCACGTCGCGGGCATAGCTTCCGGTGAGCGGGCCGCGCTCCATGCGCTCCATCACACCCTTGAGTATGGCCGGCATGAACCTGGCATCGATGGCGCCACCGACAACGGAGTTGATGAACACGAGCTTTCCGCCCCACTCAAGGTCGATTTCTTCTTTGTTCTTCACGTTGATGCGGTACTCCTGGCCTCCAAACTTGAACACTGTCGGGTCGGGCATGCCGTCGGCATAGGGCTCCACGATGAGGTGAACCTCGCCAAACTGACCGGCTCCGCCCGACTGCTTCTTGTGGCGGTAGTCGGCACGTGCGGCCTTGGTGATGGTCTCGCGGTAAGGAATCTTCGGCTCCTCGAACTTGACCTGTATCTTCTCGTTGTTCTCCATGCGCCACTTCAGCGTGCGCAGATGGAACTCACCCTGCCCGTGCACAATCGTCTGGCGCAGCTCTTTGCTCTGCTCCACCACCCATGTCGGGTCTTCCTGGCGCATCTTTATCAGCGAAGCCATCATCTTTTCGGTTTCCTGCTCGTTGACGGCCTTGATGGCGCGCGAGTACTTCGAATTGGGGTATTTTATGAAATCATACTTGTATTCACAGTCCTTGCCGTTGAGCGCATTGCCAGTCTTCACGTCCTTCAGCTTCACCGTGCAGCCTATGTCGCCTGCACACATCTCGTCGACCTGTATTCGGTTGGCCCCGGCGCAGGCAAATATCTGTGCCAGACGCTCCTTCGAGCCGCGGTCGGCATTGGTCAGGTCGGCACCGGCCTTTACCGTACCGCTCATCACCTTGAAGTAAGACACCTCGCCGATGTGCGGCTCCATGCCGGTCTTGAAGAAGTAGAGCGACGTCGGGCCGTTGCTGTCGGCAGCCACCTCCTCGCCTCTTGTGTTGTGCACCTTGGGCATCTCGCTCACAAACGGCACCACGTTGCCAAGGAACTCCATCAGCCGGCGCACGCCCATGTCCTTGCCTGCGCACACGCAGAACACCGGGAAGATGCTCCTGGTCACAAGTCCCTTGCGTATGCCCTCGCGCATTTCGTCTTCCGTGAGGGCCTCTTCCTCGAAGAATTTCTCCATAAGGCCCTCGTCGTTTTCGGCCGCCGCCTCCACCAAAGCCTTGTGCAGCTCCATGGCCTTGGGCATCTCTTCGGCCGGTATGTCCTCGATTATCGGTGCGCCGCCCTCGGGCTTCCACGAGTATTTCTTCATCAGGAGCACATCTATGAGCGAATTGAAGCCCGGGCCTGTTGTTATAGGATACTGTATCTGGACGCACTTCGGGCCGTAGATGTCTTTCATCGACGACACGATGGCATCGAAGTCGCACTTGTCGCTGTCGAGCTGGTTAACGAGAAAGATTACCGGCTTCTTCAGTTTCTCCGTATATCTGAAGTTGTTCTGTGTCCCTACCTCGGGCCCGTACTGCCCGTTGATGAGTATCACGGCCTGGTCGGTCACATTGAGTGCCGTTATCGCGCCGCCCACGAAGTCGTCGGCACCGGGGCAGTCGATGATATTCAGCTTCTTGTTGTTCCATTCTACGTGGAACACCGTAGAGAAAACAGAGTAGCCATACTCCTGTTCCACGGGGAAATAGTCGCTTACGGTGTTCTTTGCCTCAACGGAGCCGCGGCGCTTTATGATGCCGGCTTCGTAGAGCATTGCTTCGGCAAGAGTTGTCTTGCCGCTACCCGCACTGCCAAGCAGTGCAATGTTTTTAATCTCGTTTGTCTGATATACTCTCATATCGTCATAGATTTAAGTTGGTACTTAAGATATAATCGGCCTCTAAGGTAATGTTTTTCTTCGAGAAAGGCAATTAATACAAGGCAAAGTTTTCTGCGGTTAAGCAAAATTAGTATTTTTGCATTAAAATTCAAACTATGCCAGGATTATACGTACACATACCTTTTTGCAAAAGCCGCTGCATATACTGCGGGTTTTATTCGACCACCGACTCGTGTGCCGCAAGGCGATACGTCGACGCCCTGTGCGGCGAGATTGAGTTGCGCCGCGACTATCTTGGCGAGGCTCCGCAAACGATATACCTCGGCGGGGGCACCCCCAGCCAGTTGTCGCCCGAGTTGCTGAGCCGGCTGTTCGGGGCCATCGACACCGGCAAGGCCGAGGAAGTGACGGTGGAGTGCAACCCCGACGACGTCACCCCGCAACTGGCCCAGACACTGGCCGGGCTGCATGTAGACAGGGTGAGCATGGGGGCCCAGACGTTCGATGACGCCAGGCTGCGTTTCATCTGCCGCCGCCACAACGCGGCGGAGGTGGGCCGGGCCGTCGAAACACTGCGCCGGGCCGGCATCGGCAACATCAGCATCGACTTGATATATGGATTCCCCGGCGAGACACCCGGGCAGTGGGCGGCCGACATCGAACGTGCGCTGGCCCTCGAGCCCGACCACATATCGGCCTACTGCCTGTCGTTCGAGGAAGGCACGCCGCTGTACTCCATGCTGCGGCGGGGGCTCGTGGCCGAGGCCGACGAGGAGACCTGCCGGCAGATGTACGATGACCTGGCGTGCAGGATGGAGGCTGCGGGATACGAGCACTATGAGATTAGCAACTTCGCGCTGCCGGGCCGACGCTCAAGGCACAACGGAAACTACTGGCGCGAGGTGCCATATATGGGAATCGGGGCGGCCGCCCACTCGTATGACGGGGGCAGTAGGCAATGGAACGTGGCCGACGTCGACAAGTACATCGAGGCCATCGGGCATGGCGTGGTGCCTATGGAAAGGGAGGTGCTCGACGAAAGGGCGCGATACAACGACAGGGTGATGCTGTCGCTCCGCACATGCGAGGGCATTGACCTCGACAAGCTCTGCAGCGACTTCGGCCGCCACTACCTGTCGGTGTGCCTGCAGGCTGCCGGCAAATACATTGCCGACGGACTGCTCGAACGCCGTGGCGGCCGACTGAGGCTCACCCGACGCGGCATCTTTGTGAGCGACATGATTATGAGCGACCTCATGGACGTGTAGGCAAAGGCGTGGCAGAGCCTGCGGGCCATTGGCTTGGCAAATGCCCCGCCGCGCCGCTGACACAGTGCTGCAATGCCTGCATTATGTAAAGATAAGTCAAAAGGCGGACTTGCACGTGGCACGTCCGGCCAACTGCCTGACAGCCAACCGGTTGGCAAGAAGCGCATGACTGTGATTCAAAACGGCCCGTTCCGCATTGCCAAACGGGCTGTATTGAGGTGCCAAACGGGCCGAACGGCGTGGCCAAACGGCACCGCCCGCATCGCCGGGCACGATTTGTAAGGAAAAGGCACCGTCCGGCCGGGCTTATTCCCACGGCAGCCCGGCCCGTCCAAACGGCAAAGGCCGCCGGCATTGCACCACTGTACAATACCGGCGGCCATCCTCAGCATTATCCCAAATACCTATCTAAGCCTTTGGCGCATGCCTGTCACCTGACAGGCACGTAGCCGCTTTTCATCACAATCTTCTGCCCTGCGTCAGACAGCAAGTAGTTTATGAACGGCTTGACCACATTGTCTTTGTCTGCCGTATAATAGTAATACAGCTCACGGATGATAGGATAAGTGTGGTCTCTGCCCGTCGCCATGCTCGGATAGACGAAGCGCTTGCCGTCGTACGACACCTTTATGGCCTTGACGCGCTTGTTGACATAAGCCATGCCCACGTAGCCGATGGCGCCGCGCGTCTGGCTCACCGACTGTATCACGGCTCCCGTGGCCGGCATCGAGAGCACTCCGGCCATGTAGTTCTTCTCGTGCAGCACGCTGGTCTTGAAAAACTCATACGTGCCCGACGACGTCTCGCGCGAATAAACAATTATCTTCAGGTCTTCGCCGCGCTTGCCGGTCACTGCGTCGCGCACCTGTCTCCAGTTGGTTATCTTGCCCCTGAAAATGTCTTCCAGCTGCTGGCGCGTCAGGTTTGTCACCGGGTTGCCCGGGTTGACAACCACAGCCAGCGCGTCGTATGCCACCACCGCCTCGCGCAACTGCTTGCCGCTCTTCTTCAGTTTCATCCTCTCGCTAAACTTGATGGAGCGCGAAGCCATCGCTATGTCTGTAGTGCCGTCGAGCAAGGCTGATATGCCCACACCCGAACCGCCACCTGTCACCGTGACACGTGCACCCGCATGTTGGTTCATGTATGTCTCGGCGGCTTCCTGTGACACAGGCAACACTGTGTCGCTGCCCTTTATCTTCTGTGCGTTGGACAGTTGCACACAAGCGGCCATCACTGCAATGGCAATCAGTCTTGTAAATTTCATGTCGTTGTGAGTTTATGAATGTCTTGTTGTTTCGTTTACGCCGCGAAATAACAACTAATATGTTACGGCGAATATACACATGTGTTACAATTGCATTACAACCCTCGCGCCGCCCCACATGTAACACAATTGTAACCTCCGTGTCATTGTTTGTTCATTTGCCATGCCTACTTTTGCGGCCGAATGAAGTAAACGGCAATACAAAACAATGAAAAAGGTATTTGAGAAAATTATCAGCGGAATTATCACCTGCAGCGGATTCCTCACCAGCGTGGTGATTCTGCTCATCGTGGTCTTCCTTTTCTCTGAAGGCCTGGGGCTTTTCTCACAAAAGACTATAGAGGAGGGCTACACGCTAGTTGTGAACAAGAGCAACCCCGTTGAGGAGCTTAACGCAAAGCAAATCAAGGAAGTGTTCGATGAGGACGTCACCAACTGGGAGGAGGTAGGCGGCAAGCCGGGGCCAATAATGGTGTTCCGCTTCGAAGACATGCAGAAGTATTTCAGCGAAGAGGAGCTCGGCCCGAACTATGAGAACGCCACGTCCTGCATCAACTCGCTGGTAGAGAAGAACCCCGGCATAGTGGCCTTCGTGCCCGAAGAGTTTGCCGGCGGCGACGGATTCAGCGGAAAGCGGCTTAAAGACCACACTATATCTGCCGGCGAAGTGTTCGGAGGCAACGAATGGTTTCCGACGGCCACGCCCGCAGCCCAGTTCGGATTCATGCCCCTGATACTCGGAACCGTGTGGGTGACTGTGTTCGCCATTCTCTTCGCATTGCCTTTCGGACTGTCTGTGGCCATATATATGTCTGAGGTGTCTTCGGCCAGGATGCGCGCCATACTGAAGCCCGTCATAGAGCTGCTCAACGGCATTCCGTCGGTTGTCTACGGCTTCTTCGGGCTCATCGTGGTCGTGCCGCTGCTGCAAGATGTGTTCGGGCTGCCTGTGGGCGAGAGCGGACTGGCCGGAGCTATCGTACTGGCCATCATGGCGCTGCCCACCATCATCACCGTGAGCCAGGACGCCATGCAGAACTGCCCGCGCTCGCAGAGAGAGGCAAGCCTGGCTCTCGGCGCCTCGAAATGGCAGACTATATATAAGGTGGTGATGCCGTATTCCATCTCAGGGATAACCTCGGCAGTGGTCCTGGGCATAGGCAGGGCCTTCGGAGAGACCATGGCCGTGCTCATGGTTACGGGCAACGCGGCGGTCATCCCGCTGTCAATCACCGACCCGCTGCGCACCATACCGGCCACCATAGCGGCCGAACTGGGCGAGGCACCGGCCGGCGGGCCACACTACCAGTCGCTGTTCTTGCTCGGCGTGGTGCTCTTCTTCATCACGCTGATCATCAACTCGAGCGTTGAATACATTTCATCCAAAAACAAGTAATCATGGACAACAAGAACATAAGCGTAAACAACCACGCACGCAAGATGCTCGCACAAAACGTGGCCTTCACCACGTTCAGGATACTGAGCGGGGTCATCGTCACCATACTTTTCATCATTCTGGCCTTCATCATCATTAAGGGGGCAAGGGTGCTCAACTGGGACTTCATCACCACTCCGCCCACCGACGGCATGAAAGGAGGCGGCATTTGGCCGGCAATAGTGGGAACGTTCTACCTGATGGTGGGCAGTGCGCTCTTCGCTTTCCCCCTCGGCATCATGAGCGGAATATACATGAACGAATACGCATCGCACGGAAAGATTGTCAAGTTCATCAGGATGATGACCAACAACCTGGCCGGCATACCTTCGATAGTGTTCGGTCTGTTCGGCATGTCGCTCTTTGTCAACTTCTTCGGCTTTGGCGACAGCATCCTCGCAGGCTCGCTCACGCTCGGCCTCCTGGCCCTGCCGCTGGTGATACGAACCACCGAAGAGGCCCTCAAGGCCATCCCCAACAGCTTCAGGGAGGGTAGCCTTGCGCTTGGCGCCACCAAGCTCCAGACAATATGGCACGTCATACTACCCATGGGAATGCCCAACATCATTACCGGACTAATACTTGCCCTCGGGCGTGTGTCGGGCGAAACGGCCCCTATCCTGTTCACATGCGCGGCCTACTTCCTGCCGCAACTGCCCGAGAGCGTGTTCGACCAGTGCATGGCTCTGCCCTATCACCTGTACGTGCTGGCCACGAGTGGCACCGACATGGACAAGCAAATACCAATAGCCTACGGCACGGCGCTGGTGCTGGTGATCATCATTCTCTTTGTAAACCTGCTGGCAAACGCGCTCCGCAACTATTTCCAAAACAAGCTGAAAACGAATTAATACAACATAGAACCGACTTATGAGTAAGATTGAAGCACAACACGTCGACTTCCACTACGGCTCTTTCCATGCCCTGAAGGACATCAACATGAGCATCAAAGAGCATGAGGTAGTGGCTTTCATCGGCCCGTCAGGATGCGGCAAGTCCACTTTCCTAAGGCTGTTCAACCGCATGAACGACCTGATACCCGACACAAGGCTTGACGGGCAGATCACCATCGACGGACAAAACATATACGACCGCTCTGTCAACGTCGACGAACTGCGGAAGAATGTGGGCATGGTGTTCCAGCGCCCCAACCCATTCCCGAAGAGCATTTACGAGAATGTGGCCTACGGACTGCGCGTCAACGGCATCAAGGACGAGGCGTTCATTGCCGAAAGGGTTGAGGAATCGCTGCGCGGGGCCGCCCTGTGGGACGAGGTGAAAGACAAGCTCAAGAAATCGGCCTACGCTCTCTCCGGCGGGCAGCAGCAGCGGCTCTGCATAGCAAGGGCCATGGCCGTGTCGCCATCGGTGCTGCTGATGGACGAGCCAGCATCGGCACTCGACCCTATATCGACGGCCAAAGTGGAAGAGCTGATACACGAAATCAAAAAAGACTATACCATCATCATCGTGACGCACAACATGCAGCAGGCCACGCGAGTGAGCGACAAGACGGCGTTCTTCTATCTCGGCCAGCTGATTGAATACGACAACACGAACAAGATTTTCACCAACCCGTCGAAGGAGGAAACGCAAAACTACATCACAGGACGATTCGGATAATAACTTTTAAAGACTGAAGCTATGGTAAAATTTGTAGACGAAGAACTCGTAAAGATACGCAAGGAGATACTGGACATGTGGACTCTTGTCTACGACCAGATGAGAAACGTGTGCGAGGCCATACCCACCTCAGAGAAGGAGAAGGCGTGGGATGTGCTGATAAGGGAGAAGAGGGTGAACGCCAGCGAACTGAAACTGGACTGTGACGTAGAGGACTTCCTGGTGCTGTACAACCCTGTTGCCATCGACCTGCGCTTCGCCCTGGCAATGCTCAAGATAAACACCGACCTGGAACGCATAGGCGATTTCGCCGAGAACATTGCCAGGTTCATCATCAAGCAGGACGGCAAGCACATCGACCCAGAGCTGCTCAAGCGCATCAGGCTGCAAGAGATGGTCGACGGGGTGCTCGACATGCTGGTCACATCGAGGCTCGCCCTCGAGAAGGAAGACATCTCAATGGCCAACAGCCTGTTTGAAAAAGACAACCTGCTCGACGAAATCAACGCCGCGGCTACCGACGTCCTGGCCGAGTACGCAAAGGAACACCCCGACAAGGTGGCGTTCTGCATAGACTTCAAAGGTGTGTTCCTGCGCCTCGAGCGCACGGGCGACCACATCACCAACCTGGCCGAGGAGATTGTGTTCTACATCGATGCCGAGGTGCTCAAGCACTCGTCGGACAAGACAAAGATGCAGATGGCCATAGCCAGCCGCATGAAAGAAGGCCAGAACTGACCGCCGCCACAATGAGCGCCACACCCGCCGCGGGCCCCTGCCGGGTCGGCGGCGGGTGTGGCTTTTGTGCGCCCGGGCCATGGGCGAGCCTATTCTTTCCGGGGCATGGCCTCCCAGCAGCGCCCCAGTTCGGCCAGCAGGCGCTCGTAGTCGCTGTCGGTGAAAACGCTGTCTGCCGATGCCAGCATTGTATATGTCACCCCGCTGAAGGTGCGCTCCAAGCCCGTGTCGCGCAAACCGTGGCGCAGGTAGAACGCATGGCGGCGGCGCCTCTGCTCCAGGTTGGCACATTGCTGCCGCGGCGACTCTATGTCGAGCACGAGCACCCTGCCCGAATAACGCGCCATGACGGCCTTGAGCACCATGCTGCCGTAGCCCCTGCCGCGCATGCCGTCGGCCACGGCAAAATACCAGAACCAGTTGGCCGTGGGCCATTCGCACACCAGCGTAAGCCCCACAAAGCTGTCGCCGGCATACCATGCCGAATAGGCTATGGGCATGACAGGCAGAAGCCTCACCAAGTCGGGGTAAGGTATCTGCTCCTCTACAGGAAACGCCGTCTCGTACAGCCGGCGTAACTCCGGCATCAGGGCTGCATCGCTGTCAACCCTCACTTCACGTATCATGCTTTCTCCGCTCATGTGCCTATTATCCGTTCTATCTTCTTCTTGCCTGCATCAGGGAACAGTCCTGCCATGTGAGCCGCCATCAGGTCGAACGACTGGCGCGGTGTACGGCCGCCCGCTGCCTCAGCCCAGTCGGTCTCGTACATGGCCTCGGGGGTGCAGTAGCGCGCCACGCCCCACCCGTAGGGCTCGCCTTTCTTCGACAGAAGATACTCGAAGTCGGCTATGCACACGTAGGTGCCCATCTGCAACGCCGCAATGAGCGAGTCGAAAGCCGTGCCGTTGCGTCTGTTCTCTATGGGCGAGGCAGGGTCGTCGGGGTTGAACCGCGTGCGCTTGCGGCTTAGGGTGAACCCGCTGGCCACCTTCAGTTGCTTCGACAACATCGACTCATGCTCCACAAGCACGTCGAGTATGTGGATGGCATCGGCGCCCATGCTGTCTATTGGATACAGCGACCGCCGCCAGTTGATGAAGTCGGGCAGCCACCTGAGGCTGACAAAACCAGCCTTTCCGCAGAAAAACTTGCCATAGGCACACTGCCAATGGCTTATGATGGGGCCTTTCCACTGCCATGCGCCCTGCTCGCCGTGCTCGCCGAACAGCAGGTCGGGCGCCACCTGCTCCTCTATAGAAAAGCCCTCTATGCCGTTTTTGAAGAATGGCATAAACCCCCACTCTTCTATGAGCGACTCGAGTTGTTCTTGTGACTCAACCATGATGATGCCGTTGTTTAGTTAATGCCTGCCACCCGCCGCCGAAACACGGCCGCCGAAAGGCAAACTGCCAGTCAGCCACCATGCAGCCCGCTGCCAGCCGGATTGCACCCGGCCATTATGCCAGACGCACAAAGTTAGCCATTTTTTGCGACATTTCCACCATGCGGAACGATTATTTTCCGCACCGGCCCCTGTGCCGGCCCGTTACCGGCACACGCAATGCAGACAACAGCACCGCTACCCGCCGGCAACGGCCGCTGCAAGGCGAGGTCGCAAAACGGCCCATATCGCACTGCAATACGGGCCGTTTCGCATCATAAAATGCGCCGTTTCGCTAAGCAAAACGGCGCACGCTCATAAATCATTGTCTTCCAAACGGTTAAGGCTGCCGGCCGAACCGGCCAGCCATAGCTGAGATGCATCACGGCCGATGGCGGCCCGGCACAATGCTGCCGTTAGAAATGCATCGATAGGTCAAGCCCGACCTGCAGCGGATTGCCACGCTGGGCAAACGAGCGCTGTACGCGGTCGACGGAGCTGTTTACGAGAAATGTGTTGTACTTGGTGTCCGTAAGGTTGCGCCCCCAGATGTTGACGGTTGCCTTGCCGAGGTCGAACTGCACGTGGGCACCGAGCAGAGCGTAGAACTTCTGCGAGTTCTCGTTGGCCACATCCCAGTATGTCTCGCCGTTGCCGGCAACGTCGGCACCCACCGTGATGGCCTTTACAAAGCCGTCGCGCGAGAGCATGAAGCTGTAGTCGGCCACCACGCTGAATGTGTGCTTGGGCACAAACGGCACGCAGTTGCCCTCGTAGTTGCGGAGCACATTGCCCGAGCCGTCGGCAGCCTTCACGCTGTCTGAATACTGGCTGAACGTAGAGCGCGTGTAGCTGTAGGTGGCGCTCCACGCAAGCCTGTCGGCCGCCGCCTTGCCGCGCAGCGCGAGCTCTACGCCGCAACTGCTACTCTTGCCGGCATTGACCATCATGCGGCCGTAGCCATAGTTGCCTGCCATGACCGAGAGCTGCTGGTTGCTGATGCGCGTGTAGTACACCGATGCGTCGGCGTGCAGCTTGCCTCCGAAGAGGTTGAGGTGCGCTCCGAGCTCATAGTTCCAGCTCACCTCGGGCTTGTATGTTATGGTGCGGTTTATGTTGTCGTACTCGGCGTCGGTGTGCGTCAGCGTCATGTCGCCCTTCATCAGCTGCATGAGCTTCATGCCGAGCGCGCTCTGCTCGCTCTTGAATATGTCGGAGAACATCTGAAGGTTGTAGCCTCCGGCGCGGAATCCCTTGCTCACGGTGGCATAGACGTTTGAGCCGTCGTCGCTTATCCTGTATGTCAGCGCAAACTTGGGCAGCAACTGGTCGTAGCTCTCTGCCGTGCCGCCCTGCATTACAGAGCGGAAGTGGCTGCTCACGGCCGGCCGCGGCGGCATGTTGAGGCCGAGCAGGAAGTGTGAGTATGAGTCGTAGTTTATCTCGACGCGCTGATGGTCATATCTCAGGCCGAGCGTGAGCATGAGCCTGTCGGCAATGCTGAAGTTCGACTCGTGGTAAACGCCCACGTTGAGCTGCGGCGTCTTGAACTCACCCGGCACGTAGTTGTCGGTCAGGGTCATGGCCGATGCCACCGTGGGCGGCATGCCCATCGACGACAGTATCTGCTTGTTCATGGCCTCGCCGAAGTAAACCGGGCCGTCGGTGTGCAGCCATTGGTAGCTGAAGAAGGCGCCCGAGGTGTGCTGCCACCGCCCGTTGCCGGCACTGCGCAGCGTCACCTCCTGTGTCAGCACGTTGAGCTTCTGCATCTGCTCCAGGCGCATGTAGTCGGCAGGCAGGTAGTCTTGGTCCATCTGCATCATGTCGTCAAGGAACTGGTAGCCCGTTGCCAGGCTCAGCAACAGTGCATCCCACTTGTACGAGATGCTCAACCCGGCGTTCACCATCTGCCTGCGGTATCCGTTCATAAACGTGGTAGAGGGGTCGGCAAAGTCGCCAGTCTCACTGTTGTACTCGCCATACGGGAACGCGTTCTGGTTGACATACTGGTAGTCGGAGGTAAGGTCGAACGTCAGGCGGCTGTTGGGCGTAAATACAAAGCGCATCCTTCCGCCTGCCTCGTTGCTCAGGTCGGCTTTCTCGCCAAGGTTTGTATTGTCGAAGAATCCGCGCTGCCCGCTGTAGAAGGCGGCTGCCGAGAAGGCGAAGTTCTTGCTCGGGCGGTGGTAGTGGGCCACCTCTGTCGTGGCCGCCATGCCCGTGCCGATGCTCACGCTGACGTCGGTTCCCTGGTATTTCATTGGGTTCTTTGAATACATTCGCACTATTCCGCCCTCGGTGTTCATCCCGTAGAGCGTGCCCTGCGGCCCGCGCAGCACGTCAACACGGTCGAGCATGTAGAAGTGACGGTTGTATGTGCTCTTGTTTACAAGCGGTATGTTGTCGAAATATACGCCCATCGCCGGGTCGCCCGAGCGCGAACCGATGCCCCGCACGTATATCGACGACGTGAACCTTGAGCCGTAGGCCGGCACGACAAACGACGGGACGTAATATGACAGGCGGCTTAGGCTATGCACGCCGAGGCGCAGCATCTCCTTGTCGGTGAACACCGTACTGCTCAACGGCTGTCGCCTCAACCGCAAGTTTTCCTTCGGTTGGGCCACCACTACTACCTCGTCGAGGTCTACCACTCGCGATGTGTCGGCCGCAACTGATGCAACCGGCACGGCAACCATAGCGCCACCGCGCTCACCTGAAAAGTCTGTCGCCCCACCGGCAGCCCACATCTGGGTTGCTGCGGAGGTCACGACGACGCACAAAGCCATTCTAATCATTTGATATAAGTTTTCTTGTTTGCGTGTGCAAAGGTAGGCAATAACGCCCACCCCGGCAATCCTCATTTATATGGATTTGGGCTGCCGGCCCGCAAAAACATCATTCGTTGTATGCGCCGCAGTGCGGACAGACGCCCTTGTCGAGCATCTTGGCACCGCAATTGCCGCAGATGTAGCGGCAGCGGGTGTTGCGGAAGTAACGGCGTATGGCAAATATGGCATACGCGACAAAGAGCGGATAGCCCACGTAATACAGCGTCGAGATGCTGAAAACCACGTAATCGATGGCGCACACCGCAGCCAGTCCGCACAGGTAGAGCAGCGTATCGACAAACGAGAGCTGCCGTGCTATCTCCTCGACGGCAGCCAGCGACACTATGATGATGGCCCAAACAAGCGATATGAACAGGCCGAGGTGTGGCGGAAGGGCAAACGGGTTGAGCGACGGATGGTAGTAGAAATGGCGCCACGAGTCGGGCCCGAACAACTGTATCGACGCATACAGCGTGGCCGCCCCCGCCACAAGGAGGGTGAGTAGCGTCGGGTAGAACGAGTCGATGTCGTGGAAATGCACTATCATGGCATTGCGCTTGAACAGCGAACGGAGGCCGTAGGCGGCGCCTACCGACACCACCAAGGCGAGGAAAAGCAGCAGATGGACGTCAGAGAATGTGTCGATGAACTGCGAGATGTAGTTGTCGGGCTCCACGCCGGGCAGCATGGCACGCTCCCGTATCCACCCCTGCGTGATCTGGTCGCGGGCAATCTTCACCCACACCGAGTCGATTGTGTCGCCGGGCATGGTCATGAAGTCGGCCACAACGACGTAGTCGCCGTTGTAAACCGTGACGGAATCGAATGGCAACTCGTCGGGAGCCTGGCACACCAGGCACAAAGAGTCGGCCTTGACCACGAAGTTGTAGTTCTGCGAATAATGGTGGGTGGTGGAAAACGAGATTGAGTCTATCTGCCGCTTGGTCAGGTCCCAGGCGTCGGGCGTGGCGCTCGACTGATTGTAACAAGACGAAAGCATGGGCGCAAACAGCAGCAACACTAACCACGGCAGCAGCGCCGCGGCAAGATTTACGGGCGACTTGCCCACTGTCTTTTTGGCTTTTTCCATGCTTGCTATCGGTTTATGGTTGTCTTCTTCCTTTCGTGCCGCTACCCTCGGCGGCATAAACGTTCATCTGGCAACGGCTGCAATCGAACTCCAGCCTGAAGCGCCTGCCGTCAGGCAGGGCCAGAAACAGCGGTTCTTCCCAATGCGGGTCGGTGCCGCCGCGCCTCACGCAGTGGCCTAACGCGTGGCGTATGCAATAGCGGCACTGCATCAGCAACGCCCCGCCTACGGGCTCCTGCTCGAACGACGGGGCCACCCCGGGCACGCCGTGGGCCGCATAGAAAGCGCCCGCCTCGGCGTTGGCCACGTTATAAAGATACTGGAAGCGGCCGCACTGCGGGGCATCGGGCTCAACGGCAGCAGGCCTGACTCCCACAGGTATCATGCCCGCCACGGTGCTCTGCTCAAGGGCCTCGACCGCGCTGCGGCGCAACTTGGCCAGCACGCTCGAGGGTATGAAGCAGTCGAAGCCTTCGGGCAGTTCAACGCCGGAGCACTCGTATACCGTGGTGCCGAGCTTCGTGAGCTGCCTTACGATGTTCTCGCGCTGGTCTTGCATGGCGGCCTGGTGGTCTACGGCGGCCTCGACACGCGCCGAAGGGCCGCCGTCGATGGCGGCGGTCAGGGCCACGCCGGTGGGCGTTGCCTCCAGTTTCATGGTTATGGCTATCTTCCTTACGGCGCTCTGCCGGCCGAGCACCCGCTCAAACTCCTGGTCGTTGTTGCGGTAGAGGGCCATGCCCGGGCGCAGCCCGGCAGGCATGCGCAGTGGGAAAAGGCGGTTGTTGTCGGCCCGGTTAACCCTGAAGCCCTCAAGCCGCCCGCCGTCGGCCACGAAGCAAAGGCCGTCGCCATTGGCAAACGCTGCCAGCCCTGAGACCGTGAACGACGCGCCGCGCACCTCCTTGACGTGACCAACAAACTCGCCCTTGGCCTTGGGCGTGTCCATCGAGGCCATGTCGGCCTTGCACCCTTCAAGGAAATAGGTGGTGTAACCACGGTTGAAGGTCTTGCGCAGGTCGGGGTCGAACGAATAAGAGCAGTGGCCGAGCGAAGCCCTGCGATACTTGCCGGGGTGGCGTCGTATCACCTCGTCGAGCCGGCGGCTGTAAGCGGCAGTGACATTCTTGACGTAGGCAGCGTCTTTGAGCCGCCCTTCAATCTTGAACGACGTTGCCCCCGCCTCGGCCAGCTCGTCCAGAGAGCCTTGGCGGCACATGTCTTTCAGCGACAGGAAATAGCGCCCTGGCTCAATCACCCGTCCGCCGGCGTCCTCGAGGTCAAAGCGAAGGCGGCAGAACTGTGCGCACTCTCCCCTGTTTGCCGAGCGCCCGAAGCAATGCTGCGAGGCATAGCACTGACCGCTGTAGCTCACGCACAGCGCCCCGTGCACAAACACCTCGAGCTCTACATCGGGCACGCGCTCATGTATGGCGGCAATCTCCGACACTGACAGCTCGCGGGCCAGCACCACCCGGCTGAACCCTATGTCACGCAGCCAGCCCACTTTCTCTGCCGTGCGGTTGTCGGTCTGGGTGCTTGCGTGGGCGGCCATGCGCCCGCCGCGGAGCATGCCCAGCACCGCCATGTCCTGCACGAGGATGGCGTCGGCGCCTGCCGCGTCGAGCTGTCCGAGCAGCTGTCTGGTGGCCTCGAGCTCACCGTCGTATATTATTGTGTTGACCGTCACGTATACACGAGCCCCGAAACGGTGGGCGTAACGGCACAGCTCGGCTATGTCGTCCACCGAGTTGCCGGCAGCGGCGCGTGCGCCGAAGCTCTCGGCCCCAATGTAAACGGCATCAGCCCCATGGTCGATGGCTGCCCGGCCGCACTCAAGGTCGCGCGCCGGAGCAAGAAGTTCGAGCGTTGTCACTATTCAATCCGGTTTATGTCGTAAGGCGTCTCTTGGTATACGTAATAGTTTATCCAGTTGCTGTAGAGCAGGTTGGCGTGGGCCCTCCAGGTGACGAGGGGCGGGTTGTCGGGGTTGTCGCCTACGTAGTAGTGCCTCGGCAGCTCCACGTCGTCGCGCACGCCACGGTCGCGCCTGTACTCAGTGTCGAGCGTGTTGGGCGCATACTCCAGGTGGCCCGTTATGTAGAACTCACGGCCGCCGCGCGCCATGACCATGCTTACGCCGCACTCCGGCGACTCGGCAATGAGCTGCAGGCCCGGGCATGCCAGTATGTCCTCGCGCCTAACCTCGGTGTGCCGGCTGTGAGGCATGTAGAAAACGTCGTCGAACCCGCGGAATATGGGCAGCAACGGGTCGAGCGGCCGCTGGCTGAACACGCCGAACATCTTTTTCTCGAGCGGGTATTTCGGTATGCCGTAGTGGCAGTAAAGCCCGGCCTGCGCAGCCCAGCAGATGTACAGCGTCGACGTGACGTGGGTGCGGGCCCATCGCAATATGCCGCTCACCTCGTCCCAATAGGTCACCTGTTCGTAGTCGTATGTCTCCACGGGGGCTCCGGTCACTATCATGCCGTCAAACTTCTCGCCTGCCATATCCTCGAAGTCGCGGTAGAACATCATCATGTGCTCTATCGGGGTGTTCTTCGGCGTGTGGCTCTTCAGCTTCATGAAGCTCACCTCCAGCTGCAAGGGGGTGTTAGACAACAGCCTCACGAGGTCGGTCTCGGTGGTTATCTTCAGCGGCATGAGATTCAGTATGACTATCCGTAGCGGACGGATGTCCTGCGTGGTGGCCCGCGTGTTGTCCATCACAAATATGTTCTCTTTCTTCAGCAGCTCTATTGCGGGCAGCTTGTCTGGTAGTCTTAATGGCATTGTGTGATTCTATTTTAGCCCCACAAAGATAAGCATTTTTATGGAGAAGACAAAATTATGGATTCAGAAATGAAGCAACGGGCCACGGCGCAGCCACGGCCCAACGCCGCCCGAGGCCGGGCCGCGGCCCACAAAGGCGTGCGGCCAACGATGCTCCGGCGGCCGTAGACCAACTTTGCCGCGATGCTGAAAATACGCTACAATGGTGAGCCCGCGCACCGGAAAAGGCCTTGTGGCATGGCAAAACAGGCCATGTGGCATGACGGAACGACCCGTTTCACGACCCGAAACGGGCACGGTTGCGGCACTTCAAGGCCGGCGTCGCAACACTCTGAGTGACAGATTGTTGCAGCAAAAGCACCATTAGGTAAAAGCGATTTACAAAAACAGCCTTGCCACGCCTTGGCCACCACCACGCCCCATGGGCTTCATGGCTGCCGCCTCGGGCAGGCACAAAACAAGGGCCGCCATCGGCTTTGATGCCAATGGCGGCCCTGAATGGTCAGTCACGTGGCCTTGCGGCACAGATTACCACAGCTCGAGGCGCTCGGACTTGGGTATGAACATCTTGTCGCCCGGCTTCACTCCGAAAGCGTCGTACCACATGTCGATGTGAGGCAAAGCCCCGTTGACACGCCACTTGTTGATAGAGTGCGGGTCGCTCTTGGTGCGGTTGCGTATGTCTTCGTCGGTAGAGTTGGCCGACCACACCCCGGCGTAGGCCAGGAAGAAGCGCTGGTCGGGCGTAAATCCGTCGATGGTCTTGAGCGGGGCGTTCTTGGTTGCATTCTTGTAAGCATAGAAAGCCACCTGCAGTCCGCCGTGGTCGGCCAGGTTCTCGCCCAGCGTCAGGCGCCCGTTGGCGTTGAGGTCGGGCAGCACCTTGATGGCCGAGAAGAACTCGGCGTACTTGTCGGCGCGCTCGGTGAAGTTCTTGGCGTCGCTCTCAGTCCACCAGTCCTTCATGTTTCCGTCCTTGTCGTAGTGGCGTCCGGAATCGTCGAAGCCGTGGGTCATCTCGTGGCCAATCACCACGCCTATGGCACCATAATTGAAAGCGTCGTCGGCAGTTGGGTCGAAGAACGGCGGCTGGAGTATGCCTGCGGGGAAGCAAATCTCGTTGGTGGTCGGGTTGTAATATGCGTTAACCGTCTGCGGGTACATGAACCACTCGTCGCGGTCGACGGGCTTGCCTGCCTTGGTGTCAATGCTCCACTTGGTCCAGAAGCGGTTGCACTCTACAATGTTCTCGTAGTACGACTTCGAGGGGTCGATGTTCAGGTCGGTCATGTCTATCCACTTGTCGGGATAGCCAATCTTTACGTAGAAAGCGTCGAGCTTGTCGAGCGCGTTCTTCTTGGTCACGTCGCTCATCCAGCTCTGTGCCTTGATGCGCTCGCCAAGTGCCACCTGCAGGTTGTGCACGAGCGTCTTCATGCGTTCTTTCGACGATGCGGGGAAATACTTGTCTACATAAATCTTGCCCAAGGCCTGCCCCATCATGCTTTCCACCTGGCCGGTTGCGCGCTTCCACAGCGGGAAGTTCTCCTTGCGGCCAGTAAGGGTCTTGCCGAAGAAGTCGAACTGTGCCGCAACGATTTCATCGCTCAGGTAGTTGGCAGAGCTCATTATCTGGCCCCACTCCATGTAATCGCGGTATTCGTCGGGAGTGAGCGAGCCGATGAGCTTGTCGGCCCCGGCCACAAACTCGGGCTGGCCCACCACGAGTTCCTGTATGTACTCGGTCTTGACGCCGGTGGCGTTCATCACCTGCACGAGCTTGACGTTGGGGTACTTGGCGTTGAAGTCGGCCAGGGTCATCTTGTGATAGTTGGCCTGCGGGTCGCGCAGCTCGGTGGTCGACTTCGACAGGCGTGCCAGCTCGGTCTCGAGCTTCATCACGTTCTGCATCTTCTTCTGTGCCTGCTGCTCGGTGAAACCGTAGAGACGGAACATGCGCACGATGTGCTTCTTGTAGGCTTCGCGTATGCCTGCCGTGGTGGAGTCGGTGTCGAGGTAATACTCTTTCTGCCCGAGTGTTATGCCTCCCTGCGAAATGTTGAGTATGTTGTGGCCGGCATTCTTCTCGTCGGCGCCTATATACATGCCCATGAACTCGCTGTCGCCCTTGGGGGCAAGCTCAAGCTGTATTGCGAAAAGCTCGCCTACGGTCTTGGCGGCCTCCATCTGGCGTATCACCGGCATGGCCGGCTCAACCCCGAGCTTGTTGCGCCTCACCGAGTCGATGGCGAGCTTGTAGAGGTCGCTCAGCTTGCGCTCGGTGGTGCCGGCGGCAAACGAGCCGCTCTTGAGCTCGTTGAGGATGGTGTTGATGCGCTTGTCGTTGTTCTCGGCCAACTGGTCGAAGCTGCCGTAACGCGCATAAGCGGCGGGCAGCGGGTGGCTCTTCATCCATCCGCCACAGGCAAACTCATAGAAATTCTCAGCCGGGCTGACGCTCCGGTCGAGGTTGGCAACGTCGATGCCTGACTTAAGGTCGCCCTGTGCCAACGCCACGACGGACATCGATGCAAAGGCTACTGCTGGGATAAGTCTTCTGATTCTCATAATTGTATATTTTAGTTTGTACAATGTATCAATGCTGATGCGTCTGAGCGCCGCCCCAGGCTGTCGCCGTCAACGCCCCGCGGCGAATCGAGGCTGCGGCCGGCCAACGCCAAGGCCGGCTACTGGCTGACCGACTCGAGCTCTTCTGACAGCCGCTCCCACCGCTCAACCTCGGCGTCGAGGTCTCTCTTTACCGACGTGTATTCGGATATGAGCGCCATGTCGGAGGCATTCTCCGGACGGCACAATATGTCGTCGAGCTCCTTCAGGCGGGCCTCCATCTTGCCGATGCGCGCCTCAGACTCCTGCACGGCCCTCTCTGCCTTGCGTATTCGCTTCTGGGCCTCCTTGCGCTCGGCGTAGTCCATCTTGGCCGCCTCGGCAGGCTTCTCTTGCTGCGCCGGGGCTGCAGCGGGCTCGGCCTGGCGGCCGGCCGAAGGAGCCAGGGCGTCGAGGCTGTCGATGTTGCGCTCGCGCAGGAAGTCGTAGATGCCGCCCAGGTGCTCGCGCACACGGCCCCCGCCAAACTCGTAGACCTTTGTCACAAGGCCGTCGAGGAACTCGCGGTCGTGGCTGACAATGATTGCCGTGCCGTCGAAAGCCTTGATGGCCTCCTTCAGCACGTCCTTCGACTGCATGTCGAGATGGTTGGTGGGCTCGTCGAGGATGAGCAGGTTGACAGGCTCGAGCAGCAGCCTTATCATGGCCAGGCGGCTGCGCTCGCCACCGCTCAGCACGCTGACTTTTTTGTCGGAAGCCTCGCCCCCGAACATGAAGGCGCCCAGTATGTTCTTTATCCTGAGCCGTATCTCGCCCCGCGCCACCCTGTCGATGGTGTCGAACACGGTGAGGCTCTCGTCGAGCAGCTGCGCCTGGTTCTGCGCGAAATAGCCTATCTGCACGTTGTGGCCTATCTTCAGCGAGCCGGTGAAGGGTATCTCGCCCATTATGCACTTGACGAGCGTCGACTTGCCCTCGCCGTTCTTGCCAACGAAGGCCACCTTCTCGCCGCGCTTTATTGTGAGCGTCACGTGGTCGAACACGGTGTGCGCACCGTAGTCCTTGCGCACGCCGTCGCATATCACGGGGTAGTCGCCGCTGCGCAGGCACGGCGGAAACTTCAGGTGCATGGCCGAATTGTCAACCTCGTCGATTTCGATGGGCACTATCTTGGCCAGCTGCTTGATGCGGCTCTGCACCTGCACGGCCTTGGTGGGCTTGTAACGGAAGCGCTCTATGAACTCTTTCATGTCGGCAATCTCCTTCTGCTGGTTCTCGTACGCCCTGAGCTGCTGTTCCCGGCGCTCTGCGCGCAGTTTGACATACTCGTCGTACTTCACCTTGTAGTCGACCACCCGGCCGCAGCTTATCTCGAGTGTGCGGTTGGTTACGTTGT
The DNA here is from genome assembly GCF_023336985.1 of Marseilla massiliensis. NCBI lineage: Bacteria > Pseudomonadati > Bacteroidota > Bacteroidia > Bacteroidales > Prevotellaceae > Marseilla > Marseilla massiliensis. The sequence goes on along the minus strand of NZ_JAMBLP010000001.1, from coordinate 284,677 downwards.
TGATGAATGCCCTGTCGTGGCTCACCAGCACCACGGCCTTGGCACTCTGTGACAGGAATTGCTCCAGCCACTGTATGCTCTCGATGTCGAGATGGTTGGTGGGCTCGTCGAGCAGAAGCACGTCGGGCTTCTCAAGCAGAATCTTGGCCAGCTCGATGCGCATGCGCCAACCGCCGCTGAACTCGCTCGTGGGCCGGCCGAAGTCGGTGCGGGCAAAGCCCAGTCCCATGAGCGTACGCTCCATCTCGGCCTCGCAACTCTCGGCCCCGAGCATCATGTAGCGCTCGTGCTCGGCCGTGAACCGCTCGACCAGCTTGAGGTAGTCGTCGCTCTCGTAATCGGTGCGCTCCGACAGCTCACGGTTGAGCGCATCGACGCGCTCCCTCATCTTGGTGACAGAAGAAAACGCCTTGCGCGTCTCGTCTATCACGGTGGTGTCGTCCTGCAGCTTCATCACCTGCGGCAGGTAACCTATTGTGGTGTCGTTGGGAACAGCCACCACCCCATCGGTGGGCTTCTGCATACCACAAAGAATCTTCAGCATGGTTGACTTGCCGGCTCCGTTCTTGCCCACAAGGGCTATACGGTCGCGTTCGTTGATGACAAAACTCACATCGCTGAACAGCGGCTTCACACCAAACTCAACCTTAAGTCCTTCAACGGAAATCATCTGTATCTCTTTTCTCCTTAATCGTCTGTTAGGTGCAAAATTACTCTTTTTTTGCATATCACACAAGCAAATCAAGGATTTAGAGCCAATAATTAAGATTTTATGTGACTTCGGGGGCGGCAGGCGGCACAGCCAGGGGCCGTCTGCACCACCGGCAGGCATGCCGGCGGGAGGCCCGTTTGCCGTGGTAACAAATCGCAACAAAACAGGCGCAAGCCGGACGTGCAGCCCCAGGCAGGCCGCCACCCGGAGCGAACAAGAAGCCGAAACGGCCCATATCGGAGTGCGAAAGGGGCCGAACCGCGACGTAACGGAGACCGCCACATAACGCCCTGTGGCACAGAGGATTGCTCAGCCATGACTAAACGGTAACAAAAACTTACAAACCCAGGCTGTGGCATGCCCCCGGCGGCGACCGCGGCCTGCAACTGTGGTATAACGAACAATATTGAAGAAGTACGCATGAATTACAGTTTAATCATGTTAAAACCTCTGTATTAGTGTAAAATAAACACTACATGGGTAAAAAAACAGGCAAATTGCTTTGCAATGTCAGAATTAAGCAGTAAATTTACAGCCTGTTAAACAAGAGGCAATATCTATAAACAATAACTAAAATACTATTTTAAATGAACAACCTTAAGGTATCTATTGCAGGGCTCGGCATTGCTGCGGCAATGTTCACGGCCTGCACATCAGAGCATCAGACGGCTGTGACTGTCTCCGGACTGAATCCCGCGGCATTCGACTCTGTTATCAACGGCAAGAAAACAGCCCTGTACACACTGACAAACAAGAGCGGCATGGAAGTTTGCATAACCAACTTCGGCGGCCGGGTGGTATCGATTGTCGTGCCCGACAAAGACGGCAAGCCCACCGACGTGGTGCTCGGCTATGACAACCTGGCCCAGTATGCCGACACGGTGAGCTCGCCAAGCGACTTCGGCTCGTCGGTAGGACGCTACGCCAACCGCATCAACAAGGGCCGGCTGACCGTTGAGGGCAAGGAATACCAGCTTCCGCAAAACAACTTCGGCCACTGCCTGCACGGCGGGCCCAGCGGATGGATGTACCAGGTGTACGACGCCGAGCAGCCCAACGACTCGACACTGAAACTGACCATCGTTTCGCCCGACGGCGACAACGGATTCCCCGGCACAGTAACAGCGACAACCACTTACACCTTATTAAATAACAACACACTCGACATCAGCTTTGATGCCACGACCGACAAAGAGACCGTGATAAACATGACAAACCACAGCTACTTCAACTTGAACGGCGACCCGTCGACCGAAGGCATGGACATGGTGCTCTACATCAACGCCGACAACTACACACCGGCCGACTCTACCTACATGACCACCGGCGAGATAAGCCCAGTTGAAGGCACGCCGATGGACTTCCGCACACCGAGGGCACTTGAGCAGACCGTGAACGACTCCACCTTCGAACAGATAAGGAACGCCAGCGGCTACGACCACAACTGGTGCCTCAACACCTACAAGGACGGGAAAGGCGACGACAAGACCGTTGCGGCATCGCTCTATTCACCCAAGACGGGCATTTTCCTCGAGATGTTCACCAACGAGCCTGGCGTGCAGGTGTACACCGGCAACTTCCAGGGCACAGGCGTAAGCTGCAAGCACGGCGTGAAATACCCGAAGCACGTGTCGGTATGCCTTGAAAGCCAGAAATACCCCGACTCGCCGAACAAGAAAGACTGGCCGTCGCCCTACCTCAAGCCGGGCGAGAAATACCACAGCCACGTGGCATACAAGTTCAGCGTAAAATGAGAGACACCAACAAACAGAAGCATAAAACACATACATACAACTTAAGGAAATGAACTGGAACACAAACGAATTCATTTGGCTCGACTGGGCTGTGCTCGCCGTAGGAGTGGTGGCCATAGTATGGGCAATATACCGCAGCATAAAGAAAGACAGGGAGAAGATGAAGGGCGCCGACAGCCAAGACTACCTCTTTGGCAAGGGAGAGCCATGGTATATCATAGGCGCGGCCATCTTCGCGGCCAACATCGGCTCCGAGCACCTGGTCGGACTGGCCGGCACCGGAGCGAAAGACGGCGTGGGCATGGCCCACTGGGAGATGCAGGGATGGATGATACTAATCCTCGGCTGGCTTTTCGTGCCGTTCTACCAGCTGCTCAACACCAAGATGGGCAAGATCATCACCATGCCCGACTTCCTGAAGTTCCGCTACACACAGCGCACGGGTTCGTGGCTGTCGATAATCACCCTGATTGCCTACGTGCTCACAAAGGTGTCGGTGACTGCGTTCACCGGCGGCATATTCTTTGAATACCTGCTCGGGCTGCCGTTCTGGTACGGCGCCATTGGCCTCATAGCCATCACGGCCGTGTTCACCGTGTTCGGCGGCATGAAGGGCGTGATGACGCTGTCGGCCATACAGACCCCCATCCTCATCATAGGCTCATTCCTCGTGCTCTTCCTTGGCCTGAGCATGCTCGGCAACGGCAGCATAGTGGAAGGATGGTCGCAGATGATGGATGTGTGCAACGCAGCCCACGACGGATTCGGCACGACACACATGTTCCACACCAATCCCGACGACCCGATGTACCCGCAGTTCCCGGGCTACGTGGTGTTCCTCGGCGCCTCGATAATCGGTTTCTGGTATTGGTGCACCGACCAGCACATCGTTCAGCGTGTGCTCGGACAGACCAAGGGTGAGGACAATACGACCGTGATGAAGCGCGCGCGCCGCGGCACCATAGCTGCCGGCTACTTCAAACTGCTGCCCGTGTTCATGTTCCTCATACCGGGAATGGTGGCTTTCGCCCTGTCACAGAAAGCAGGCAGCGGCATCATCATGGACATAACCAACTCTCACGACACCGACGGCGCGTTCGCAATGATGGTAAAGAACATCCTGCCGGCAGGCGTCAAGGGCCTCGTGACCATCGGATTCATCTGCGCGCTGGTGGCATCGCTGGCCGCATTCTTCAACAGCTGCGCCACCCTCTTCACCGAAGACTTCTACAAGCCAATGAAGAAGGGCATGAGCGAAAGCCACTATGTGTTTGTTGGCCGCGTGGCCACGGTAGTGGTGGTGCTGCTCGGACTGGCGTGGATGCCTATAATGATGAACATGGGCAACCTGTATTCTTACCTGCAAGACATCCAGTCGCTCATAGCCCCGGCCATGGTGGCGGTGTTCACCCTGGGCATATTCTCGAAGCGCATAACGCCGAAAGCCGGCGAATGGGGCCTCATCGGCGGCTTCCTAATCGGCATGCTCCGACTGCTGACCAACGTGCTCACCAACTCGGGCAAGGCCACCATGGAGGGTGCCTTCTGGGAGAACACCACATGGTTCTGGCAGACCAACTGGCTCATATTCGAGGTTTGGCTGCTCGTGTTCATCATTGTGGCCATGTTCATAATCTCGTGCTTCACGCCGAAACCCAGCAAGGAGCAGATTGAGGCCATAACTTTCACAGGTAGCTACAAGAAGGCCATACGCGACAGCTGGAACGTATGGGACGTCGTGGCATCGCTCGGCGTAGTGGCCCTGTGCGCCGCCTTCTACATCTACTTCTGGTAAGCAACATGCCACCGGGCCGGCACGGCACTTACGCCTGGCTGCCCCGGTGGCATCAATAAAATCAAAAGAATACTGATGACAACATATTACGAAGAATATTCCAAAGTACTTGTGTCTGTCGACTGCATCATCTTCGGCTTCGACGAGGGTGAGCTGAAGATACTCATCGGCAAGCGCAAGATGGATCCGGGGCGCGACCAGTGGTCGCTCTACGGAGGGTTCATCCACGACGACGAAAGCGTTGACGACGCAGCCAACCGCGTGCTGTTCCAGCTCACGGGCCTGAGAAACATATACATGAGGCAGGTGGGGGCCTTCGGCAACGTAGACCGTGACCCCGGAGAGCGGGTAATATCAATTGCCTACTATGCCCTGATAAACGTGAAAGACTACGACAGCAACCTGCAGGAGGAGCACGGGCTGAAGTGGGTGCCGGTCAACGACCTGCCGCAAATGTATTCAGACCACAACACCATGGTGGCCAAGGCCCACAAGATGATGCAGCGCAAGATATCGCACGAGCCGATAAGCTTCAACCTGCTGCCGAAGCTGTTCACGCTGACGCAACTGCAAAAGCTCTACGAAGCCGTGTGCGGCGAGAAGGTCGACAAGCGGAACTTCCGCAAGAGGATAAAGGAAATGGACTTCATCGAGAAGACAGAACTGATAGACAAGACCAGTTCGAAGCGTGGGGCCTATCTCTACAGGTTCAACAAAATGGCCTACAACGAAGACCCCAACTTCAAGCTGTAAACAAAACAAAAGCATACAATCATGTTAGAAGAACTGAAAGAAAAAGTATTCAAGGCCAACTTGGACTTGGTGAAGCATAACCTGGTGATATTCACATGGGGCAACGTCTCGGCGATAGACCGCGAAAAAGGCCTCGTGGTAATCAAGCCGTCGGGCGTGAGCTATGACACGATGAAGGCATCAGACATGGTGGTGGTTGACGTAAACACGGGCAAGGTGGTAGAGGGCGACCTCAACCCCTCGTCAGACACCCACACACACCTCGTCATCTACAGGGCCTTCCCCGAGATTGGCGGCATAGTGCACACCCACTCTACCTACGCCACGGCCTGGGCGCAAGCCGGCAAGGACATACCCAACATCGGGACGACGCATGCCGACTACTTCCACGACGACATACCATGCACCGACGACATGACCGAAGCCGAGGTGAAAGGCGACTATGAGCTGGAAACGGGCAACGTCATCGTGCGCCGCCTCAACGATGGGGGCATCAACCCCGTGCACACACCTGGCGTGCTGGTGAAAAACCACGGGCCGTTCGCATGGGGAAAAGACGCCGACAACGCCGTATACAACGCCGTGGTGATGGAGCAGGTGGCCAAGATGGCATTCGTGTCGTTTGCCGTCAACCCCGCCACAACCATGAACCCGCTGCTCGTCGAGAAGCACTTCAGCCGCAAGCACGGCCCTAACGCTTACTATGGACAGAAAAAGAAGTAAAACCGGAACAAAAGACATAACAAAACATTTCATAACTAAAAACAGACAGACAACTATGGTTAAAGCATTCGAGAACTTAGAAGTATGGTTCGTAACAGGAGCTCAGCTCCTTTACGGAGGCGACGCCGTCGTACAGGTTGACGGTCATTCAAAGATAATGGTCGACGGACTCAACGAGTCGGGACGGCTGCCCATAAAGGTGGTTTACAAAGGGACGGCCAACAGCTCTAAGGAAGTGGCCGACATCTTCGCACAGGCCAACAACGACAAGAAGTGTGTAGGCGTCATCACATGGATGCACACCTTCTCGCCTGCAAAGATGTGGATTCACGGCCTGCAGATACTGCACAAGCCGCTGCTCCACCTCCATACACAGTTCAACGCAGAGATTCCATGGGACACCATGGACATGGACTTCATGAACCTGAACCAGAGCGCACACGGAGACCGCGAGTTTGGCCACATCATCTCGAGGATGCGCATACGCCGCAAGCTCGTTGTGGGATACTGGAAAGAGGAGAAGACGCAAGACCACATAGCCGTATGGGAGCGCGTGTGCGCTGCTTGGGCCGACGCACAGGACATGCTCATCATCCGCTTCGGCGACCAGATGAACAATGTAGCAGTGACCGACGGCGACAAGGTGGCCGCCGAGCAGGTGATGGGATACCACGTTGACTACTGCCCCGTGAGCGAGCTGATGGAATGCCAGAAGCAGGTGAAGGACGAAGAGGTGAAGGCTCTCGTGGCCGAATACTTCAAGCTCTATGACCACGACGCCGCCCTCGAGGATGAGAGCAACGAGAACTACGCCGTCATCTGGAACGCCGCCAAGGCCGAGCTGGCCATACGCGCCATACTGAAAGCCAAGGGCGCCAAGGGATTCACGACAAACTTCGACGACCTCGGACAGACCGAGGGCAGCCACTTCGACCAGATTCCGGGTCTCGCATCGCAGCGCCTGATGGCCGAAGGCTACGGCTTCGGAGCCGAGGGCGACTGGAAGTCGGCCGCACTCTACCGCACCCTGTGGGTAATGAACCAGGGCATGGGCGGCGGATGCTCGTTCCTCGAGGACTACACCCTCAACTTCAACGGTGAGCAAAGTGCCATCCTCCAGGCACACATGCTCGAGGTTTGCCCGCTCATAGCCGCCGCCAAGCCACGCCTTGAAGTCCATTTCCTCGGCATAGGCATACGCAAGAGCCAGACCGCACGCCTCGTGTTCACATCCAAGGTGGGCAAGGGCGTAACGGCAACAGTGGTCGACATGGGCAACAGGTTCCGCCTCATTGTCAACGACGTCGACTGCATCGAGCCCAAGCCTCTGCCCAAGCTCCCTGTGGCATCGGCACTCTGGATACCCCAGCCCAACTTCGAGGTGGGAGCCGGATGCTGGATATATGCCGGCGGCACACACCACAGCTGCTTCTCTTACGACCTTACCGACGAGTATTGGCAGGACTATGCCGAGATTGCCGGCATAGAGTGTGTCATCATCAACGACAAGACCACCGTCGACGACTTCCGCAAGGAACTGCGCTTCAACGAGGTTTACTACATGTTGAACAAGGCGCTTTGCTAAGCCCCGCGGCCTCAACATAAGCTAAAAGGAGTTCCAGGGCTGTCTCGACAGGCAGCCACGGAACTTCTTATGGTTACTTTCATCACCATACATTATCAACTTATAATTACCAATATGAATACTGACGCTAAATCAATTATAGAAAACGGCAAGGCCATACTCGGCATAGAATTTGGCTCAACACGCATCAAGGCCGTATTGATAGACCCTGAAAACAGACCAATAGCACAAGGAAGCCACACTTGGGAAAACCAACTGGTGGACGGATTGTGGACTTACAGCATCGAGGCGATATGGTATGGGCTGCAAGACTGCTATGCCGACTTGCGGAGAAACGTAAAAGAACAATACGACATAGAAATAGAAACCCTTGCTGCAATAGGCGTGAGCGCAATGATGCACGGATACATGGCATTCAACAAGCAGCAAGAGATACTGGTGCCGTTCCGCACATGGCGAAACACCAACACGGCCAAGGCTGCCGCCGAACTGTCTGACCTCTTTGTCTTCAACATACCGCTCAGATGGAGCATATCCCACTTGTACCAGGCCATTCTCGACAACGAGGAGCACGTGAAAGACATCGACTACCTCACAACGCTGGCCGGATACATCCACTGGCTCATCACCGGCGAAAGGGTGCTGGGCATAGGCGACGCATCGGGAATGCTGCCCATCGACCCGCAAACAAAGAACTACTCGGCTGCAATGATAGAAAAATTCGACAACCTGGTAGCCGACAGGGGATACCAGTGGAAACTGGCCGACATATTGCCAAGGGTGCTGCCGGCAGGCAAAAACGCAGGCTTCCTCACACCCGAGGGCGCCAAGCGCCTTGACGTGTCGGGGCACCTGAAGGCCGGAATACCCGTTTGCCCGCCCGAAGGCGACGCCGGAACAGGCATGGTGGCCACCAATGCTGTCAAGCCGCGCACGGGCAACGTGTCGGCAGGAACGTCGTCGTTCTCGATGATTGTGCTCGAGAAAGACCTGTCAAGGCCCTACGAGGTGATAGACATCGTGACCACACCCGACGGCAACCCGGTGGCGATGGTCCACTGCAACAACTGCACGTCAGACCTCAACGCGTGGGTCAACCTCTTCAAGGAATACCAGGAACTGATGGGAATGCCCGTCGACATGAACCAAGTCTACGAGAAGCTGTACAACCACGCGCTCAAGGGAGCGGCAGACTGCGGCGGACTGCTGTCGTACAACTATTTTTCCGGCGAGCCCGTCACCGGCATGGCAGAAGGCAGGCCGATGTTCGTGCGCTCGGCAAACGACAAATTCACTCTGGCAAACTTCATGAGGGCCAACCTCTACGCAGCCGTCGGCGTGCTCAAGATAGGCAACGACATCCTGTTCAACGACGAGCACATCAAGGTGGACAAGATAACCGGGCACGGTGGTTTGTTCAAGACCAAGGGCGTGGGACAGCGCATCCTGGCAGCAGCGCTCAACTCTCCGATATCCGTAATGGAGACAGCCGGCGAAGGCGGACCGTGGGGCATGGCCATCTTAGGGTCGTATCTCGTCAACAACACGGCAAACCTGTCTCTGCCTGAATTCCTCGACGAGAAGGTGTTTGCCGGTAACCAAGGCACCGAGATTGCGCCGACACCAGAGGATGTGGCCGGATTCAACGCCTACATCAAGAAGTACAACAGATGCCTGCCCATAGAAGCAGCAGCAGTGAAATACAACTGACATACGTATTATTAATAGAACATATCGACGAATGAGCAACAAACTCTTTGCCTGTGGACTGTTCCTTGCCGCCAGCCTTTATGCCTCGGCCGGCAACACAGCCCAAATCACCATATCGACCGACGGTGGGAAGAACATTATCCACAAGGAGATATACGGACAATTTGCCGAACACCTCGGCTCTTGCATCTATGGCGGACTGTGGGTCGGCGAGGATTCGCCCATACCCAACATCAAGGGTTACCGCAAAGACGTATTCGACGCGCTCAAGCAGCTGCAGGTGCCGGTGCTGCGCTGGCCCGGCGGGTGCTTTGCCGACGAGTACCACTGGATGGACGGGATAGGCCCAAGGGAACAGCGGCCAAAGATGCAGAACAACAACTGGGGCGGAACGATAGAAGACAACTCGTTTGGCACACACGAATTCCTGAACCTTTGCGAAATGCTGGGCTGCGAACCATACATCAGCGGCAACGTCGGCAGCGGCACGGTCGAGGAACTGGCCAAGTGGGTTGAGTACATGACAAGCGACGGTGACACCCCGATGGCCAACCTGAGGCGCAAAAACGGGCGCGACAAGGCGTGGCGCGTAAAATACCTCGGCGTGGGCAACGAGAGCTGGGGATGCGGCGGCAACATGAGGCCGGAATACTACTCAGACCTCTACAGGCGCTATTCGGTTTACTGCCGCAACTACGACGGCAACAAGCTCTACAAGATTGCGAGCGGCGCAAGCGACTACGACTACAACTGGACTCGCGTGCTCATGGACAACATAGGCCACCGCATGGACGGCGTCTCGCTGCATTACTACACCGTGACCGGATGGAGCGGCAGCAAAGGCTCGGCCACCAAGTTTGACAACAACGACTATTACTGGACCATCGGAAAGTGCCTCGAGATAGAAGACGTGATTGAGCGCCACGCGCAAATCATGGACAAGAAAGACCCGAAGAAGCAAATAGGGCTGCTCGTAGATGAATGGGGAACATGGTGGGACGAGGAACCCGGCACCGTAAAAGGCCACCTCTACCAGCAGAACTCCATGCGCGACGCCTTTGTGGCTGCGCTGACGCTCAATGTCTTCCACCGCCACACCGACCGGGTGCGCATGGCCAACATCGCACAGGTGGTCAATGTGCTGCAGTCTATGATTCTTACCGACACCAAGGGAACCGGTCACATGGTGCTCACACCGACATACCACGTGTTTGAGATGTACAAGGGGTTCATGGGAGCCACCAGCCTCCCCCTCACGCTTACATGCGACAGCATGGACGTCAGGGGCGACAGCCATGCCAAGGACGGGCGCCGCATACCTCTGGTGAGCGCGTCGGCAGCTAAACAGGCCGACGGTTCGCTAATCATCTCGCTGGCCAATGTGAGCCTGGACGAGAACCAAGACGTTGAGATTGCGCTCGGAAACAACGCTCCCAAGGCAGTTAGCGGACGGATATTAAGCAGCAAGTCGATTGCCGACTACAACGACTTCGACCACCCCAACGTCGTTGCGCCTCAAGAATTCAAAGGGGCCAAGCTCAAGAAAGGAACGATCAAGATGCAGATACCTGCCAAATCCATCGTGGTAATAAACGTTAAGTAACGCTCAACGGCATGAACAAAATCACCAACAAGACCATACTTGCCGCAACGCTTATGCTGTGCACGGCAGCCATTTCGGCTGCCGGAGCACGCAAAAGCCACAGGCAGGCATCGCCATACAAAGGATACATATTCGCTTACTTTGAGGGAACGGGCGACGCCGACAAGCAGGAACACCTGAGGTTTGCCGTCAGCGAAGACGCGAAGAACTGGTTTGCACTCAACAAAAACCGCCCTGTGGTAAGCTCAGACACCATCAGCGAGAGCGGCGGAATACGCGACCCGCACATCCTGCGAGGCGAAGACGGCCACACGTTTTACATCGTTGCCACTGACATGAACACCAGGAAGCATGGCTGGAAGGAGAACCCGGGCATCGTGCTGATGAAGTCCGACGACCTCGTCAACTGGACGCATGCGAAGATTAACCTGTCTAAAGACTACCCGGAGAACTTCGGCGACGCCTACTGGGTATGGGCTCCGCAGACCATATACGACAAAAAGGTCGGCAAGTACATGATATACTTCACGCTGCAACGCAACGACCGCAAGTCGCTCATAACTTACTACGCTTACGCCAATGACGACTTCACAGGGTTTGAAGGCGAGCCCAAGGTGCTTTTCAGCGCCAAGTATGGCAGCATTGACAACGACATCATCTACAAAGACGGCACCTACCACCTCTTTTATAAAGGCAACACAAAGAACGAAGAGGGCAAGGAGGTGAAGAACGGCATACAGCAGGCCACCTCGCGCAGCCTGCTCGGCAAATGGAAAGAAGACTTCAAGTATGTAGACTCTTACGCCGGCACGAAGACTCACGTGGAGGGTTCAAGCGTGTTCAAGCTCAACGACCGCGACGAATACGTGCTCATGTACGATCTGTATTCCAGCGGAAGGTATGAGTATCAGACATCGAAAGACCTCAAGACGTTTACAAGCAAACCACAGTCTTTCAGGAAAGACTTCTTCCCAAGGCACGGGACGGTGACTTCGCTCACCGCCGAAGAACTTGACCGGGTGCAGTCAAAATGGGGCTATGTGCTCAAACACGACATCGAGAGCAACGGCAACCCGATATTCAAGCACAAGTTCACGGCCGACCCGGCGGTATTAGTACACAACGACACGCTGTGGCTCTTCACCGGCGAAGACTTTGCCGGCAACCAGCGCGGCTACACCATGAAAGACTGGCTGGTGTTCTCAACCACCGACATGAAGCACTGGACCGAATACCCCGTGCCGCTCCGCCCCACCGACTTCAGCTGGGCCAAGAACAGACCTGCCTACGCCGGACACGTGGCAGAGCGCAACGGCAAGTTCTACTGGTATGTGAGCACCAACTCTGGCGGCATCGGCGTGGCCGTGGCCAACCGCCCCGAAGGGCCTTACACAGAGGCCTTGGGCAAGCCTCTGCTCACAAAGAAAGACTGTTTCGCCTCTACCCACGGATGGGCATGCATCGACCCGGCTGTCTTCATCGACGACGACGGGCAGGCTTACCTGTTCTGGGGCAACCGGGAGTGTTACTATGTGAAGCTCAAGGAAAACATGATTGAGACCGACGGCGACATACACCAAGTGGCCATTGACGCCTCGCACCCCTTCACCGAGGCTCCTTGGGTACACAAGTACAACGGCAAGTACTACCTTACTTACGCCTCAGAATGGCCTGAGAAGATTGCCTACGCCATGGCAGACAAGGTGACCGGCCCATACGAAGTGAAAGGCATAATATCCGAAATTGCCGGCAACAGCAACACAACCCACCCTGCCATCGTAAACTTCCGCGACAAGTGGGTGTTCTTCTCCCACAACGGCGGCCTGCCTGAAGGCACAAGCTACAGCCGCTCTGTGGTGGCCGAACCGATGGAATACAATCCCGACGGAACGATAAAGAAAATCAATCCATCAACAGAAGGCATGCAGTTCAAGGAGTGGAGCGGCAACCCGATACTGCCGGGCATGCACGCCGACCCCGAGATACTGTACTCTGAGAAAACCGGGCGCTACTACATCTACTCCACCACCGACGGACATCCAGGATGGGGAGGATGGTATTTCACATGCTTCTCGTCCGACAACCTGGTCGACTGGCGCGACGAAGGCATAATACTCGACGTGTGCAAAGACACCAAGTGGGCAAGCGGCAACGCCTGGGCACCGGCAATCATCGAGAAAAAGGTTGACGGACAATACAAGTATTTCTTCTATTACAGCGGCAACGCAGGCAACGCCAAGGCCATCGGAGTGGCCGTGGCCGACAGTCCTACAGGGCCTTTCGTCGACTTGGGCCACCCCATTGTCAACAAAAGGCCGGCCGGACTGAAGAACGGCCAGCAGATTGACGTAGACGTGTTCAACGACCCCGACACCGGCATCGACTACCTATACTGGGGCAACGGCTACATGGCCGGAGCCAGGCTCAACCCCGACATGACGTCGATAGACACAACCACGCTGAAGCTGATGACCCCGCGGGGCGGCAGCCTGAGCGACTACAAATACCGCGAAGCCCCTTACGTGTTCAAGCGCAACGGGCTCTACTACTTCCTTTGGAGCGTCGACGACACAGGCTCACCCAATTACCACGTCGTCTACGGCACGAGCAAGTCGCCGCTCGGCCCCATTGAGGTGGCTAAAGACCCCATCATACTCATCCAAGAGCCCGAATCCGAAATCTACGGCCCGGCGCACAACAGTGTACTCAAGGTGCCGGGGAAAGACGAATGGTACATAGTATACCACCGGATAAACAAAAACTACCTGCCCAAGGACAAAGGGCCGGGCTACCACCGCGAGGTGTGCATCGACAAGATGGAGTTCAACGCCGACGGAACGATAAAGCGCACGATACCTACCCACAAAGGAATCAAGGCAATCAAATAACCACATAAAAAAACAAACAATCATGAACGACAAGAAAGTTATGACACTTGCAGCCGACAACATACGCATACTGGCTGCATCAATGGTCGAAAAAGCCAAGTCGGGCCACCCCGGAGGAGCCATGGGCGGAGCCGATTTCATCAATGTGCTTTTCTCGGAATTCCTTGTTTACGACCCCGAAAACCCGTCATGGGAAGGCCGTGACCGCTTCTTCCTCGACCCGGGCCACATGTCGCCAATGCTCTATTCGGCACTCGCCATGCAGGGCAAGTTCTCGCTCGAAGAGCTGAAGCAGTTCCGCCAGTGGGGCTCGCCCACCCCGGGACACCCCGAGCGCGACATAGAGCGCGGCATAGAAAACACGTCGGGCCCCCTCGGACAGGGACACACGTTTGCAGCAGGTGCCGCGATAGCAGAGAAATTCCTTGAGGCCCGCCTGGGCAAGGAGGTGATGAAGCACAAGATATATGCCTACATCTCCGACGGCGGCATAGAGGAAGAGATATCCCAGGGCACGGGCCGCATAGCAGGCATCCTGGGCCTCAACAACCTCATAATGTTCTACGACTCCAACGAGATACAGCTCTCAACCGAGTGCAACGTGGTGATGAACGAAGACACCGAGGCCAAGTACAAGGCATGGGGATGGAACGTTATCAACATCAACGGCAACGACGCCGACGAAATACGCGAAGCCCTCAAGGCTGCACAGAAAGAAGAGAAGCGCCCGACGCTCATCATCGGCAAGACCGTAATGGGAAAGGGAGCGCTCAAGGCCGACGGCACGAGCTATGAGCACAACATCGGCACCCACGGCGCACCGCTTGGCGGCGACGCTTACATCAACACTATAAAGAACCTCGGCGGCAACCCCGACGACCCGTTTGTGATTTTCCCCGAGGTGGCCAAAATCTATGCCGACCGCCGCGAAGAGCTGAAGAAGATAGTTGCTCAGCGCCATGCCGAAGAAGCCGAGTGGGCAAAGGCCAACCCTGAGAAAGCCGCCCTCATGAAAGAATGGTTCAGCGGCAACGCACCAAAGGTAGACTGGAGCGTTCTCACCCAGAAAGAAGGCGCTGCCACCCGCGCTGCCAGCGCAGCATGCCTTGGCGTGCTGGCCGAGCAGGTGCCAAACATGATATGTGCCTCGGCCGACCTGTCAAACTCCGACAAGACCGACGGTTTCCTGAAGAAAACCCACGCGTTGCAGGCAGGCGACTTCAGCGGTGCGTTCTTCCAGGCAGGCGTGGCCGAGCTGACCATGGCCTGCATGTGCATCGGAATGTACCTGCACGGCGGCGTCATACCTGCATGCGGCACGTTCTTCGTGTTCTCCGACTACATGAAGCCTGCCGTTCGCATGGCTGCCCTCATGGAGGTGCCCATCAAGTTCATCTGGACACACGACGCCTTCCGCGTGGGCGAAGACGGCCCAACCCACGAGCCTGTTGAGCAGGAAGCCCAGATACGACTTATGGAGAAACTCAAGAACCACCACGGCAAGGACAGCGTACGCGTGTTCCGTCCGGCCGATGCCGACGAGACAACGGTATGCTGGGCCATGGCCATGGAGAACACCGAGACGCCTACTGCCCTCATCTTCTCGCGCCAGAACATTGCCAAGCTGCCCGCCGGCAACGACTACGAGCAGGCCCGCAAGGGTGCATACGTGGTGGCCGGATCAGACGACGATTACGACATCATCCTGCTGGCCGACGGTTCCGAGGTGTCAACACTGGTGGCCGGCGCCGAGCTGCTGCGCAAAGACGGCGTCAAGGTGCGCATAGTGAGCGCCCCGAGCGAAGGCCTGTTCCGCAGCCAGAGCCGCGAGTATCAGGAGAGCGTGCTGCCCCACGGCGCCAAGGTGTTCGGCATGACAGCCGGGCTGCCTGTGACCCTTGAGGGCCTGGCAGGGGCCAACGGGCGTGTGTTCGGCATGCCGAGCTTCGGTTTCTCGGCACCCTACAAGGTGCTCGACGAGAAACTCGGTTATACGGCCGAGAACGTCTACAAGCAGGTGAAAGACTTCCTCGCAGAATAATGCAGCCATGGAGACAAAGACAATAGGTCTGGCATCAGACCACGCCGGATACGAACTGAAGCAGTATGTCATTGAATACTGCAAGGCTCACGGCTATGCCTACAAGGACTACGGCACCCACTCTACCGACAGTTGCGACTATCCCGACTATGGCCACGCCTTGGCCAGGGGCATTGAGGCAGGCGACGTTTATCCCGGCATTGCCATCTGCGGGAGCGGCGAAGGCATAAGCATGACTCTCAACAAGCACCAGGGCATACGCGCCGCCTTGTGCTGGATGCCTGAGATTGCTCACCTGGCACGCCAGCACAACAACGCCAACGTTCTGGTGATGCCCGGGCGCTTCATCGACAACGCCATGGCAAAGAGCATAATGGACGAATTTTTTGCCACCGAATTTGAAGGAGGGCGCCACCAGAAGCGCATCGACAAGATTCCGGTAGACTAATGGCAAACTCTGTTTATAGGGGCCGCGACGGTTGTCGCGGCCCCTTATTTGTTTGAGCAGGCCATGAGACGCCATGCCGTCACATTGAAACAATGAAGCCACCTCGCCAGCATGCCACCCCGACACGGCGGGCGCAACGGCTGCCAACCGCGCCCACGGCACTCAATCCAGACCTGGCTTCATGTTCCCGGATGCAATGCCTTTAGCAAATCACCACATTTGGGTATTGCCCGACAGCCCCATTACCACTACCTTTGCATCGTGACAAGCCATCAAGGATGCAAGTAACAAAAGACCATATACGGAATGACATAATGCAGGCCTCGGCAAAGTTGTTCTTGGCCAAGGGCTTCGCAGGGGTGAGCATGCGCGAGATAGCAGCTGCCGCACACACCGGAGTGGGCAACATCTACAACTACTTCCGCAGCAAGGATCATCTGTTCTGTAGCCTTGTCGCCCCGGCCGTCAGAGACCTCGAGACCATGCTCGAGGAGCACCATGGCAGTTGTGGCCGCGACATAATGGACATGTGCGACAAGAAATACCTCGACTGCATGGTCAGCCAGTACACCGACCTTATTTGCAACCACAGCCACCGCCTCGCCTTGCTGCTTTTTAAGTCGCAAGACTCGTCGCTCGCCACATTCCGCGAACGCTTTACCGACAGGGCCACGTCACTGGTCAAGGCCTACTTCGCCGACATGAAGAACCGCCATCCCGGCATTTGTTCAGACGTGACCGACTTCTCGTTGCGCATCCACACCATCTGGATGTTCACTCTGTTTGAGGAAATCATCAGACAGAGAGTGGCGGCACAAGAACGCCGAAAGGCCATTACCGAATACCTGACCATAGAAATTGCTGGATGGAGAGAGCTCATGAAGATATGAGCTCTCTCCTTTTTTGTGAACAAAACCGCCGTACGTTCATTATTCAGCCTGACCGACCTACAGTATATAAACATAAACAACAAACAAAAATGAGAATGAAACTGATAAGCAGAATCTTGCAAAACACGCGCAAGCCCCACGGCTTCTGGGGCCGGATGATGCTGCGCGGAATGAACTGCGGCCACGCCAGAGTGGCCGAATGGGGCATGAGCATGCTGGAGTGGATGCCACAGTGGGATGCGCTCGACATTGGCTGCGGAGGCGGGGCCAACATCAGCCGCATGCTGAAACTGTGCAGCCGGGGGCGCGTGTGTGGCGTCGACTTGTCGCCGGAGAGCGTGGCCTTCGCCCGGAAGAAAAACCGCCACGCCTTGGGCCGACGCTGCGCCATAGAGCAAGGCAGTGCCGACTTGCTGCCCTACGCCGACGCTTCGTTTGACATTGTGACTGCCTTCGAGACCATTTATTTCTGGCCAGACCTCAACGGGGCATTCCGACAGATAGACCGTGTGCTAAAAGACGGAGGCCTGTTCATGGTGTGCAACGAGGCAAGCAACCCCAACAACACTTTCTGGACCAACCGTATAGAAGGCATGACCGTACATTCGGCCGAAGGAATAGGCCACGTGCTGACAAACACCTGCTTCGATGACATAAGCATCAACTATGGCCGTGGCGAGGAGATATGCATCATCGCCCGCAAGCCACATGCCCGCGCCCAGGCCGAGAAGTCCCGTCGCCAAGGAGCAACAGCCGGTTAGACGTCAGCCAAATAGGCTGCAGGTGCCGTGGCCGCCCATACTTAGCGCAAGCCGGAATCATCCGTTCGGCCGCACGGAACAGTCGGTATGGACGAGCAGACAGGGCAAGGCGGCATTCCGACTTGCCGACGGCATTGTCATGACACGGCAGACAACATACTTTGTCGTAAACCAAACTACACCATAAATGAAGACATTAAACAAACTGACTCACTACATGGGCAACCGCAAAAAACTATTCCCGGTTGCCATCATCCTGTCGGCCGTGAGCGAGCTGGCAGGCATCGCGCCATACATACTGATATGGCTTATAATGCGTGTACTGCTTGCCGGTTCGCCGGTGCAAGCCAACGGCAACATCGCGGCATACGCCCTGTGGACAGGCATTGCCGCCGTGGGCAGCGTGGCGCTCTATTTCGCCTCGCTTGCATGTTCGCATCTCGTGGCCTTCCGCGTGGAGACCAACATCCGCAAGGAGTCCATGGCCAAGGTGGTGGCCATGCCACTCGGCTTCTTCGACACCACAACGAGCGGCCGCATACGCAAGGTCATCGACGACAACGCCGGAGTGACCCACTCGTTTGTGGCCCACCAAATGCCCGACCTCGCCGGAACGGTGCTCGTGCCGGTGGCCTCAATAGCCCTGATCATGTTTTTCAACGCGCGGCCGGGCCTGACTTGCCTCATCCCCGTGGCCATTGCCATGGCCATCATGGGCCACACCATGAACACGCGAGGGCGTGAGTTCATGGCCGCCTACATGAACCTGCTCGAAAAGATGAACACCGAAGCCGTTGAATATGTCAGGGGCATACCTGTGGTCAAGGTTTTTCAGCAGACGGTTTACTCTTTCAAAAACTTCTACAACGTAATAATGGAGTATAAGCATACGGCCTCGCGCTACACCGGACTGTGGCAACTGCCCATGTCTCTCTACACCGTTGTCGTCAACAGTTTTGTCTTTGCCCTCATACCCGTGGCAATATTGCTCGCCACGGGCGGCGAGAGCCTGACCGGAGTGATGCTCGACATGCTGCTGTTCATACTCATCACTCCCGTATTCTCACAGAGCATAATGCGCAGCATGTACATAGGGCAGGCCGTGGGCCAGGCAGCCGAAGCCATAGACCGGCTCGACAGCATGCACGCTTTCAGGCCGCTTGCAGGCATGCAAGGCCGGCCGCAACACAAGCCGGCACGGCTGGCAAGCTGCCGGCAGTGGCGCCACGCCTTGGGCGAGTCATGCCTAACACTACAACGCCGGTGGGCCATGGCCTGCAGATATTGCAAGCCATGGCCCACCGGTCTATGCCACGACGAGTGCCTGGCGACGCCTGTCAAGCGTTGGGCAGATGCACCTCGCCCGAACGCTCAAACACATCGCGCACCTTGTTTATTTCAAGGAACGACGTGCCTCCGCCGACGGCGAAGCTGCCGCTGAGGTGCGCAATCTTGTCGTCCATGCTCAGATAGCCTTTCTGCCTGAGCATGCGCAGGGCTGCAAGGAACTGTTCCTTCTGACCTATCTGCTCGTGCTGTGCCACCGAAATCACTCCGTAGCTCAACGCCAGCCAGCGCTGCACCTTGTCCTTATAGCAGATGGCCAACACGGGGTTGGGCCCGCGGAAGGCAGCCAGGTTGCGGGCTGTCTGCCCCGTCTTGCTGTCGGTGATGATGCCTTTCACCCCCAGGCGCTCGGTAGCCTCGATGGCGTTCCAAGCAAGAAACTCCGACACATCGCAGTCGGCCCTGAGCGGCACCGCAATGTTGTGCTCCTTCATCTTGTCTTTCTCGGCCTGCTCGGCAATGGCAGCCATAGTCCTGACAGCCTCGACGGGATATTTGCCCGAGGCAGTCTCGCCGCTTAGCATCAGCGCGTCGGTACGGTAATATATGGCGTTGGCAATGTCGGTCACCTCGGCACGCGTGGGCCTCGGGTTGGTAATCATGGTGTGGAGCATCTGCGTGGCCACAATCACAGGCTTCTTGGCCTGTATGCACTTGTGTATTATCCTGCGCTGTATGCCCGGTATGCGCTCTATTGGCACCTCGATGCCAAGGTCGCCACGGGCAATCATGATGCCATAAGAAGCCTCGATAATCTCGTCGATGTTGTCAACTCCCTCCTGGTTCTCTATCTTCGATATTATCTTGATGTCGCTGCCGCGGCTGTCGAGTATCTCCTGCACCGCAGCCACATCTGCCGCGCTCCTCACAAACGAGTGGGCTATGAAGTCTATGTCTTCGTCGATAGCCAGGTTGATGTTGGCCTTGTCCTTCTCGGTAAGCGCAGGCAGGTCGATGTGCACCCCGGGCACGTTGACGCTCTTGTGCGAGCCCAACACCCCGTCGTTCTGTACCTGTGCAATGACGGCCGGCCCGTTGATGCCTATCACCTTCATGTCGATAGCTCCGTCGTCGAAGAGGATGTCGTCGCCCACGTGGACATCATTGGCGAAGTTGACATACGACAGGTTCACTATGTCGTGCTCGGTGTCCATTTCCGGCCGCCCGAATATCTTCACCACGTCGCCGGCCTTGTAGCTGATGGGCTCCTGGCAGCCGGTAGTCCTTATTTCCGGCCCTTTGGTGTCAATCAGTATGCCTATGTGATGTGACACCTTGCGGGTATTCCTTATTATCTGGCGTATGCCATCGGCCGATGCGTGCGCAGTGTTCATGCGCACTACGTTCATCCCTGCATCGAAAAGCTCACGAATGAAGTCTACGCTGCATCTCCTGTCGCTGATGGATGCCACAATCTTTGTTTGTTTCATCATTTGTATTATCCGGATTTGTTGTAAACACAATGCAAAGTTACACTATTTTTGCGAGACCGCAAAATAAATGCCGAAAAGCTTTAACGGCCAACATGCATAGCTGCCCCACCCGATGGCTGCCCGGCATTGGCCGACGACGGCCACCGCCCACGTCCCGCAGCTACGGCGGCTCACGGCAGACACACATTTTTTCTGCCAGTGTGGCACATGTTTATCATTTTTTCCTTACCTTTGCACCTGAGAATATAAACTACAAGTTTTAAATATTTCTATTATGCTTACACTCAAACTCATCACTGAGGAGACCGAACGTGTGATTCGCGGACTTGAAAAGAAGCACTTCGACGGTGCCAAAGAAACTATCGAGAAGGTAATCGAAATAGACAGGAATCGCCGTGAAGCGCAGCAGAAACTTGACAAGGCCAAGCAAGAGGCCAAGCAACTGGCAGCGCAGATAGGCAGCCTCATGAAGCAGGGGAAGAAAGACGAAGCCGAAGAGATAAAGGCCAAGGTGGCCGTGATTAAGCAGGCCGACAAAGCGCTACAGGAAACCATGGAAAACGCCGAGAAGGAGCTCCACGACTTGCTGTGCACCATCCCCAACGTGCCCAACGACGACGTGCCCGAGGGCAAGGACGCTTCCGACAACGTGGTGGTCAAGGAAGGCGGCGTGATACCCGAACTGCCTGCCGACGCCCTGTGCCACTGGGACCTCTGCAAGAAGTTCAACCTCATAGACTTCGACATGGGTGTGAAAATCACCGGGGCCGGTTTCCCCATCTACATCGGCAAGATGGCCCGCCTGCAGCGCGCCCTCGAGGCTTTCTTCCTCGAGGAGGCACGCAAGAGCGGCTACCTCGAGGTGCAGCCGCCCTATGTGGTCAACGAGGCATCGGGCTACGGCACAGGCCAGCTGCCCGACAAGGAGGGGCAGATGTATCATTGCAACCTCGACAACCTTTACCTCATACCTACTGCCGAGGTGCCGGTGACCAACATCTTCCGCGACGTCATCCTCGATGAGAAAGACCTGCCCATAAAGCGCACGGCCTACTCTGCCTGTTTCAGGCGCGAGGCAGGCTCGTATGGCAAGGACGTGAGGGGGCTCAACCGCCTGCACCAGTTCGACAAGGTGGAGATTGTGCGCATCGACACGCCGGAGCACTCATACGAGAGCCTCAGGGAGATGCTCGACCACGTGGAAGGCCTGGTCAAGAAGCTCGAGCTGCCCTACCACATACTGCGGCTGTGCGGAGGCGACATGAGTTTCACCTCGGCAATATGCTACGACTTCGAGGTGTGGAGCGCCGCACAGAAGCGCTGGCTCGAAGTTTCGTCGGTGTCTAACTTCGAGAGCTATCAGGCAAACCGCCTGAAGTGCCGCTACCGCCGCGCCGACGACAAGAAGATTGAACTATGCCACACGCTCAACGGCTCGGCCCTGGCCCTCCCGCGCATAGTGGCCACCATACTCGAAAACAACCAGACGCCCGAGGGCATAAGGGTGCCTAAGTGCCTCGTGCCCTACTGTGGTTTCGAAATGCTCGACGACAAGAACTTCTAAGCACAATGCTACGCCCGCCGGCAAGGCCACACACCTGCCGGCGGGCTGATGCAAGCGTGCGAAACGACTACACGCAACACATCAGAAAAACTAAACAATGAACAAAATCATCCGCAAAGAACAGTTCTCGGAAAACGTATTCCTGTTCGAGATTGAAGCCCCGCTGATAGCCAGGAGCCGCAAGGCGGGCAATTTCATAATCGTGAGAGTCGGCGAGAAGGGCGAACGGGTGCCCCTTACCATTGCCGACGCCGACACCGACAAAGGCACCATCACCATTGTGGTGCAGCGCGTGGGCCTGTCGTCTGTCAAGCTGTGCAGGCTCAACGCGGGCGACTGCATCACCGATGTTGTGGGGCCGCTTGGCAATCCCACACACATCGAGAAGTTCGGCACGGTGATCTGCGCCGGCGGAGGCGTGGGCGTGGCCCCAATGCTTCCCATCATCAAGGCGCTCAAGGCGGCCGGCAACAGGGTGCTGTCGGTGCTGGCCGGACGCACCAAAGACCTCATCATACTCGAGGATGAGGTGAGGAAAAACAGCGACCAGACCATCATAATGACCGACGACGGCTCCTACGGTGAGAAGGGCGTGGTGACAGTGGGCATAGAGAAGCTCATCAACCAGGAGCACATCGACAAGGTGTTTGCCATAGGCCCGCCTGTCATGATGAAGTTCTGCTGCCTGCTGACGCAGAAATACAACATACCGACCGACGTGTCGCTCAACACCATCATGGTCGACGGTACGGGCATGTGCGGCGCCTGCCGCCTCACCATCGGGGGCAAGACCAAGTTCGTGTGCATCGACGGGCCTGAGTTCGACGGTGCCCTTGTCGACTGGGATGAGATGTTCAAGCGAATGGGTACGTTCAAACGGGCCGAGAAAGAAGAGATGGAGCACTTCGAGGAGCACATCGACGCCGTATCGGCCGGCAACAGCCGCAAGGCCGTGGCCACCACTGCCGACGAGCCGCAGGGCAGCGACACCATTGAGACGCTGACCGACCGCAACGCCCAGTGGCGCCAGGAACTGCGCAAAAGCATGAAACCCAAGGAGCGCACGGCCATAGAGCGGGTGGCCATGCCGGAGCTCGACCCGGCCTACAGGGCCACCACACGCACCGAAGAGGTGAACACAGGGCTCACCCGCGAGATGGCTGTCAGAGAGGCCAAGCGCTGCCTCGACTGCGCAAAGCCTACCTGCGTTGAGGGCTGCCCGGTGGGCATCGACATACCGTCGTTCGTGAAGAACATTGAGAGGGGCCACATACTAGACGCCGCCAAGGTGCTCAAGCACACGTCGTCGCTGCCTGCCGTGTGCGGCAGGGTGTGCCCACAGGAGAAGCAATGCGAGAGCAGGTGCATCCACCTGAAGATGAACGAGCCGGCCGTGGCCATAGGATACCTGGAGCGTTTCGCAGCCGACTACGAGCGCGAGAGCGGCAAGGCCGTACTGCCCGAGATGGCCCCGTCAAACGGCATGAAGGTTGCCGTGGTGGGATCGGGCCCTGCCGGACTGAGCTTTGCGGGCGACATGGCCAAGAAGGGCTATGATGTCTACGTGTTTGAGGCTCTCCACGAGATTGGCGGAGTGCTGAAGTATGGCATACCTGAGTTCAGGTTGCCCAACAGGATTGTCGACGTAGAGATTGACAACCTGCGCCGCATGGGCGTGCATTTCCAGACAGACTGCATCATCGGGAAGACTATCACCATCGAACAGCTGGAAGAAAGCGGATTCAAGGGGATATTCATCGGCTCCGGAGCTGGCCTGCCAAACTTTATGGGCATACCAGGCGAAAATTCTATCAACATAATGTCGTCAAACGAATACCTCACGAGGGTCAACCTGATGGACGCCGCCAACCCTACTGCCGACACGCCGATAAACTTCGGCAAGCACGTGCTCGTGGTCGGCGGAGGCAACACGGCCATGGACTCGTGCCGCACCGCAAAGCGACTGGGCGCCGACGTGACGTTGGTCTACAGGCGCTCGGAGGCCGAGATGCCTGCCCGACTCGAGGAGGTGAAGCACGCCAAGGAAGAGGGCATAAACTTCCTGACGCTGCACAACCCGATAGAATACAAGGCCGACGAGAACGGGGCCGTGTGCCAGGCTGTGCTACAGGTGATGGAGCTCGGCCAGCCCGACGAGAGCGGACGCCGCAGCCCGGTGCCGGTGGTGGGCAAGACGGTAACGCTCGACGTAGACCAGGTGATTGTGGCCATAGGCGTTTCGCCCAACCCGCTGGTGCCTAAATCGGTGAAAGACCTTGTGCTCGGCCGAAAGAACACCATCGTGGTAGACGAGAACATGCAGAGCTCGCGCCCCGAGATTTATGCCGGAGGCGACATCGTGCGCGGCGGGGCTACCGTAATCCTGGCCATGGGCGACGGGCGAAAGGCTGCCGCCAGCATGGACATACAACTATCAACCAAAGGCAAGCAATGAACGGTCTGTACACTATCATACTGCTCGTAATGAGCAATGTGTTCATGACGCTCGCCTGGTACGGCCACCTCAAGCTGCAGCAGTCGGGCACGTCGGCGGGCTGGCCGCTCATAGGGGTCATCGCTTTCTCGTGGGGCATAGCCTTCTTCGAGTATTGCTGCCAGGTGCCGGCCAACAGAATAGGATTCGAAGGCAACGGCGGCCCCTTCAGCCTCGTGCAGCTCAAGGTGGTGCAAGAGTGCATAAGCCTCGGTGTGTTTGCCGTCATTGCCAACATTCTGTTCCAAGGGCAGACGCTGCACTGGAACCATATCCTGGCGTTCTTCCTCATAATATGCGCCGTCTACCTTGTTTTCATGAAGTAAGCGAACAGTGATGACAGACGCCGAAAAGCACAAACTGGAACAGAGAATACTGAAAAGGTTTCACAAAGCCCTTTCCGCCTACAGCCTCATCGAGGACAACGACAAGGTCCTCGTGGCGCTGTCGGGCGGAAAGGACTCTCTCTGTCTGCTCGAACTGCTTGCAAGACGGATGCGCATACAGCGCCCATTGTTCAAGGTCGAGGCCATACACATAAGGATGGAAAACATACACTACGAGACTGACACAGCCTACCTGCAGAATTTTTGCAGCGGCCTCGGCGTGCCGCTCCACATCGTCACAACACGGTTTGACGCCTATGCCGGAACAAAAAAGCCGGCCTGCTTCCTGTGTTCATGGTACAGGCGGAAGGAGATATTCAACAAGGCGCAAGAGCTTGGGTGCAACAAGATTGCACTGGGCCACCATCTCGACGACATTGTGCAGACGGCACTGATGAACGTATTCTCGCAAGGCCACTTCTCTACCATGCCGGCCAGGCTCACCATGCGCAAGATGCCGCTTACCATCATACGGCCGCTCTGCCTCGAGACCGAAGCCGACATTCAAGCGCTGGCCGAGATAAGGCAATATGAGAAGCAACTTAAGACGTGCCCGTATGAGAAGGCTTCGAGCCGCGCCGACATCAAGCTGATGCTGGCCGAGGCCGAGAAGATAAACCCCGACGCAAAATACTCCATCATGAATGCCCTCAATGCTGAAGGCAAGCTGGTGGAATGACTGTCGGCTAAGGGTATAGCAAGCAATTGCCCGACTACGATGTGGATGAGCCAGGCAATTGCTTTCCACTGGAAAACAGGAAAAGACCAAAACAAAAGAACTACCGGGCGACACCATGCCACCATTGGCATTGCATGACAGACGGCCACCATAGGCAGCAGCGCTTCGGTGATATGCGACAAGCCCATGCACGGCAATAAAACACAACAAAACTGGCGCAATGCCATGCCTGCGGCCGGATGGGTCTGCAATTCGCCTCATTTCACATCGCAAAACATGCCGAAACACGTTCCTGGACAGGCCGTTTGGCAACCTCGCCAGGCCCTCGTCGCACAACGCTGCATGCCAGCGTCTTGCCACAAGCGGGCAACATGGCAATATATTTTTACAATTGATGGGATAAAACGAAAGGCAAAAACAAAGGTTGCATAGCCACGCACAACTTTCTACCGACAAAATACATACTTAAAAAATAACTTCATAAGAAACAACATGGACAAACAACTGGCAAGCATCTTAACTACACTGATGGTCGCAGTCGGCACTGCGGCCAACGCAAACGGCTCTACAACCGGGCCAGACATGGCCACCGGCAATGCCAAAACAGCCGTGACCGACAGTTTATTTTGCCATGGCAGAAGTGTACTGCAGGGGCGATTCACAGGCAAGCATCCAGAGATAATGGAATACTACGGACAAAACGGCGTCACCGGCGAGAGCAAGCCAAAGACTTACGACGTGGCTGCCGACGGGTCGTTCTGCATATCTTTTGACTTGGATTACCCGATATTCGACTATGTGGTACATGGCGACAACATCCTGTATTTCTACGCCTGCCCCGGTGACACAGCCAACGTGACCATCGACAGCACCGGCATGGCACACTATCAGGGGACAACGCGCCACAAGAGGTTGCTGGAACTGATGTCCAACGAGGGCATAAGGCCGAAGATAAACCACAAGGCGAAGCTGGCCATGGCACAAAAGTCTACGTTTGCTGAGTTCACAGCATGGGCGGAAACGCAGATTGACAGCCTGAAAGGCATGGTTGACAGCATATCCGGAAGCCATGGGCTGACGGCAGAAGAGCGCAAGTTGCTAAATGCCTACACCATGATAGACGCCTGCACCGACTGCTTTGACTACCGATACATAAACGGATTTGCCATAGACACCAATACTGATGACTATCATTTCATGAGGCATCTGCCCACCGACGCAACGGCCTGCCTTCCATGCACCTCACGCCTCTACTTCCTCATAAACCGATACAAGCATCACGGCCCGATCTGCTTCATGGACGACACTGCCGCACAGGGCAAATTCGTTCCCGCCACCGACAGTGCCGCCATTGCCGCCGACAAGGCCGTGTTCGGAGCCGACAGCCCGTCGCTATTCTTACAACTGACATGGACCAACACAAAATACAACCGCAAGGCTTATCAAGACAATCCGGAAGAGGCAACAAAGAGCATGGCCAAGCGCGCCGAACTGACCACCCTGCCCTATCTGCACCATGTGCTGGATGGGCAAATCAAACGTTTGCAGAAGCCTGTAGCGTCGGCATACGAGTTGCCCGAAGGGCAGGGCACAGATATTTTCAGGGCCCTCACAGGCAAGTACAGGGGCAAATATGTGCTCATTGACTTCTGGTCTACAGTCTGCGGCCCGTGCAGGATGGCCATCGAACGCAGCGGCAAACTGCGCGACTCAATAGCCACACTGGCCGATGTCGAACTGATATTCATCACCAGCGAGGACGAGTCGCCGCAGTCGGCATACGACAAATATGTAAAGGAAAACCTGCAGGGAGAGGTGAATCTGCGCATACCGAACACCGATTACAAGAGACTGATGAGCCTGTTTGAGTTCTACGGCATCCCACACAACGAACTGGTAGCTCCCGACGGACGCATTATCAACACTGACTTTGACCTGAGAGACTTCAAGGACTTCGACTCATTCAACAAGTTCATGGACGGCATCAGGGCCGCATCAGGCAACTGACACCGGCACTGACAGCCAAAAAGCAATCCCACACCATAACTCAATCATACCGAAAGCGGCACAACAGAACATTCGTAACAAAAAGAGCGGGGCAACATATTGATGCTGCCCCGCCCTCATATAATGTCACTATGTCTTTCAGAAGAACATGTAACGGTTGTCTACCACATCAGCCTTGATGTAGAGCTCGTTCATGAAACGGCTTGCAGCCTGCATGGCCTGCTGGCGCAGCTGCATCTCCATGGCCTTCTCGTCATACTTGGCTCCCTGGCGCTGCTTCTTGTCAATAACTTGGAACATGTATGCCCCGGCATTGCCCTTGATGACGCTCGGGCAGAAAGCACCCTTCTTGGTGGCTGCAACGGCACCGCTCAAAGCAGGCTCGCTGGCACCTGTAGACGACACGAAGACAGGGGCGCTGAACGTTATCTGCCTTACTGTGTCTACGCGGGCGCCCTTGGCCTTGGCGTCGGCAACACTCTTGGCACCGGCCAGCTTGCCCTTGAGCATGTCGTACTTCTTGTCGCGAACCACTTCGGCCTTCACGATGTCCTTCACGTCGTCGAGTGCACGATAGCCCACGGGGTGAATCTTTGTCATGGCAACCACGAGCAGATGGTCGTTGGCTCCGCACTCATACAGGGGCGAAACCTGTCCTGCCTTGGCGTCGAATATCCACTTCATGGCCTCGCCCGTGCTGCTTATGCCTGCCACAGTATGCTCTGAGTTGAACAGGTCTTTGCGCTCAAGCACCTTGTAGCCAAACTTGCCGGCATTCTTCTCCATGTCCTCAACGGTCTGGTTGCCGCTAACAAACTGGCTGAACTTGTTGTAGGCGGCAGAATATGTGGCCTTGGAGAAGTCGATGGTGTGCTTCACAACGGCAGCGACATACTTGTCGACCATGGCCTTGCGGCTCAGCACCTGCACGATGACGTTGCCCTGGGCAAACGAAATGTTCTTGATTTCGTTGACGCCCAGCGTGTTGAGTGTCTCAAGATAGATCTTCGAGTCGGCGTCAACGGTCTGCGAATTCTCATACATGGCCGAGGTGAGCCACTGCTTTGCGCCAGTCTGGCTGTATTTCTTGGCAATCGAGTCGAAGGGCGCTCCGGCCTGCAGGGCAGCATACACGCTGTCGGCGGTTTTGCGTCCGGCCTCTACTGTAGCGCCCACTATCTGTATCTGTCGATACTCCACCGAGTCGGGGAGCTGTGTCTTGGATATGAGTTTCACCACATTGAGGGTGTTGTCGGCAGTGGTCTCAAACGGAGCGGTGGTCTGCCCAACGGCCATCGAGTCAATCTTGGCTGCTATGTCGCGCGGGAATGCCTTGCGGGTAACGGGCAAGCCAACGTAAGCATACTGCGACTGTGCCTTGCGCACCACCTCGGCGGGCTCGTTGCCGGCCTGCAGTTTCTGCTGTGCCTCGGTCATGGTGGCCATCATGGCCTTCCTGTCGGCAGCCGAGGGCAGCACCTGGAACTCAACATACTTGATGTCGCGGCTCTCAACATACTGCTTGTACATCTCCTTCTGCTCGTCATACTTGGCCTTGAGGTCGGCGTCGCTAACCTTCACGTCGTTGTCGTTGATGGTTGAATATGCCATAGATGCCAACTGTATGTTGCTCTCATCGGTCTGGCCTTCAAACGCCATCTTGGCAGAGATGGGGTTTGACAGCAGACAGCCCGTCAGCAGGTTCTGGTACTTCATGGCCAATGTCTGCTGGCGGAGCGACTTTTCTATGAACTTCCAATACTTGTAGATGGTGTTGTATTGCTCTGCCATCTGCGGGTTCTGTCCGCCCTCCATCTTCTTGTAGTCGTCGAGGAACTTGGTCAGGAGCGTGGCATCGAAACGACCGGTCTGCTGGTTTACAAACGGAGTCTGCATGAGAATGGGGTTTGTTCCTTCCCTCAGCATGTTCTGCAACTCTTCCCTCGTCACCGTAAGGCCCAGTTTCTTGGCCTCCGACTCGAGGATGGCGTTGTTCACATAATTGTTCCAAACCTGGTCTTTCAACTGGTTCATCTCGTCTTCGCCGAGGTTGTCGCGACCCTGTGTCATCTTGATTACCTCCTGGTATTCGTCTATCAGGCTCTGGAAATCCTGCACAGAGAGTTTCTCACCTAACACTTCGCCTACCTGCAAGCGCCGCTCATTGTTTGTTGCCTCGCATGAGCGGAACATCTCTTCGGCAATGAATGCAAAGAGGCCCAGACCTATTATTATAATCAAGGTGACGCCTCTTTTTCTGATTGTTCCTAATGCTGCCATTACTTTTTTACTATTATTTTTTGTTTTATATTTTAGTCTATGGATTCATCTGCGGCAGGGTAAAATATGCCCCCAGCCACTTTAGTTGGCAAAATTACTAAATTTATGCCAAATGGCGACATAATTTACGGAAAAAATACTCTCAACCAAGTTTTCTTGCATATCGAAACACGTTGAGAAGCAGCATAATGGGCTGCCACGCAAGCACAGCGGCAACACAGCCAACACCGCCAACGCCTAACGGCAGACATGGCGGCCTGAAGACGGGCAGCGCCACGCCTGCTGTATGGGCGGCACCGCCACCCGGCACCGATGGCGCCGAAAGGCACCGGCACCGATGGCCCGGGGGGCAAAGGAGGGGGCCAGCGGAGGCATGAACGACCGACGGGCAGCGTGAAAACGGGCAGGAAGGGAACGCAGAACGGGTTGTTTGGGAATGCAAAACAGGCCGGACGGGAATATGAAACGGCCCGTCCTGCCTTGCCGGAGCTGACAATCCGGACATGGCAGGACGGTGAAATGAATCATTGGGGCGCAAGGCCCGGTAAACAAGTCCGGCGGCTCGCCGCCCGCCGTGATGCCGGGGCAAAGCCTGCTTCACATGACTTCGAAATGCACTGGGGCCAAGGACATTGCGCCGCAATGTGGCCTGGCGCCGGGCACAAGGCTCACCTGGGCTTGCTGGTGGCCGCCCGGGGCACGGCGGCAGGTCGCACTGGCGGGGCTGCCACAGCCGTGTCGCCGCCCTTTGCCGTGTCGGCCGGCGCTGCGGGCTCGCTCTCCATGTCAGACTTGACAAACGAACCTTTCGAATTAGACACAGTGTAGTGGGTCATGTGCTCGTCGCTGCGGAAGTATGTTCCCTCAAGCGTGCGCTCCGGGGTGACGAGCCTTGAGAACTTGTTGGAGTACATCTCGTGGGTTATCCCGTCCCAGAAAAGCTCCTCGCTGCGGAATATCATGCCCCTGACATTGCGCACACGCACCCGTCCGCGCAGCTCCCACAGCTTCATCTTGTCGTAATACCAGGCTGTGTCGGCCTGTATGTAAGCCTCTACATGGAACTTCTCGTCAAACTGTTCGAGAAACAAACCCTTGATGAAAGTCCAGCGTGACGGCTGCCTGACCTGGTTCACATCCCACCGTTCGGTGACAATCCTGTACTTGATGACACCAGAGTCGGATATGAGCGTATTGACACCGTAGCTTACCATCACCGACACCGAGTCGCGGTCGTAGATGGCCGGCGCCGGATGCTCCTTCTCTTCGGTGCACGAAACCATGGCAGGCAATGCCGAAGCCAACGCCAGGCACCACATGCAAAGCCTCATAGCAACACTCTTGCCAAACGTAAACACTGCCTGACTACGATTTACTCTACCTTCCACTTCATGAACCAGCGCTCATTGAAGGTAATGCCAATGTTTATCCTGAACATGTTCTCGGTGACGAATGCCTTCGACTCGGAGCGCACCCATTGCCCGCTTATGTTGAGGAAAGAGCGGTTTTCCCACGAGTTGGTGATGGGTATGCCGAATCCGGCGCTCACGCTGTACTCTTTCGGGCCGTCCATGCCGTTAATCTTAATATAAGGTGTGGCATACGAGGCGCCTATCCTGTAGCGCACCCTGTCGAAAAACCTGAGGCTCGTAGGGTTGGGCACCCACTCGCCGCCGAGGGTAAACTTGTGGCGGTCTTTGAGCAAGCCGCTGCGCAGGACGTAGTCGCCCGTGGCCGCATCGGTCTCGGGTATGTCTACCGAACCCCACTGCTGCAGGGTGTAGTCAACACCTATTGTGAGCCTGTCGGAGTGGGTCCATGCCAAGCCCACGCCGTAGGTCATGGGCACAGCCAGGCCGTTGCCCACCGTAAACGTAGAGTCTGACGACACACCCGTCTGGCTGTTCGACGTCGTTGTGGTCACCTGCGGATCGGCGTTGAGCTTGTGGCCGATGCCGACGGTGGCGCCGAGGGTAAGCCAGTCGGCCTTTGCCACTTTTTGCTGCCACTGCAATCCGAAATCAAGCTTGTAGTTGCTGACATTCGCACTGTACGTCCGCTGCATGGTGTTCACATAACTGTCGCTGCTCGAAATGGACACAGTCTTGTCGTACGAGCCCCAAAGGTAAGAGAAGTTTGCTCCCACCGACAGCCCACCGAACACGTTCCAGCCCACTCCGATATAAGCCTGGTGGATGCCGCCCGAGCCGGAGTGCGTCTCGGTGGTGGTGGTCTCAGACGTCCCCACCCTCGATGAGTTGGCGTAGTTGTAGCCGATGTTGGTGTACGGAATAAGTCCAACGCTGATGCCTACCTTGGGGAATGCGCGGAAAGCAGCCACTGCATACTCGAAGTCGGCGTTCTTGGCATTGCGGCTTATGTTGCCTTCCTTGAAGTTGGTAATCTGCCCCGAGAGCCCCACGTCGAATATCATGCTCAGCGAGTCGATGGCCGAATAAGACGCAGGGTTAAGTGAATTGACCTGGTTGCCATAGCGCAAGCCGAGCGCCAGGCCGTTCATGCCGCAGTTGAAGCCCTGCGACTGGTCTGAGAGAATACCTATGCCGTACTGGCTGTATGGAGAGTTTGTACCACTCTGAGCCATGGCCGCCACCGAGACAAAGCCCAGCGCGATACTACAAATAACTGTTCTTTTCATTGAAAGCGATTTCTTCATTGTAGAGGAGAATACGGTTGAGACCGTAAGGAACTATGAAATTGTCTGCAAAGATGCACTTTTTTTCTGGGATATGCAAATCAAGTTGCACTCCACCCGTTAAATAAACAAAAAGCCCGGGGCATTTTAATATAAAATCACGAATATAGCTTTCTATTTCGTAGGTTACGCCCCGCATCACTCCACTTCTGATAGCAGTCTCGGTGCTGTAGCCCATCGGAGGCGTGTCGCCTTTTCTGTCGACCACGGGCAGCGCCCCGGCAAAAGCCCCGAGGGCCTTCAGGCGCATTGTTGGCCCTGGCGAGATGTTGCCCCCGAGATAGTCGCCTGCGGCAGTGATGAAGTCGAATGTGATGCACGTGCCCACGTCAATGACCAGCGCATCGCGGCCACCGCTCTTGAAATGTGCCCCGACCACTGCCGCCAGCCTGTCGGTGCCGAGGGTCAGCGGGGTGGCATACCTGTTGTTGACAGGCACAGGCGTCACCCCCGACACAAGCCGCATGACCGGGAAAGGGGCTGCCTCCAGCCTGCGGCGCAAGCCCTCTGGCACGTCGACCACCGACGAACAGATGCCGCGCTCGAAGGGATAGCCGGCGCAAAAGCCGTCGAACTTGTGCAGCTCGCCGTCGTCCATCCTCATCTCTCCGACAGGCTCGTCGCCGTCGAAAGCGACAAGCTTGGTGCAGGTGTTGCCTATGTCTATCGTTAGGTTCATCGTGCTGTCCGTTCGCTTACCGCCTGCAAAATTATTGAAAAAAATCGGAATAATGGCACGGCGAATGGAAAAAAGAAAGTAATTTTGCAGCGTGAAACAGTCAGCATACATATTGAAAGCCTTCATGGCCGCCGTAATGGCCGTCGTTTTCGGTACGCCCATTACCGCCGCCGCCCAAGAGCAGGCAAGGCGAACAGACTCCATCGAGGTGAGTTTGCTGACCTGTGCCCCCGGCAATGAACTTTACAGCCTCTACGGCCACACTGCCCTGAGGTACCACGACTTGCGCACGGGCGAAGACTGGACATTCAACTATGGCGTGTTCAGCTTCAGGAAGCCGTTTTTCGCGCTGCGCTTTGTGTTCGGGCAAACCGACTATGAGCTCGGCGTGATGCCCTTCAACGCCTTCCGCGAGGAATACCGCAGGGAGGGGCGGGCCGTCACCGAGCAGGTGCTCAACCTGTCGGCAGACGAGGA
Organism: Marseilla massiliensis; assembly: GCF_023336985.1. Classification (NCBI taxonomy): domain Bacteria; kingdom Pseudomonadati; phylum Bacteroidota; class Bacteroidia; order Bacteroidales; family Prevotellaceae; genus Marseilla; species Marseilla massiliensis. The sequence continues at coordinate 250,952 of NZ_JAMBLP010000001.1, read as the reverse complement.
AAGGCGCCTCTATGATGCGCTGGCCGACAACTACCGCCCTGAAAACCGCACATACAGGTACAACTTTTTCTATGACAACTGCACGACAAGGGCACGCGACATGGTGGAGAGATGCGTAGCGGGGACAATAGAGTATGCACCCAACGACAGCTTGGAGGCCGCAACCTACAGGCAGATGATACACGCCATGGCCGGCAACCACCGCTGGGCGACGTTCGGCAACGACCTGTGCCTCGGCGCCAAAGCCGACACGCACGCCGACAGCCGGCAGCAGCAGTTCCTGCCGGAATACCTGATGCGCGACTTCGACAGGGCCACCATAGCCACCACCGAGGGCCGGCGCCCGCTGGTGAAGGAGACACGCGTGGCCGTCGACACTGTGCTTCCTGAGGCAAAAAGCCCGTTTCCGCTCACTCCACGCCAGTGTGCAACCATATTATTATTAGTTTCGCTGGCTGTTGCAGCCGCAGAACTGAGGCGGAAAAAGGCATACAGGGCCTTCGACGCCCTGCTGCTCACATGCACCGGCGTGGCAGGCATCATTGTCACGGCACTGCTCTTCTCCGAGCACCCGACCACGAGCACCAACCTCCAGGTGCTGCTGCTCAACCCGCTGCCGCTGTTCTTCATGCCATCGGTGATGAAGGGCCGAACCACCTACTGGCGGCTGGCCGCGGCACTGTCGGTGCTGTTCCTGGCCGGGGCAATATTTCAAGACTACGCCGAGGGAATGGAAATTGTGGCACTATGTTTGCTGTCCAGATGCATGGTGCACCTGGCGTTAGCACATAAACAACACCCAAACAGACATAAACAAGGATGAAGTATAGATACATTTCACTGACATTGCTCGCCGCCTTCTCCGCCACCGGAAGCAAGGCAGAGATGCCGCAGACTATACAGTCGGCCCCCAAGCTGGTGGTGAACATAGCCATCGACCAGCTGCGCACCGACTACCTGGAGGCCTTCGCCCCGCTTTACGGCAGCGACGGCTTCAAGATGCTCTTTGCCAAAGGGATGGTCTATGCCAACGCCTCCTACCCCTTCTCGCCCATAGACAGGGCATCGGCCGTGGCCGCCATAGCCACGGGCACCACCCCCTACTACAACAGCATAATCGGGGCGCGCTGGCTCGACAAGGAGACCCTGCGCCCGGTGTTCTGCGTTGACGACAGCAAATACGGCGGATACCTGACCCAAGACTGCTCGTCGCCCAAGAACCTGGGCACATCCACCATTGGCGACGAACTGAAAGTGGCCACCAACGGCGGTGCCGTGGTATATGCCGTGGCCCCGTTCCGCGACGCCGCCGTGCTCTCGGCCGGCCATGCCGCCGACGGCGCCCTGTGGATAGACAACAACAACGGCTACTGGTGCTCGTCGAACTATTACTTCAATACCACGCCGTCATGGATACAGGCGTACAACAACATACACTCGAACAGCATCGACAACAAGACATGGGAGCCTGTCAACATGCTGTCGGGCAACTTCAGCTACTTCATGAACGGCGGCGTGCAAAAGCCGTTCAAGCACACCTTCGACGGCGAACGCCGCTACAGGGAGTTCAAGGCCAGCGGCCTTGTCAACCAACGCGTCACCGACATGGCGCTGCAATGCGCCAGCACCAACGCCATGGGCATCGACAATGTGACCGACCTGCTCAACGTGACATACTATGCCGGCAACTTCGACCACAAGACTGTGACAGAATGTCAGATGGAGCTCCAAGACACATACGTGAGGCTCGACAAGGAATTAGGCAGGCTAATAAGGGAGCTCGAGCGCAGGGTGGGCGCACAGCAGGTGCTGTTTGTCATAACAAGCACGGGCTACAGCGACGAGGAAAACGCCGACTACGCCAAATACAACATACCGTCGGGCACATTCAACATCAACCGCACGGCCAACCTGCTCAACATGTATTTCGGGGCACTGTGGGGCCCCGCGCAATATGTCGAGACATGCTTCGGCACGCAGATATTCCTAAACCACAACCTGTTTGAGCAAAAGCGCGTGAGCTTCTCGGAAGCTACGATACGCGCCAAGGAGTTCCTGGCCCAGATATCGGGCGTGCGCAACGTATACACATCGCTGCAACTGCTCTCGAGCGGCGACGAGAACATTTATAAGACCCGCAACGGCTTCCACCCGGAGCGCTGCGGCGACATACTCATAGAAGTGGCCCCGGGCTGGAGGCTGTACAACGAAAACAACCTTGAGAGCCAGCTGCAACGGGCCTCGTTCACACAATTCCCCATCATAATATATGGCGCGGGCACAAAGGCCGAACGCCTTTCCGACCACGTCACCATCGACCGTATAGCCCCAACCATTGCCAAGGCCATACGCATTAGGGCACCCAACGCCTGCTCATCGGCCCCGCTGTTCTGACAGGCATGCCTGCGTGAGACAGCGCGCACAGCATGACGCAAACCTACAGACACAGGCAAAGCGCCAACGGGGCGCAGTGGTGGCACAACCAGCAAGGATTCTTTTTTTTACAAAACACAGCATGGCACGACGCCACGGCGCCGGAAGGCCCGCAAAACGGGCCGTTTCGGCGTACGGAACGCCCCGAAAGGCCAAGCGATACAGGCCGTTTCGGACCGCAAACCGGGCATAGGTGCACAACCGCCTGGAAGTAAGCCGCATAAGGCCGAGGCACAGTCATCCAGGCACAACAGCCCGACGGGTGAAACATGCTTACAACAGAATCAGCAAACGGCTGTGGCACCCAGCCACAAACCAAGGCAATGGCGGCACGCAGAGGCCGAAACGGCACCGCAAACACAAAAATAACGCCGCCACGCCAAACTCACACTCCAATTTACAAGGCTAATTGCCAATAATTAACAAAAAAAGCGTAAATTTGCAGGCGACAGCCTAAACGCCAACAAGACGAAAATAAAAAAACGACATAAAATGAATTTCAACAGTATCCTTAAGTCGCTGTTCGGTGACAAGTCGACACGCGACATGAAGCTCATCCAACCCCTTGTGGAGAAAGTCAAGGCCGTTTACCCCGAGGTAGAGAAGCTTGACAACGACTCGCTCAGGGCCCGGACGCAAGAAATCAGGCACATGGTGCAAAGCTCTGCGCAAAGCCAGAGAGACCAGATTGCCGAGCTCAAATCGAAGATTGAGGACACGCCCATCGACGAGCGCGAGGGCATCTTCAACCAGGTAGACAAGCTCGAAAAGGAAATACTCGACATCTACGAGCAGAAGCTCAACGAGGTGATGCCCGAAGTGTTTGCCATCGTGAAGGAAACGGCTCGCCGCTTCGCCCAGAACGAACAGACGGTGGTAACGGCCACCGACTTCGACCGCGAACTGGCCGCCGACCCCCGCAAGGACTTCATCACCATCGACGGCGACAAGGCCATATACCACAACCACTGGACGGCGGGAGGCAACGACCTCAAGTGGGAGATGGTGCACTACGACGTGCAGCTCTTCGGAGGCGTGGTGCTGCACCAAGGCAAGATTGCCGAGATGGCCACAGGTGAGGGAAAGACGCTCGTGGCCACGCTGCCGGTGTTCCTCAATGCCCTCACGGGCAACGGCGTGCACGTGGTGACGGTCAACGACTACCTGGCCAAGCGCGACTCCGAGTGGATGGGCCCGCTCTACGAGTTCCACGGACTGTCGGTAGACTGCATCGACAAGCACCAGCCCAACTCGCCGGCCAGGCGCAAGGCATACCAGGCCGACATCACCTTCGGCACCAACAATGAGTTCGGCTTCGACTACCTGCGCGACAACATGGCCATATCGCCGGCCGACCTCGTGCAGCGCGCCCACAACTACGCCATCGTCGACGAGGTCGACTCGGTGCTCATCGACGACGCCCGCACGCCGCTCATCATCTCTGGCCCCGTGCCCAAGGGCGACGACCAGATGTTTGAAGAATACCAGCCGCTGGTAGAAAGGCTCGTCGACGTGCAGCGCAAGCTGGCCACGCAATACCTGGCCGACGCCAAGCAGAAGATAAGCGAAGGCCGCGAGAAAAACGACCAGAAGCTCGTCGACGAGGGTTTCCTCTCGCTCTACCGCTCGCACAAGGCCCTGCCAAAGAACAAGCCGCTCATCAAGTATCTCTCGGAAGAAGGAATCAAGGCCGGCATGCTCAAGACAGAGGAGATATACATGGAGAACAACAACCGCCGCATGCCCGAGGCCGTCGAGCCGCTCTACTTCGTGGTAGAGGAGAAACTCAACTCGTGCGACCTCACCGACAAGGGTACGGAATGGCTTGCAAGGCAGGTCAACGACAACACGCTGTTCGTGCTGCCCGACATCGCGTCGCAGCTCTCGGAGCTTGAGACCGAGACCGGCCTGACCGACCAGGAAAGGCTCGACAAGAAAGACGCGCTGCTCAACCACTACGCCGTGCAGAGCGAGCGCGTGCACACGCTGCAGCAGCTGCTCAAGGCCTACACCATGTTCAACAAAGACGACGAGTATGTGGTAATCGACGGCGAGGTGAAGATTGTCGACGAGCAGACGGGCCGCATCATGGAAGGACGCCGCTGGAGCGACGGACTGCACCAGGCCATCGAAGCCAAGGAGCACGTCAAGGTGGAAGCCGCCACACAGACCTTCGCCACCATCACCCTGCAGAACTACTTCCGCATGTACCACAAGCTGGCGGGAATGACGGGTACGGCCTCGACCGAGGCCGGCGAGTTCTGGGACATCTACAAGCTCGACGTGGTGGAGATACCCACCAACCGCCCCGTGATACGCAAGGACATGGACGACCGCGTCTACAAGACGGCACGCGAGAAGTACAACGCCGTGATCGAAGAGATTGAGAATATGCGCAACAGCGGGCGCCCCACCCTCGTCGGCACCACGTCGGTAGAGATATCCGAGCTGCTCTCCAAGATGCTCAGCATGCGCAAGATACCACACCAGGTGCTCAACGCCAAGCTCCACCAGAAGGAAGCCGACATCGTGGCGCAGGCCGGACAAAGCACCAACGGGCTCGGAGCCGTGACCATTGCCACCAACATGGCCGGACGCGGTACCGACATCAAGCTCTCGCCCGAGGTGAAAGCCGCAGGCGGACTGGCCATCATCGGAACCGAGCGCCACGAAAGCCGCCGCGTAGACCGCCAGTTGCGCGGACGTGCAGGCCGCCAGGGCGACCCCGGCTCGTCGGTGTTCTACGTGTCGCTCGAAGACAAGCTCATGCGCCTATTTGCCTCTGAGCGCATTGCCAAGGTGATGGACAAGCTCGGGTTCAAGGAGGGCGACATGATTGACAGCCCGATGATATCGCGCAGCATCGAGCGCGCGCAGAAGAAGGTCGAGGAAAACAACTTCGGCATACGCAAGCGGCTGCTCGAATACGACGACGTGATGAACAAGCAGCGAACAGTGGTCTACGAGAAACGCCGCCACGCTCTGATGGGCGAACGCATCGGCATGGACATATCCAACATCATCTGGGACCGCGTGGTGAACATCATAGAGCAAAACGACTACGAGGGTTGCAAAGAAGAGTTCCTCAAGATTCTCGCCATGGAAGTGCCGTTCACCGACGAGCAGCTGGCCAACGAGAAGCGCGAAGACCTGGCCGAGAACGCCTTCCAGGTGGCCATGGCCGACTTCAAGCGCAAGACCGAGCGCATCCAGTCCGTGGCATGGCCCATAATAAAGCAGGTGTATGAAACGCAAGGCTCTTTGTATGAGCGCATCATGGTGCCCATAACCGACGGCCGCAGGATGTACAACATACCCTGCGACCTCAAGGAAGCCTACGACACCGAGTGCAAGAGCGTGGTGAAACAGTTTGAAAAGGTGATACTGCTCCACATCATCGACGACTGCTGGAAGGAGAACCTGCGCGAGCTCGACGAGCTGAAGCACAGCGTGCAGAACGCATCCTACGAGCAGAAAGACCCGCTGCTCATCTTCAAGCTGGAAAGCGTGAAGCTATTCGACAGCATGGTCAACACGATGAACAACCGCATCACGAGCATACTTATGCGCAGCGCCATACCCGAAATGCAGCAGAGCGTGAAGGAAGCCGAGCCCGACGAGAAGCCGCAGCAGCCACGGTACACCGAGACCAAGCGCAACCTCGACGAGGAACAGCTCACCGACCCCAACCAGGCAGCGGCAGCAGCGCAAGACACGAGGGCCCAGCAGCAGCGAGAGCCCATAGTAAAGGACAAGTTGCCGGGACGCAACGACCCTTGCCCGTGCGGCAGCGGAAAGAAGTTTAAGAACTGCCACGGACGCGGACTCGTCTGACGGCACGCCAAAAAGCGTTTGGAGCAATGCCGCTCCAAACGCTTTTTTCATCACCCCAACCAATGCCACGCCCCCGCGGCGCGGCGCCCGCAAGGGCACCGGCAGCGCCAAAGGGCATGGCAAAAAACCATGAAACGATGATAAGCATAGCAAACCTCAAGAAGTCGTACGGACGGACCACGGCTTGCGACATTGAGTCGCTGGACATTGCCGACGGCGAGATAGTGGGCATTGTGGGCAACAACGGGGCCGGCAAGACCACCCTGTTCAGGCTCATGCTCGACCTGGCCAAACCCGACACGGGGCACGTCACCACCACGCCACCACCCCACCGCCAGACGGCATGCGCCGCGCAAGGGCCTGTCGACGTGGCCGGCAGCGAGGAGTGGAAGCTGTTCACAGGGGCATATCTCAACGAGAGCTTCCTCATAGACTACCTTACGCCCGATGAATACTTTGCGTTCCTGGCAAAGATATCAGGGCTGGGCACCGACGAGATGAAGCGCAACCTGGAGCGCTTTGAGGCTTTCGACGCCGGCGAGGTGCTCGGGCAACACAAGCTCATACGCGACCTGTCGGCCGGCAACCGACAGAAGGCGGGAATCATGGCCGCATTCGCCACATCGCCAAGCGTGGTCATACTCGACGAACCGTTCAACTATCTCGACCCGCAAAGCCAGAACAGGCTGAAGAGGGTGGTAGAAGAATACAACCGCGAGACAGGCGCCACCATACTGATAAGCAGCCACAACCTTGCGCACACAATCAACATCAGCACGCGAATCATACTGCTCGAGCACGGACGCGTGATATCCGACATACCTAATAATGGTGACTCTGCGGCACGCGAGATTGAAAATTATTTCAGTGCCGACTGACAGCGATGGCCATTTATAGGTATTTTGGCAAAAATGGGGGGCAGCCTTTCGTGTTTCTTGCCGCTAATTTGTAATTTTGCATCATATTAGCAGAAAAATGAGACTTTCAGAACTAAAGACAGGAGAATACGGAGTCATCGTCAAAGTCCTCGGACATGGCGGCTTCCGCAAGCGCATAGTTGAGATGGGGTTCATCAAGGGCAAGGTGGTAGAGGTGCTGCTCAACGCCCCGCTCCAGGATCCCGTGAAATACAAGATAATGGGATATGAGGTCTCGTTACGCCACAACGAGGCCGAGATGATAGAAATCATATCACCCGAAGAGGCCAAGCTACTTGAAAAAGAAAACTCAGAACCCGACTTCAACAAACCGGAGATATCCACCGAAAACGAGGGCGGTGCAACGCAGCTCACCGACAAGCAGCTGCACGATGCCGCCATGAAAAAACGCCGTACCATCAACGTGGCGCTGGTGGGCAACCCCAACTGCGGAAAAACGTCGCTGTTCAACTTTGCCTCGGGAGCCCACGAGCGCGTGGGCAACTACTCGGGCGTGACTGTGGATGCCAAGGAGGGCCACGCCGAGTTTGAGGGTTACACATTCAACCTGGTCGACCTGCCCGGCACATACTCGCTGTCGGCCTACAGCCCCGAGGAACTGTATGTTCGACGGCAGATAATAGACAAGACCCCCGACGTGGTAATCAACGTCATCGACTCGAGCAACCTTGAGCGCAACCTCTACCTCACCACGCAGCTCGTCGACATGAACCTGCGCATGGTTTGCGCGCTCAACATGTTCGACGAGTTTGAGGAGCGAGGCGACAAGCTCGACTACAACAAGCTCGGCCAGCTGTTCGGCGTGCCGATGATACCCACGGTGTTCAAGACGGGCAAAGGCGTCGACCTGCTCTTCCACATCATCATCAACATGTACGAGGGCGTCGACTTCATCGACAAGGACGGAAACATCAACCCCGAGGTGGCCGCCGAGATACAAAACTGGCACAAGCGGTATGAGGGCTCGCACGAAACCGACCACACGGAAGACTTCGCCCACGGCGCCAGGCCCAACAACAGCGTGTTCCGCCACGTACACCTCAACCACGGAAAGACGCTCGAAGAGAGCATCGAGGCCATAAAGCGCGAGGTGCAGAAAGACGAGCAGATACGCCACAAATACTCCACCCGCTACCTGGCCATCAAGCTGCTCGAGATGGACAAGGACACCGAGCAGGCCGTAGAGAGGCTGCCCAACGCAAAAGAAATAATGGAAGTGCGCGACCGCGAGGCGCACAAGATACTCGAAGAGACCAAGGAAGACTCCGAGACGGCCATCATGGACGCCAAGTACGGACTGATACACGGTGCACTGCAAGAGGCCGGCTACGAGCCCGGCAACAAGCAGGACACATACCAGCTGACGCACTTCATCGACAAGATAATAACCAACAAGTATGCCGGCTTCCCCATCTTCTTCCTGCTGCTCTACGTGATGTTCGAGGTGACATTCACCCTGGGACAGTATCCCATGGACTGGATTGAGGCCGGCGTGGGCATGATTGGCGAGTGGGTAAGCGCCACCCTGCCCGACGGGCCCCTCAAGGCCATGATTGCCGACGGCATCATAGGCGGCGTGGGGGCGGTCATTGTGTTCCTGCCGCAGATACTCATACTCTACTGCTTCATATCGTTCATGGAAGACTCGGGCTACATGGCGCGCGCCGCCTTCATCATGGACAAGCTGATGCACAAGATGGGGCTGCACGGCAAGTCGTTCATACCGCTCATCATGGGCTTCGGATGCAACGTGCCGGCCGTCATGGCCACGCGCACCATCGAGAGCCGACGCTCGCGACTCATCACCATGCTCATACTGCCGATGATGAGCTGCTCGGCGCGGCTGCCCATCTACATAATGATCACCGGCACGTTTTTCGCCGTTAAATACCAAAGCCTCATCATGATATCGCTCTACGCCATAGGCATCGTCATGGCCGTGGTGGTGAGCCGGGTGCTCAGCCGGTGGCTCATAAAGGGCGAAGACACGCCCTTCGTGATGGAGCTGCCGCCCTACCGCTTTCCAACGGCCAAGGCCATTGGCCGCCACACATGGGAGAAAGGCAAGCAATATCTGAAGAAGATGGGAGGCATCATTCTCTTTGCAAGCATTGTGGTATGGGCGCTGGGCTACTTCCCCCACGACGACAGCCTCAGCCAGCAGCAACAGCAGGAACAAAGCTACATAGGGCGCATAGGCAAGGCCATAGAGCCAGTGTTCCGCGCCCAGGGCTTCGACTGGAAGCTCGACGTGGGCCTCGTGGCCGGCGTAGGGGCCAAGGAGATTGTGGCCTCGACAATGGGCGTGCTCTACAGCGGCGACGAGAGCGTGGCCGACGACACGGCCGACGACAACACGCCGAAGTATGCCAACCTGTACGACAAGATGACAGCCGACGGCATAACGCCGCTGATAGCCTTTGCCTACCTGACGTTTGTGCTGCTCTACTTCCCATGCCTGGCCACCATTGCAGCCGTCAAGAGCGAAAGCGGCTCGTGGAAATGGGCTGCGTTCACAGCCGTCTACACCACCGCGCTGGCATGGATTGTGTCGGCACTGATATACCAGATAGGCCGCCTGTTCGTGTAGGCGCCCGACACCCCCCGCAGCAGGCCTCAGCCCGTGACAGCAACCACGGGCCGAGGCCTGCGGGCTACATGGGCCGGGGCACACTGCCGCCCCACTGCGCACCAATGCCAAAATTGCCTAACAAAAGCAAAAAAGGCTGCGCTTTTTCATGTATTCAAAGTCATTTCCGTATCTTTGCAATATTCAAGCCGCACGCGGTAATGGCCAGGCCAGCTTGCATCAGGGCCGATTGCATTATCAGGCGGACTACATTTAAATCTACAAGAACATGAAAAAGAACAATCTCGCAGCCGTCATATTCTCCACCATCGTGGGGCTGACGGCATTCTCGGCCACATCGTGCGCGCAGGAGACCGTATTGCCCGCACCACAGAAAAGCACCACCGAAGGATCGCTGAGCAAGGCACTGCAAGACCGCAAGTCGGTGCGCAAGTTCAGCGACAAGACGCTAACCGACCAGCAACTGGCCGACTTGCTGTGGGCTGCCTGCGGGGTGAACAGGCCCGACGGCCACCTCACCGTGCCATCGGCACGCAACAAGCAAGACATAACTGTATATGTGGGCAAGGCCGACGGCACCTACCGCTACGACGCCAAGGGCAACAAGCTCGTGAAGATTGGCAACGGCGACCTCAGGGGCGAGGCTGCCAAGCGCAACGCCTTCATCAAGACGGCGCCCGTGGTGATAGTCATTGCCTCTGACACTTCGCTGCAAGGCGGCAACATGGCAATATGCGGCATCGACGCCGGCGCCGTGATGCAGAACGTCTACCTGCACTGCGCTGCCAACGGGCTGGCCACGGTGTGCTGCTATGCTGGCGACGACGTGACGGCCATGCAGAAGTTCCTCGGGATAAAGGCCGAGCTGAAACCGCTCATCTGCATGCCTGTCGGCATTGCCGAATAGGCCGTTTCATACTGCAAGACATGCCGTTCCACCCGCCGGGACAGTCCATTCGGGGCTCCCCGGCGGGTGGAGTCTTTTCAGAAAAAACAGCCTGTTGGGCAGCAGCAGGTCAACCAGCATGTCTACATATCCTTCCAGACAAAAGCCACCCCGGCCTTGCCGTCACCACGCCGGCAAGCCAGCCTGCCGGCGAGGCAACCTGCCGCAGGTGTTTTTTAGGCACCTACGCTGGGCACATTGCGCGCTTTTTTGTACCTTTGCAGCCAAAACCGAAAAAAACAATGGCAGAACAAGACAACAACAGGCCGCGACGGCAACGAAAACCGGCGGCCGTCGACAATACCTACGGCCACCTGCAACCACAGGCCACCGACGTGGAGAAGGCTGTGCTCGGGGCACTAATGATTGACAAAGACGCCTACGCAGTGGTCTGCGAGATGCTCTACCCCGAAAGCTTCTATGAGCCGCGCAACCAGAAGGTGTATGCCGCCGTGCGCGACCTGAGCATGGCCGAGCGCCCGGTCGACGTGCTCACCGTCACCGAACAGCTGGCCAAGAACGGCGACCTCGACGAGGTGGGCGGCCCGGTATATGTTGCCGAGCTGAGCTCGCGCGTGGCCTCGTCGGCCAACATCGAGTATCACGCTCGCATCATCGCCCAGAAATACCTTGCCAGGCAGCTCATATCGTTTGCCAGCGTCATAGAGACCAAGGCCTTCGACGACACTACCGACATCGACGACCTGATGCAGGAGGCCGAGGGTTCGCTGTTTGAGCTCTCGCAGCGCAACATGAAGAAAGACTATACGCAGATAGACCCTGTGATAAAGAACGCTGTCGAGGTGATACAGAAAGCGGCCGCCAACAAGGACGGACTGACGGGCGTGCCCACCGGATACCACAAGCTGGACGACATAACCAGCGGATGGCAGGCCAGCGACCTTGTCATCATTGCCGGGCGCCCGGCCATGGGAAAAACGTCGTTCGCACTGTCGATGGCCAAGAACATTGCCGCCGACTACAAGGTTCCGATGGCTTTCTTCTCGCTCGAAATGAGCAACGTGCAGCTCGTAAACCGACTGATATCCAACTGCTGCGAGATACAGGGAAGCAAAATACTAAACGGACAGCTGCAGCCCGACGAGTGGGACCGGCTCGACAAGCGCATGAACAACCTGATAGGAGCACCGCTCTATGTGGACGACACACCTGGCCTGTCGGTATTCGAGCTGCGAACAAAGGCCCGCCGACTGGTGCGCGAGCACGGAGTGAAGCTCATCATGATTGACTACCTGCAGCTGATGAACGCCAACGGCATGCGGTTCAGCAGCCGACAGGAAGAGGTTTCTACCATCTCGCGTTCGCTGAAAGGACTGGCCAAAGAGCTCGACATACCAATACTGGCACTGTCGCAGCTGAACCGTGGCGTGGAGTCGCGCGAGGGACTGGAGGGCAAGCGCCCGCAACTGAGCGACTTGCGCGAGTCGGGAGCCATAGAGCAAGACGCCGACATGGTGCTCTTCGTACACAGGCCGGAATACTATCACATCTACGAAGACGAAAACGGGCGCGACCTGCACGGCATGGCGCAAATCATCATCGCCAAGCACCGTAAGGGTGCCACGGGCGACGTGCTGCTCACCTTCCGCGGAGAGTTCACACGATTCGAGAATCCGGAGGACACACGCCTGGGCAAGTCGACGCCGGCGGCCGGAGGCGAGATACTGGGGTCGCGCATCAACGGCGACCTTGGCCCTGCACCCGAACTGCCCAACGACTACGACCCGTTCGGCGGAATGCTGCCACCGGGCGAGGGACCGGCGTTCTGACATAAAAACGGGGCAGTTGCACGATGGGCGCCACGGAGCTCTCATCCTGCAACTGTCCTCAACACGGTGCATCGCCCTTTGGCCAAGACACCCCGAAAGGGCCATTCACGCCGAATGGCCAAAAGAAATGGCATGAACGAGCGAAACGACACCAACTGCCGGTGGCACGGGCCTTTCACTTTTATGCTTATTTGAAAGGCGAAACATCATAACATGACTATCAGCTATCATCCGGCCATTTCATGAAACGAACCAAAAGCGAGCCAGATGCCTTGAACCCGCCTTGCGCCAACCGGAAACGACAACAACCTGTATGCTTTTTCCCCTACCCTGTCGACACGGCAAAATACGGTTCCTTCCTGTTGCCTGGCAGATGGGCCTGCACATTTGGCCCGGCCATTGCGAGCAGGCGTCGTGGCGACAACAGGATGGAATGTATTGGGAATATTGCCAACGGTGCAAACAAACCGGGCTGATGCAAGCCCGGTTTGCCTGAAACGGAGTCACTTGATGACGTCAAGTTCCTTGCCTACCTTCACAAACGCAGCGATGGCCCTGTCAAGGTGCTCACGCTCGTGCCCGGCCGACAGCTGTACGCGGATGCGGGCCTGCCCCTTTGGAACGACAGGATAATAGAAACCTGTAACATAAATACCCTCGTCCTGCATCTTTGCAGCAAACTCCTGCGAGAGCTTTGCATCGTAAAGCATCACGGCGCAAATGGCACTCTGCGTAGGCTTTATGTCGAAGCCGGCGGCAATCATCTTGTCACGGAAATAGTTTACGTTCTCCACCAGCTTGTCGTGCAGCGCATTGCTTTCCTTGAGCATCTTGAACATCTCTATGCTCGCCCCCACTATGGCCGGGGCCACCGAGTTAGAGAACAGGTAGGGGCGCGAGCGCTGGCGCAGCATGTCAATTATTTCCTTCCTTCCTGTTGTGAATCCTCCCATGGCACCACCGAAAGCCTTGCCAAGGGTACCTGTAAAGATGTCTATTCGACCGTAGACATTGAACTGCTCAGCCACGCCGCGGCCGGTCGGGCCTACCACGCCGGCAGAGTGCGACTCGTCAACCATTACCAACGCGTCGTATTTCTCGGCCAGGTCGCATATCTTGTCCATTGGCGCCACGTTGCCGTCCATCGAGAACACACCGTCTGTGGCAATGATGCGGAAGCGCTGGGCCTGGGCCTCCTGCAGGCAGCGCTCCAAGTCGGCCATGTCGGCATTGGCATAGCGATATCGCTTTGCCTTGCACAGACGCACGCCGTCTATTATTGAGGCATGGTTCAGCGAGTCGGAGATGATGGCGTCTTCCTCAGTAAAAAGAGGCTCGAACAATCCGCCGTTTGCATCGAAGCAGGCAGCATAAAGAATGGTGTCTTCCGTGTGGAAGTAGTCGGAGACAGCCTCTTCGAGTTGTTTGTGCAAATCCTGTGTGCCACAAATGAACCGCACCGACGACATACCGTAGCCATGGCTGTCCATGGCCTGCTTTGCTGCATCAATCAGCCTCTTGTTGTCAGAAAGGCCCAAATAGTTGTTTGCGCAAAAGTTAAGCACACGCTCCCCGGCATTGACCTTGATGTCTGCACTCTGTGGAGTTGTTATCACACGCTCTCTTTTGTACAGGCCGGCAGCCTCTATGCCAGAGAGTTCATTAGCCAAAAAGTCTTGAAATTTACCGTACATACATGTAAGTTTTAGGATTCTTATGCAAAGGTCTCAATTTTTTTTGATATAACAAATAAAATCTCTTGAATATTCTCTGAAACAATTAAGAATAATGTACTATCTTTGTACATCTTAAAATTTAGATATAAAGAAACGACAAAGCATGAAAAATGTATTGATTATCGGTTCAACCGGCCAGATTGGTTCAGAGTTGACCATGAAATTGAGAGGGCTGTACAACGGCAACATCGTTGCCGGCTACATCCCGGGTGCAGAACCTACAGGTGAGCTGAAAGAGTCGGGTCCGAGCGCCATCGTAGATGTCACCAATGAGCAGCAGATTGCAGAAGCCGTTTCCAAGTACAAAATCGACACTATCTACAACCTGGCGGCATTACTGTCTGCCGTTGCCGAGTCAAAGCCGCAGATGGCTTGGAAGATTGGCATGGGCGGGCTGTTCAACGTTTTAGAGGTGGCACGCACGATGCACTGTGCGGTCTTCACCCCCAGTTCAATAGGCGTGTTTGGCGACGACACACCAAAAGACAAGACCCCGCAAGACACCATCCGCAACCCACGCACCATGTATGGCGTTACCAAGGTGTCGGGAGAGTTGCTGAGCGACTATTACCACAACCGCTTTGGGGTAGACACTCGCTCGGTTCGCTTCCCCGGGCTTATCTCGTATGTAACGCCCCCGGGTGGCGGCACCACCGACTACGCCGTTGACATATATTATTCGGCAGTGAAGGGTGAGACGTTCAAGTGCCCCATTGCCGCAGGCACCTACATGGACATGATGTACATGCCCGACGCCCTGCGCGCCGCAATTGAGATAATGGAAGCCGACCCCGACAAATTTGTCCACCGCAACTCGTTCAACATTGCCTCCATGAGTTTCGAGCCAGATACCATATACAATAAAATAAAGGAGTATATACCTGAATTCAAAATGGTTTACGAGGTTGACCCGCTACGCCAGGCCATAGCCGAATCTTGGCCAAACTCACTGGATGACACTTGCGCACGCCAGGAGTGGGGCTGGAAACCCGAGTACGACTTGGACGCGATGACCAAAGACATGATTGAGAAACTGAGAATCCGCTTTGGCAAATCGGACGCGCCAAGCGCATGCAACCAGCGCCAGGAAAGTGTATTGACGCTATAGAAGCAGCCTTTTCTACCAAGCCGACCTGAGTGTCTCTCCGGTAGTGCCTGCCCGTTTGTTTCGCCACATAGGCAGCCATGCCACAAGGCAAACGCACAAGCCGCCTAAGAAAAAACAGCTCAAACCGGCCGCTGATAATACAAAGACAGCCTATAACTATATTCAAGACATATAAGGATACGGGATGGATATGCATCACGTATCCTTTTCATTTGCCCGCAACAGGCAGTTAGAGTGCAAGCCGCATCATCCAATCCCCTGCAAATTGCCTGCAGTCTTTGCAGCAGGCATAGCGGCCTATGCCGCAACAAAGCGGCCGAGTTGGCGCCGACGGGAGCGGGGAATGTGTTTTGTGGCGAATGTAATGGATGCCATGACTGCATCGGGCAGCCCTACGGACAATTGTGGCCAGAGTGTATGGATGAGGGGAAATATCATTATCAGAGAAAATGTAGCGAAATAGAACAGGCAAGACAGACATGCCCCGCAGGCAAAGCGCCGTATTGGCGCAAGCCTACGGGGCATGCCCTCCCGCCGCCGGCCCATTGCCGTGCGGGCGCCGTCAATTGGCATACTTGTCTATCAACTCCTGTGCCTGGGTGTCGCCCAAGTCTTTTGCCTTCTGCAGGTTCTGCCTTCCGGTGGCCTTGTCGCCCTTAAGGCACTGCGCCAGACCAAGAAACATGTAGCCCTCGCCGAGCTTAGGGTCGACGGCAATGCACTGCCCGGCCGTCTTTATGGCATCGTCGAACAGGTTGACACGTATCTCGAGCGACGCTTTCTCGCAATAGTAAAGCGTGTTCTTCGGGTCTTTGCCAATGGCTGTTGCCAAGTCGTTGAGGGCGGCCTGGTATATGTGCCCGTCTATTTCGGCCCTCGCCCGTATGTAGTAGAAGTTGGCGTTGACCTCGGTAGGCATCAGCTTCTCATACTCGTTGAAGTCGACCACTGCCTTGCGGTACTCCTTCATGCTGAGCAGCGCCTGCGCCCGAGCAAGGATGTAAGGCGCCGCCGACTTGAGGTAAGGCTTGCTGAAGGTGTTGACGGCGCTGTCGAGCAATGCCAGCATGGCAGTCGTGTCGCTCATCATCTCCTTGCAGCGCGCCGCCGCGAAGTACGTTTCGGCATTGCGCATGTCGCCGCCCAGCAGCTCGGAGTATATGGAATACGCCTCGTCGTACCGTTTCTGGGCAAATCGTATCTGCGCCTCCAACTGCCGGTACAGGCTCACCTTGTTTATATCGTAGGCTGCGCGGGCCTCGGCGGCAGCGGCGTCGAATGTCCACTTGTCGTAAGGCTTGGCATCAGCAAACATCAACTTCTGGTACATCAGCTTGGCATAGTTGAAGTGAGCGTCGTCTTTCTTGTCGGCCACCTTTATCGCCTGCTGCATGTCGGCATCGGCGGCGGCGTAGTCCTGCGCCCCCACCGACAGCTGCGCGCGCGAGATGTAGCCGTCGGCCGCGTTCGGAAACTTGGCAATGAAGTCGTTGACAGTGGCTGCGTAGGCTGAGGAGTCGAGCACCGAGCCGGCCACGTAGAGCGTAAGCACGGCCTGGTTGAGCTCGTCGGGCAACTCCTTCTTTATGGAAGTAGAGTTGAGCGTGGCGTCGTTTATGCTCAGCCCGTTGGTCTTCAGCGAGTTGGCGAAGGCCGCGCTGACGGCATAGTTGGTAGTGTCCTTGGCGTCTACCGGCTGCTGCATCAGTCCAATCACCTCGCCATTGGCGTTGAAGAGCGGGCAGCTGACGGAATTCTCTATGCCCTTCATGCCGACGGTGTAGTAAGCATAAGAGCCCTGGAACGTCTCGATCTTGCTCACCCGGCCCTCGATGCAATCAGGCGACTTCTTCGTGCTGTATGGCAAGAGCCACACTGCGCTGCCCTCTGCGGCATTGGCTGCAGCTATGGCCAAGGGGGCGGTCGACTTAGCCTCGACCCTGAACTTGGCCACATCATACGTGCTGTTTGCCCCGATGATGCTCGCCACGGGCATCTCGTTGCCCTTCGTGTCGATGACTACAGCCCTCGCGGCCCCCTTGAAGGGCGCGAAACTGCTCAGGGCCTCACACTGCTCGCCAACGAAAAACCCGTTGGAACTGGCAATAAGATTGCCGTCGGCATCGAATGTCTTGAGGGTGAACACAGCCTTTGCGGCCTTCTTCACCCAGCCCGGCTGGGCCTGTGCCGCACACCATGCGAGCGCGGCCATAATGCAAATAAGTGTACGTCTCATTTCCTAAGTAGTTCCTTTGCGTTGTTAATGGCGGCCTCCGACACGTCGCTTCCGCTCAGCATCTGTGCGATTTCCCTCACCCGGGCATCGCCGTCGAGCAGTATCATGCGGCTTGTCGTACCGCTGTCGGTCTCCTCCTTGTATACCTTATAGTGCGTCTGCCCCACTGCTGCAATCTGCGGCAGGTGGGTTATGCTTATCACCTGGCGGTCGCTGCGCCCCATCTGTTGCATTATCAGCGCCATTTTCTCGGCTATCTTGCCGCTGACACCGGTGTCAATCTCGTCGAAGATGATGGTGGGCAGCTTCACGGCCCCGCTTATCATAGCCTTCAGCGAGAGCATTACGCGGGCTATCTCGCCGCCCGACGCCACCTGCGACACAGGCTGCATGGGCGTGCTGCGGTTGGCGCTGAACAGGAAAGCCACGCGGTCGCACCCGTTGCGCGACGGTTGCTCGGCGTCGACGGCCACGCTGAAGCGCACGCTCGGCATGCCCAGCGGCACAAGCCTTTGCTGCATCTCGCCCTCAATGCGCCGTGCGGCGTCGGTGCGCAAGGCAGTGAGCCGCGCCCCACAGTCGAGGCAATGCTGCCGTGCGGCGTCAACCCTGGCCTGCAGTTCGGCCAGCGCCTCGTCGCTGTTGTCTATGTTGTCTATCTGTTCACGCAGCTCGTTGCGCCGCGCCAAGAGCCCCTCGACGCTTTCGCAGTGATATTTCTTCTCGAGGCTGTAGATGGTGTCAAGGCGGTCGTTGATGGCGTCGAGCTCGGCAGGGTCGAAGTCTATGCTTTCAAGCAGGCGGCTTATCTCCTGCGACACATCCTTGAGCTCTATGTATGCGCTGTTGAGCCGCTCTGCCAGTTCGGCGGCCTGGGGCAGCATGCTTGCCACGGCCTCCATGGCACCGCCGGCCGAGCGCAGGTTGCCCACGGCCCCGGCGCCTTCGGCAGCCAGCATGTTGTCGGCCTCGTAGAGCGCGCTTTTTATTTCCTCCGAATGGCTCATGGTCGACGCTTTCTGCTCGAGCTCCTGCTGCTCGCCTTCCGCGAGCCTGGCCGAGTCGAGCTCGTCGTACTGGAACCTTATGAAGTCGGCGTTGGCCCTGTCGCGCTCTATCTTTTCATTAAGCTCGCCGAGGGCCTTCACCGAGTCGGTGTATTCCGAGAAAGCCTCGCGGTAAAGGGCCAGCTCAGCGGCATCGTCGGCAATGATGTCCACCACCTCGAGCTGGAAGTCCTGCTTGCCGAGCAGCAGGTTCTGGTGCTGGCTGTGCACGTCGATGAGCCTCTCGCCCAGTTCCTTGAGCAGGGCCAGCGGCGCCGGGGTGTCGTTGATGAAAGCCCGGCTCTTGCCCGATGCGGCCAGCTCGCGCCTCACTATGCAGTCGTCGGGGTCGTACTCTATGTCGTTTTGGCTGAAAAACTCCTCCATGTCGTAGCGCGAGAGGTCGAAATGGGCCTCGATGACACACTTCGACGCCCCTGCCTTGATGGCCTTGGTGTCGGCCCGTTGACCGAGCAGCAGACCAATGGCACCGAGTATGATGCTCTTTCCGGCGCCCGTCTCTCCCGTAATGACCGAGAAGCCGGGGTTGAACCTTATGTCGAGCGTGTCGATGAGGGTGAAGTTCTTAATGATTAGTTGCTTAAACATTGTTCATTCCTTGATTTTGTTCCACGAATTGCTTTGCGAGGCATTGATGCCGAAGAGAATGTTGTAAACGCTCTCCTTTTCCTTCTGCGTGCCCTTGCCTTTGTAAATGTTGGCCAGTTCGTCGCGCTTATAGTCGGTCCATATCTGCGGCAGCATGCTCAACGGCTTGTCTTCGTGAGCCTTCTTCAAGTCGTTTTCGAGCGCGGCGGTTATGTTGGTGCGCCCGCGCTCCACGTTCGATGCCATCTCGTCGAGGCCCGTGCGGTAGTAGTCGTACTGCAGCTGGCGGAAAGGCTTCATGGCTTCGTCGAGGTAGTCGTTGATGATGGCAAACCTGTTCTTGCTGTCCTCAAACGATTTCCAGCCAGTAAACTCAAGGTTCTGCGCGTTGTTTACAAGGTTGAGGCACCTCTGCAACACGTCGGTGCCGCCCATGGGGGCAAAGCTGTCGAGGTTGATGCCTATTATCAGGTATGCGTAATAGGCGAAGAGGGCCGTCAGCTGGTTGTCGATGACATCCTCGTTGAAGTTGAGCTGGTCGAACTGAGCGAACTGAAAGTTGAAGTTTGCGTCCTGGTTGTTGTAGAGCGTCGAGTTGTACTGCGAGTTGTACACGGGGCGGTTGGCCTGTATCGTGGCCGTACACTCAAAGGTGTTGTTGGTCTTGTCGTACTTGTTTACCGTGATGTTGAAATTGCAGACAATGCGCTCGTTCTTCTGAAACTGCAGGTCTGTCCACTGCCTGTCGTTTACAAACTGCTCCAGCGTCTGCTGCAGGTTGTCGAAAACGCTGACGTCTGTCACTCCCACCTTGCTGTGGTTGATGTTTATCTTGGCCTGCAGCTCCTGCCCGCGCGAGGCCGTCACGATGAAAGCGGCCACAGCCGCAAGCAACAATCTCTTGGCGTCCATTGTATTTGTAGGTTTACATTATCTCGGCCAGCCTGCCTATGATGTCCTCGGCCACGCCCTCCTTGCTTTTCTTCGGGTATTCGGTCATCCCCTCGCGTGTCAGTATGCACACCTGGTTTTCGTCGGAGCGGAAGCACGTTCCCTTGTTGCGCAGCGAGTTGAGCACAATGAAATCGAGGTTCTTGCGCTCCAGCTTGCCCATGGCGTGGGCCTGTTCGTCGTCGGTCTCGAGCGCGAATCCCACGAGCCTCTGACCCGGCTTTTTCATCCGCCCGAGCTCCGAGGCAATGTCGTGGGTGGGCTTGAGCCTCAGCACCAGGTCGCTGTCGCCGCGCTTTATCTTGCTGTCGGCCACAGTGTCGGGCCGGAAGTCGGCCACGGCGGCACAGAGTATGGCGGCGTCGCACCCCTCGAACTCGCTCACGGCGGCCATGTACATCTGGTCGCAGCTCTCAACGTCGATGCGCCTTATGCCCCTGCCCTCCTTCAGGGCCACCGGCCCTGCAATGAGAGTCACGTCGGCCCCTCGCCGGGCGCACTCGCCAGCAAGGGCAAACCCCATCTTGCCGCTGGAGTAATTGCCCACAAACCTCACCGGGTCTATGCGCTCGAAGGTAGGCCCGGCTGTTATCATGATGCGCTTGCCGGCCAATTGCCCGGTGTTGCCGCGGAAATAGTCGTCGACGGCCTTGACAATTGCCTCGGGCTCTTCCATGCGCCCCTTGCCTTCGAGGCCGCTGGCGAGGTATCCGCTCTGCGGCTCAATGATGTGGTTGCCATAGGAGCGCAGCCTCTCGAGATTGGCCTGTGTTGAGGGGTGGGCATACATGTCGAGGTCCATGGCCGGGGCTATGAACACCGGGGCCTTCATCGACAGATACGTGGTGACCAGCATATTGTCGGCCACCCCGCCCGCCATCTTGCCCAGGGTCGATGCCGTGCACGGCGCAATGACCATGGCGTCGGCCCACAGCCCGAGCGCCACGTGGCTGTGCCATGTGCCGTCGCGCTGTGAGAAGAAGTCGCTGATGACGGGTTTCTGCGTCAGTGCCGACAGCGTGATCGGCGTTATGAACTCCTTGCCGGCAGGTGTTATCACCACCTGTACCTCGGCCCCGGCCTTCACCAGGGCGCGTATGATGTAGCAAGCCTTGTAGGCCGCTATCGAGCCGGTGATGCCCAGCACTATCTTTTTACCTTTCAGCATATTTCGTTGTCAGCCTAATTTGCTCTCGCGCAGACGTATGCGGGTGAGCACCTGTTTAGTGTTGTAAGTGAAGTCGCCCGAGAGTATCCAGCTGTAATAGCCGGGGTCGTAGCGCAACACCTGCGCCACGGGCTCTCCCTTGTGCTTGCCGAAGTTGAACACCTCCACCTGGCGGGGCTTGCCGTCGGGCCCTGTCACCACATTGCCTTGCGCGTCCTTCATGTCGGCCCAGACCACACGCCCTGCAAAGTCGACGTTGTTGTTCTGCCGCGAGAAGTCGGCCAGGAAGGCAACGTCGTTCTGCAACTGCCGCTCCGGGTCGGGCTCGGTCTCTGGACTGTACTTGTCGAGCTCGCCCATCAGCACCCTGTAGGTGGCCTCGGTGTCTTGGTCGGCCCTGTGTGCCTCGAAGTCGTCTTCCATTGCTCGCCCGCAGTAAAACTTGTATGCCGCTGCCAGGTTGCGCCTCTCCATCTTGTGGAATATGGTCTGGGCGTCTATGAGGTGGCACTTTGAGAAGTCGAAGTCGATGCCGGCGCGCAGGAACTCCTCGGCGAGCATGGGTATGTCAAAGTGGTTTGAGTTGAACCCGGCGAAGTCGCACCCGCGGAACTCATCGCAGAGCCTGGCCGCAATCTCCTTGAACAACGGCTTTCCGGCCACGTCGGCATCGCTGATGCCCGTGAGCGCAGTCACTTCGGCCGGTATGGGCTTGCCGGGGTTCACAATCAGGTTGACGCGCTTCTCCTGCCCGTCGGGGCTCACCTTTATGTAAGACAGCTGTATGATCCGGTCTTTCACCAAATCCAGACCCGTGGTTTCGAGGTCGAACACCACGAGGGGCTTGTTAAGGTTTAGTCTCATCCTGCCAGCGTTGTTATTCGTTTAAGAGCATTGGCATGAGCAGCATGAGCACATCCTGGCCCTCGGGCTGCTCCGACGGCACCAAAACGCCCGACCGGCTCGGGTCGGCCAGCTGTATCACTATGTCCTGGCACTCAAAGTTGCTGAGCATGTCGATGAACGACGAGCCGTTGAACCCGATGCTCATGGGCAGCCCGTTGTAGTCGCACGCCATCCTCTCGGTGGCTGTCTTAGAGAAGTCGTAGTCCTCGGCGTCGAGCTGCAGCACGCTGTTCTCTATGTGGAACCGCACAAGGTTGCTCGAGCTGGCAAAGGGCTGCACACGGCGCAGGGCGCTCAGCAGCGCCACCCTGTCAACGGTCAGGTGGTTGGGGTTGTTGAGCGGTATCACGGCGTTGTAGTTGGGGTAGCGGCCCTCGATGAGCCTGCAGATGATGATGCAGTCGTCGAAGGTTATCTCGGCGTTGCGCTCGTCAAACCTTATGGTCACTTCGCTCACGTCTTTGCCGAGCATGTTCTTGAGCAGCGTGGCCGGCTTCTTGGGCAGGATGAACGACGCGGGCACATCGCTGCTCACGGCGAACACCTTGTTGCGCACGAGCCGCTGGCTGTCGGTGGCCACTATCGACAGGCACTCGGGCGTGAGGTCGAAGTAAAGGCCGTTCATCACGGGGCGCAGCTCGCCCTGGGCCGTGGCGAAGATGGAGCGGTTGATGCAGTCGCCGAGCAGGTCGCTGCCTATGGTTATCGTGCTTGCGCCCTCGCCCACCTGCAATGCCTGCGGAAACTCGTCGGCGCTCTCAATAGACAGCGAGAACTGCCCGTTCTGGTAGACAATCTTGGCCAGGTTGCTGCTGCGGTCAACCTCGAATGTCAGAGGTTGCTCCGAAAAGCCTTTCACGGCCTCGAGCAGGTCATGGTTGCCAATGGCAAAGCTGCCGTCCTCGTCGCTCTCGTTGAGCTCCACCGACGTCTTTATCATGTTCTCGCTGTCTGATGCGGTCAGCTTCAGCGTGTTGCCCTCCACCTCGAACACGAAGTCTGACAGTATGGGCAATGAGTTCTTGCTGTTGATAACCCTCGACAGGGCAATGAGTTTGCTGCTTAGCGCAGTGCTCGACAAAGTAAATCTCATGTGTGCTTATTTCTTTAATTAGTTATCTATCCTTTGATTAAAATGTCTACAAAAATACAAAATAACAATGTGAAAAGCAAAATTATCGCACGAAAAGTTGCCCAATTTAAAACTATTTTTGTAATTTCGCAATCGCTTAAAAGCATTGTACAATAAAAATTACAGCAACTTATGGAATTCACCGGAAAAATAATCGCCGTCATGCCCCCGAGGACCGGCACATCCAAAAGCACGGGCAACGAGTGGAAGGTGCAGGAGTATGTCATCGAGAGCCACGACCAGTATCCCAAGAAGATGTGCTTCGAGGTGTTCGGCACCGACAAGATAGCACAGTTCAACATACAGATGGGCGAAGAGCTCACCGTGTCGTTCGACATCGACGCGCGCCAGTGGCAAGACCGCTGGTTCAACAGTGTCAGGGTGTGGGCCGTCAACCGCAACGCCATGCAGCCGGCAGCACCGGCCGCCACCGACTTTGCCACGGCAGCCCCGTTCCCGCCGGCACAGCCCGGTGCTGCCTCCGACGACCCGTTTGCCGCCGGCTCAAACACCGACGACCTGCCGTTCAGCTGAACGGGCGGTGCAGCTCTACAACCGTTTAACAACAAACTCAACACACTCAAATGGATTTTACAGGAAAGATAATAGCCATACTCAACCCGAAGACGGGCACGTCGAAAAGCACGGGCAACGAGTGGAAGGCACAAGAATACGTAATCGAGAACCATGACCAATACCCCCGCAAGATGTGCTTCGAGGTATTTGGGGCCGACAAGATATCGCAGTTCAACATACAGATGGGCGAAGAGCTCACCGTGTCGTTCGACATCGACGCACGACAGTGGCGCGACCGATGGTTCAACAGCTTCAGGGCATGGGCTGTCAACCGCGTGGCACAGCAGCAGCCGGCAGCAGCCATGGGCGCAGCCGCCGCAGGTGTGGCACAGGCACCGTTCCCGCCGGCACAGAATGCCGCAGTCGGCGACGACCCGTTTGCATCCGACTCGGCAGCCGGCGACACCAGTGCCGACGACCTGCCCTTCTGACGCCCTGCAACGACAAACAAGCAGACGCGATGCGCAACAGGTGCGCCTGCCGTGGACAGTTCCGCGGAGGGCGCACCTGTTGCGTCATGGCAGCTGCCAAGCAAACACAGCCTTGGCAATGGCCCCGGCACGGGGCGGAAAACGGATTTGTCGTAAAAAATGCAAGGCTCGGCGCACCAGCCTGCAACGCCGGGCCTCACGCCCACACAGCACGGGCCGAAACAAAGGCCCGTAAGGGCCATGCGGCAGGGCGGAACAGGCCGTATTGCGCTGCAAAACGGCAGCACACATGCAACCTCACGTTTTTGTGTATAATGGAAAGGGAGGTAGAGGGAGGTAGAGGGAGGTAGAAGGAGTTACAAGGAGTTAGAGGACAATAGCATTGACTATCTCTTCCTGTAACACAATAGCATTGGCTATATCTTTCTGCAACACTTCCCCATGCCCCCAGGGTTCCCGTGCTCCCAAAACTATTGTCTGTACTCCGAGCAAAGAATTAAGAAAGGGCTGCACGATGATAGTCTATGCTATTGTCCTCTAACTCCTTGTAACTCCTTCTACCTCCCTCCAACTCCATTACAAACAAAAACTATTGTCTGAACTCCTGTACTCCTGAACTCCTAAAATGCCCCCCATGTTTATCGGGTGCCCCCTTGCGCCTCAGCGCGACAACAGGTGGCGCAACGCCTCCAACGGGGCGTAGATGAGCATGCGCGGCCCGGCCCACCGCATGATGCGGCGTATCTGCGTGCGCCTGGCCGGCGAGTAACAGTGTACGGGGCAGTTCTTGCACGCCGGCTTGCCCTCGCCAAAGCGGCAGCGCTCGAGCCTGCGCATGGCGTAGTCGGCCAGTTCGGCATACTCGCCCACTATGCCGGGCAACCCCAGCTTGCGGCGGCAATACAGCTCAATCATGCGGTGCACGGTGGCCTTGTCGCGCTCTATGCGGCTGCGCCCACCGGATTGGAGCCTCATTTCACCACGGGGCGCACTGCCTTCTGCCACACCATGATGCCACCGTCGAGGTTTACCACCCGGTAGCCCGATGCAGCCAGCCTGCGCGCGGCGTCGGCACTGCGCCTGCCGCTGCGGCAATACACTGCCACCACGCGGCTGCGGTCGAGCCTGGCAGTGGCCACGCTGTCAAAGCCAGCAGACTTTACGTCGATGAGCATCGCCCCGGGCAGATGGGCCTCTGAATACTCGGCATCGGTGCGCACGTCGACAAGCTGAACGCCCGACGAGTCGGCCAAGGCCGCAAAACCGTCGACGCCCACCGTAGAGAACGGCTCGCGCGACGACTGCCCGTGAAGCACTGCGGCAAAGGCAACAACGGCCAGCACCACAATGCAGACAAACAATTTATTCATAACATAATGATTTGAAAGGTCATAAATCTTCGGCCTCGATATATCCCTTGGTGAACATATCGTAGCTCATGGCTTCGAGCTCTTTGAGCGTCATGCCCTCAACGCAACGCTCGATGACACGTATCAGGTGGTCGCGCCTGTAACTGTCAGTCTCGCTCACGCGCCCGCTTCCTGCGGCCATGGCGCCCTGTCGGCGCTTGGGTGAATTACTGTCCATGGGCGGCCTTCAGTTGCTTCGACAGTTTTCTCACGGCCTTGTCGCGTATCTGGCGCACACGCTCGCGCTTCAGCCCCATCTCGGCAGCGGCCTCGGCCATGGTGAGCCGCTCGCAACCTATGCCGAAGACGGCGGCCACCACCCTGCGCTCGCGCTCGTCGAGCACGCCGAGGGCGTCGGCCAAAAGGCTGCCGTGCGGACTGTCGTCAAACATGGCGTCGGCCTCCGGGGCGTTGGGATTGACCAGCAGGCTGAGCAGGTTGATGTTTTCCCTGCCGCCAAGCGGAGCGTCGACCGACAGCGCACGGCTGCGGCGCTTCTCGGCTGCGGTGGCCTCGCCACGCGGCACACGGTAGAGCGCGCCCTGCGACTCTACGGCCTGCTCCATGGCACGGCGCACCATCGGCACGGCATACGACACGAAACGGCTGCGCGAAGCGTCAAACTTGGCGGCCGCGTTCATCAGGGCAATGTTGCCCTCGCTCACTAGGTCTTCAACCTCGACCCCGCGCCCGCGGTACTTGTTGGCCATTGAAATGACGAAACGCAGGTTGGCCGTGACGAGCTTCTCGGCGGCCTTGCCGTCGCCCCGGGCTATGCGCCCGGCCAGCTCGCGCTCCTCGTCGGCCGTGAGCACCTGCTCGCGGCATATCTCCTCGATATACCTGTCGAGTGAATTTCTGTCGTTATCTTGCATAGTTTTTTCTTGGTTTACCTGTGGGTGCCACCCTTGCAACGCCGGGGGCGCCCGCAACACGGGAGTAAAGTTAATGGTTTTTACTGTAACACGGAGCCATGCTGAGTAAAAAACGGCATTGCTTTAAGTCTTTTTAACCCATCATTCCATCATATCCATATCCCGCCTGGCCCTGTTGTCGGGCAGGCAGTCAACACATACGGCCACAACGGAAGCCGCCGCACGGCCTGCACTGCAAACGTGGTGCAAGCCGAACGGCGACAAAAGCAAAACATGTGACCATCCTACCGGCCTACAGCTCGGAGCACTCTTTGAGCCAGATGTCGGCCGAGGCGTCGCTGGCCATGCGCCAGTCGCCGCGCGGACTGAGGCTCACGCTGCCCACCTTTGGCCCGTCGGGCAGGCAGGAGCGCTTGAACTGCTGGCTGAAGAACCTCCTGAAGAACGTAGTGAGCCAGTAGCGTATGGTCTCGTCGTCAAAGCGGCCTGCCTCGGGGTGCGAGCCGTTGAAGGCGCGGCGGGCCAGCATGTAAATCTTGGCCGGGCGGAAGCCGAAGCGCACGAAATAGTAGAGGAAGAAGTCGTGGAGCTCGTAGGGGCCCACCAGGCTCTCGGTCTTCTGGCTTATGTTGCCCTGCTCGTCGGCCGGTATCAGCTCCGGGCTGATGGGCGTGTCGATGATGTCGAGCAAGGTGTCGCGCGACGTCCCGTCGACCTCCGTCATGGCTATGTGCTTCACGAGGTGGCGTATGAGCGTCTTCGGCACCCCGGCGTTGACGCCGTACATAGATATGTGGTCGCCGTTGTATGTGGCCCACCCAAGGGCGAGCTCGCTGAGGTCGCCCGTGCCGACGACGAATCCGCCCAGCTCGTTGGCCAGGTCCATCAGTATCTGTGTGCGCTCGCGTGCCTGGCTGTTCTCGTAGGTCACGTCGTGAACGCCCATGTCGTGGCCTATGTCCATGAAATGCCGCTCCACACTGGCCTTGATGCTTATCTCGCGCGACGACACGCCCAGCGACTGCATGAGCGCCACGGCATTGTCGTGGGTGCGGTCGGTGGTGCCGAAACCGGGCATGGTAACGCCGATGATGCCGCGGCGGTCTATCTTCAGCCTGTCGAAGGCCCTAACGCACACGAGCAGGGCGAGCGTGGAGTCGAGCCCGCCGCTAATGCCCACCACCACCTGGCGGCACTTGGTGTGGGCCAGTCGCTGGGCGAGGCCCAGCGTCTGTATGTCGAGCACCTCGTTGAGGGCTGCCTCGCTGTCGCTGCCCTGCGGCACAAAGGGCCACGGTTCGACGTCGCGCAACAGCATGAAGTCGCGGGCCTCTACGGGCTTGGCCTGCACCACCGTGGCGCCGGCCGTACGCGAGGCGTTGACAAACGTGGTGTTGGTGCGGCGCTCGGAGCGCAGCCTGTCCACATCGACCTGAGCCACCAGCAACTGGGGCTCGAGCGAGAAGCGGTCGCCCTCGCCCAGCAGGGCTCCGTTTTCATAGACAAGGGCATTGCCCCCGTAGACCACGTCTTGCGTGCTCTCGCCGAAACCGCTGCCTGCATACACATAGCCGCTGATGGTGCGGGCGCTCTGCTGGGCCAGCAGCGACTTGAGGTAGGCGTGCTTGCCTATCAGCTCGTTGCTGGCCGAGAGGTTGAACACGATGTCGGCACCGGCCAGGGCGAGGTTGTTGCTCGGCGGAACGGGTGCCCACACGTCTTCGCAAATCTCGATGCCAAACCTTGTGCCGTCGACGGTGACAAACACTTTGGGGTCGGGCGACAGCACAACCGAACTGCCGGCAAGGTAAATCTCGGTGGGGCGCAGGTCGCGCGACGAGGCAAACCAGCGCTTCTCGTAGAACTCGTTGTAGTTGGGCAGGTATGTCTTGGGCACTATGCCGAGCAGGCACCCCTTCTGCACCACGGCGGCGCAGTTGAGCAGCAGTCCGCCCACGGCCACCGGAAGGCCCACAATGGATATGACGTCGAGCTTGCGGGTGAAGTCGAGCAACTGCAGCAGGGCTTCCTCGGCCTTGTCGACGAGGAGCTGCGAGCGGAACAAGTCTTGGCATGTGTAGCCCGTGAGGCTGAGCTCGGGAAAGCACAGCACCTCGACACCCATGCCCTCGGCGCGGGCTATCTGGCACTCTATGGCGCGCAGGTTGAAGTCGGTGTCGGCCACGCGCACCGATGGCACGGCAGCGGCCACTGTAACGAAACCATGTCTCATGATGCCATCACTTTATTGTAACCTGTGTGGCCCCGTAGCCATACTCCTGGAACGAGGCGTCCTGATACTGGCAGCTCTTGAAGCGGTAGCGCAGCTCGTTGACCAAGGCGTGGCGCAACACGCCCTCGCCCTTGCCGTGGATGAACACAATCTTCTTGCCCTTCTGCTTCTCATACTGCCTGATGGTGTTGCGGAATGTCTCCAGCTGATAGTTCAGTATGTCGGCGGCCGACATGCCAGCAGTGGTCTCGAGCAGTTCGCCGGCATGCAGGTCGACCACGAGCGGTTCGTCCTTGCCGTCGGCCCCGGCATGCTTTGGCTGCGGACGGGATGGCTGCGAGTCGGCAGCCGCCTTGCCCATCATCTCCTGCTTGAGGCGCTTGGCGTCGATTACCAGCGGGCGGGCGGGCTTGTCGTTTTCAATGACGGCAAGCACGAGAGCCGGCTGCTCGAAGAAATCGTTCTCGCAGAAAGTGTGCAGCTTATAGAACTTTACAGGGTCGATGCGCAGCTGCACGTCGACCGCCGGCTTCATCAGAAACGGTTTGTCGCGCTTGTAGGCCAACAGCTGTATGCAAACGCGCTCCATGGTGCCCAGCTCGTCGCGGCCAAACTCCTCTATGAACAGCTTGGTGTTGGGTTCCACCTCGCCCGTTGAGCGCAACTGCCACCCGGCGCCTTCGGCCACAGAGTAGACGTAGTGCATGTAGTAATTGCTGTCGTTGACGAAATATGTCTCGAAGCGCGACGACGTGATGGCCTTCACGTCGACAGGCACGAAGGCCAGGTAGGCACTGAGCATGTCGCCACCCTTGCGCTCCTCGGCGGGGGCCTTGAAGGTGACGGGCCTGTCGGCCGGGTCGTAATCGCTGTCGTCGTCGGCAACGGTGGCAGCCGGCTTCATCTTGTTCTCAACGATGCGGCGCGTGCTGTAGTCATCGTCGTCGACCACAACCACGTCGGCCACGGAAGTGGGTATCTGGAAGCCGTCTTCGTCTTCAACCAAGACGACGTCCTTGCCTTGGAAACCGGCGACACGCCCGCCGCCGACTTCGCTCAAAAAGCGTACTTTGTCTCCTATCTTCATAAATCTGTTCTTTATCGTGTCAGGGTATAAGCAGTGAACTGTCGCCATAGCTCAGGAACCTGAAGTCGTGGGCCAGAGCATAGTCGTAGATGCGCCTCCAGTCGCCGTTGACAAATGCACTGACAAGCAACAGCAGCGTGCTCTGCGGCTGGTGGAAATTGGTGACGAGCATCTTCACTATCTTGTATTTGTAGCCCGGGGCAATTATTATCTGCGTGCTCGAGTGCAGCGAACCCAACCCGTGGCGGTCGAGAAACCTGAGTATGTGGCCCAGCGCCTCGACTGGTGGCAGGCCCGCGTCGGTCTCATAGGGCTCCCACTGGCCCACGTGCAGCTGCTCCTCGCCCAGGTCGGGGTTTGCGGCCAGCTTCAGCCCCATGTAGTAGAGGCTCTCGAGCGTGCGCACGCTGGTGGTGCCCACGGCAATGGCCTGCGCCCCGTGGGCAATGAGCCGCTCTATGGTGTGGCGGTGGACGCATATATATTCGGTGTGCATCTCGTGGCCCTCAATCTCGGCGCTCTTCACCGGCTTGAACGTGCCGGCGCCCACATGCAGCGTGAGCTCCTCGCGCTCGATGCCGCGCTCGTCGATGGCCTTGAGCACCCTGTCGGTGAAGTGCAGCCCCGCCGTTGGCGCAGCCACGCTGCCCTTTATCTTCGAGTACACCGTCTGGTAGGTGGTCTTGTCGCTCTCTTCGGTCTTGCGGTTGAGGTATGGCGGTATGGGCAGCTCGCCCACGGCATCTAGAATGTCGGCAAAGGTCACCTCGGGGCAATCCCAGCTGAAGTCGATGCGGTGGCTGGTGTGGTGCTCGGGGCCACGCTCCACGCTCAGGGTCACGTTGTGCCCCCTGACGGTGAAGCTGCGGCTGAGCCGGCCCTCCTTCCATTTCTTGAGGTTGCCCACAAGGCACAGCCACGAGCAACAGCCCGTGGCCTGGAACATCTGCTCATAGTCGGCCGGGGCGGCAGGCTCGAGCAGGAAGACCTCGATGAGCGCGCCCGTGTCCTTGCGGAAATGTATGCGGGCCTGAATCACCTTGGTGTTGTTGAAAACCATCAATGCCCCTGCGGGCAGATGTGAGGGGAGGTTGCAGAATATGTCGTCGTCTATGCTCCCGTGGTCGTAGACGAGCAGTTTAGAGTGGTCGCGCTCGGCCAACGGGAACTTTGCTATGCGCCCGTCGGGCAGCGGATAGTCGTAATCGCTTATGCGTATGTGTTTTGTATCCATGTTGTTTGTCAATTAATGATGGCCGCGCCGCACGGCGCGACATACGGCCTAAGCCTGTGGCATGACGGTCGCCGGGGCCTTGCCGGGGCCCGGGCCATGTGCCACGCCGGCGGCCTGCAGGCAGGCTAAGCCAGGGTGAGACAGCCGCGGAAGATGCAGTAGACCAGCGTGAAGGCCAGCACCGACAGCACTACGTTGATGTCGGAATGCTGATAGCCGGTGGATGTGTACTGCGAAGAGATGAAGCCCTTGCCCACCTTCATGCGCACGTAGATGCGGCAGTAGGCCCAATAGACGGCAAAGCCCACAAGGCCGCCCCACAGCAGTCCGCAGAGTATGTCGCCGGGATAGTGAACCCCGAGGTATACGCGGGTCCAGCAGTTGGTGAGCGACCACGCCACCAGGGCCACCGAGAGAGCCCTGCTGCGCACGAGCAGGCAGAAGAACACGGCCACGCTGAACGTATTGGCCGCATGAGCCGAAAAGAAACCGTACTTGCCGCCACGGTAGCCGTCGACCACATCGACCAGGATGCCTATCTGCGGGTCGTGGGTGGGCCGCCAGCGGGCAACGAGCGGCTTGACGAGGGTGTCGTCGACGGTGCCGGCAAGGAGCACGCAGGCTGCCGCGCAGGCCACCACAAGCAGTATCTGGCGCACGTTCTCGTTGTTCTTGAGCACAAGGTAGAACAGCGCCACATATAGCGGCACCCACGTGGATGCCGTGGTCAGGGCCATGGCCAAGCCGTCGAGAAATAGAGAGTCGCTGCCGTTGAGCGCCAGCAGCAGCTGCTTGTCGAACTGTATTATCGGCTCAAAATCCATCAGCGGATGTCATTTATATTATTTCAATCTTTGAAGTCTCAATCCAGCCTTCCTTGCCGTCGGCCACACGTATCTCCTTCCAGCCGCGCATGGTGCCGTCGGTTATCTCGACCTTGGTGCCCTCGTGCAGTATGAACAGGTCGGTGCCGCTCTTCGAGGGCGTGCTCTTTACAGGCACGGCCGACGAGATGATGATGGCGCCTGTGCGGTTGACAAGTTCCTGTCGCTGCTGGTAGGCGAAGAGGTTGGCCAATATGAACACGGCTATGAAGGCCAGCCCGCCGAAGAAACCCACCTTGCGCACCCATATACGGGCCGAGAACAGGTAGGCCAGCGCGAGCACTATGGCCAGCGCAAACGAGACGAGCGCCGTCCGCGCCCACCCGTCGACGCTCATGATGTTGACCAGCGCGTGGTACCATGTCACGAAAAACATCTCCGACTCGGGCGTTATCTTGTCGATGGTCTTGCTGCGTGCCATCTGCAGGTTGAACCGTATGTCGCCGTCGCCGGGCGAGAGCAACAGGGCTCGCTCGTAGTTGAGCACGGCCCGGGTGATGTTGTCGGTGCGGTAGTAGGCGTTGCCCAGGTTGTAGTAAAGCTCGGCGCTGACGCCGTCGTGCAGCAGTTCCTCGTAGTCTTTGATGGCCTGCTGGTACTGCTGTCGGGCGTAGGCGCTGTCGGCGTTGGCCTTGGTTATGGCCCCGGCGTCAGACGGCAGCCACGCCATGAGGGCGAGCAGCAACACCGTGGCCGTGGCTGCGGCGCTCTTCTTGCGTTTCTTCATTGTCTCCTCTATTCTCATTATTGCTGTCATGGCAGCCTCGAACGTCTTGCTCATGTTGCCCTTGACGTCGCCCGGGGCGTAGCGCTCAAACTCACACTCGTCGAGCGCCCCGATGAACAGGGCTATGGTCTCGTCGCCCACGCTGCGCTCGGCGAGCCGCTGGCTGATGTTTTCGCGCGACAGTTTCTCGACGGGTATGCTGAGCTTGTCGCCCACATATCCCCACAGGGCGCGCAACACTTCGTCGTAGAACAGCGAAGCCTTGCCATCCAACATCAGGCGGTTGGCCTTCTTCAGGCGCTTTGTGGCCACCTTGTTGGCTTTCTTGCCACGCATGCGGTCGATGTTGGCGTTGGCTATGGCGCGGTGGCGGAAGACTACGAACAGCGACACGAAGATGGCAGCGAGCACGCACATGGCCACCCAGTAGGCTGTAGAGCCGAAGAAGAAGTCGCCGATGTCGTGAACGTCGGCATCGCCTGTCTTGATGCCGCGTATGTCTTTGTTGAGCTGGTCGTCGGCAGCATCGCCCGTATAGTCGCTCACGCTGGCACTGCCCGAGCCCTTGGCCACGTTCAGGGTGAAGGCCTGCGTCTTTACAGTCTTATAGGCGTTGGCCTCAGTGTCGTAATAAACAAACTCTATGGGCGGTATCTCATACTTGCCCTGGTTGCGCGGCACGGCAAGGAAGTCGTAAACCATGTTGCCCTCCACGCCGTTGCTCGTGAGCTTGGTCTTGTCGGTCACCTTGGCGTCGTAGGTGTCGAAGTCCTTGGGGAACTTCACCTCGGGCTTCTTTATCAGCTTGAGGTTGCCCCTGCCGCTGACTATGACACGCAGCGTGACAGGGTTGTTGGCCTTGATGTCGGTCTTGTTGAGCTGGGCCGAGATGGTGAAGCTGCCCACTCCGCCGGAGAACCCTGCGGGGCGCGCCGGCAGCGGGTCGACCTGTATGGTGAGGCCCGGAGCCTTTATCTTCTTCTTCACCTCGACATAGCCCGAGCCTCCGTTGAAAAACGCCTCGAACGGGTCGACATCGCGGTTTTGCTGTATCACAATGCCGTCGAAGGTGATGCTCGGTATCTCGAGCTTGCCGGTAATCTGTGGGAACATCACATACTGGCTCCATGTCACCGTGCGGTATGGGCGCCCGTTGACAGTCTCTATCTTGTAGCTCTTCTGCTGCGGCAGCTGCACCTCCTGGGTGTGGAAGCCCTTGAGGTCGGGCATGTTGCCCTTGAGCGACGTCAGGTCGACGAGCGTGTAGACCTTGTATGTAAGCAGTATGGGCTCTTGCTCGTGCACCCTGCGCTTGTTGGCGCTGACCTTTATGAACAGGTCGGAACCGCTGATGCGCGAGCCTGCCGGCCGCAAGCCGCCCTCGCCCTGGCCCTGCTGGCCCTGCGCCCCCTGCCTCGATGCTCCGCTAACCTTGATGCGGAGCTGGTTTGAGGCAATGGTCTTGCCCCCTACACTGATGTGGGCGGCAGGTATCGAGTAGGTGCCGGCCTTGTTGGCGCATATTATATATGTGTAAGTGATTGACGACGATGAGCTGGTGTGCCCGTTAACCATCTGGAAGCTCGACTGCGACGACGTGCTCGGCCCCATGAGCACCTCCAGCTCTGCCGGTATGGTGCCCACGCGGAAGCCGTTGACGTTTTGCGTGTTGACGGTATATGTAAGGCGGAACTGCTCGCCGACGGCCACCTCGGCCGGGGCATCGGCCACCAGCCTCTGTGCCGCTGCCGCAATCACGGCCATGATAAATGCGAATAATACAGATGCTCTTCTCATAACGTTACTCTATCACCAGTTTTTCTGCAACTTGCGCGAACGCGGCTGCTGCATGGCTTTCTTCATCCGCTCCTGCGTGCTCTTCTCCTGCTGCACGGCAGCGTTGAGCAGCTGCTCGGCGTTCTCCTTGCTCATCTTCTCCGGGTCTTGCTTTTGCTGCTGCTGCTTGTTGTCCTTGTCTTTCTTGTTCTTGTCTTGCCCGTCTTGCTTGTTGTCCTTGTCTTCCTTGGGCTTGTTCTGCTGCTGTTGCTGCTGCTTGCGCTGCTGCCGCTTGCACAGCTCGAGGTTGTAGCGGGTGGTGTCGTCCTTGGGGTTTAGGCGCAGGGCAGCCTTGTAGGCCTCGATGGCCTCGGCATAGAGCTTGTGGCCCTGGCACACCACTCCGATGTTGTGGTAAGCCTGCGCCTTTCGCAAAGAGTTTGACTCGAGCTTCGTGGCCGCCTCAAACGAGGTGATGGCCGCCGAGTCTTTCTTCTGTGCGAGCAGGGCGTTGCCCAGGTTGAACTCAGCCTGCGGGTTGCGCGGGTTCTTCTCGATGGCCTTGCGGTAGGCCACCTCGGCCCCGGCATAGTCGCCGGCACGGAAGAGGCGGTTGCCGTCGCGTATGTACTGGCGGTCGGACTGCGCCATGGCCGTGGCCGTTGACGCGATGAGCAACGCCGCCATGGCTACGGCCTTCTTGCGGCGGGCAAAGAGCCTTACGTTGCGGAACAGCGGGTTCTTCCTGTCGAGCAGGCATGTCTCGATGATGAGCAGCAGCAGGGCTATGAGCCCGAAGGCCTGGAACTGCTCGTCGTAGTCGCTGTAAATAGTGCTCGATGTCTCTTTCTTTGCCAGCTTGTCGAGCTCAGAGTTGAGCTGCTCCTGGGCGTTGCTGTTGTTGTCGACGTGGATGTATGCCCCGCCTCCGGCTTCGGCTATCTGCTTGCACATGTCTTCATTGAGCGCCGACATGACGGTGTTGCCCGCATTGTCCTTTATGTAGTCGCCGGTGTCGGGCATGCGTATGGGCGAACCCTTTGGCGAGCCCACACCGAGCACATAGACGCGCATGCCCTTCTTGCGGGCGGCCTCGGCAGCCTCGACAGCCCCACCCTCATGGTCTTCGCCGTCGGTAATGACGATGATGGCCTTGCCTATGCCTTGCTGCTGGGTGAAGCTGTGGGTGGCCATCTCGATGGCCCTTGCCACGTCGGTGCCCTGTGTGGCTATCATCGATGGCGATATGTCGCTGAGAAACATCTTTGCCGACACATAGTCGCTGGTGATGGGCAGCTGAACGAAGGCGTCGCCGGCGAAGACTATCAGGCCAACCTTGTCGTCGGTGAAGTTGTCGACAAGGTTCTCGACCATCATCTTGCTCCTGTCAAGGCGGCTCGGCTCCACGTCTTCGGCAAACATGGAGTTGCTTATGTCCATGGCAATGATGGTTTCTATTCCGGTGCGCTTCTCGTGGCTTATCTTGGTTCCCATCTGCGGCCGCGCGAGCATGACCACGAGCAGCGCCAGCACGGCTTCGAGAAGCCAGAACTTGGCATCGGGCCGCCAGCGCGACACGCCTGGCATGAGCTGGCGCAGCAGCGCCGGGTCGCCAAACCTGCGCAAGCGACTGCGCTGCCTGCGGGCAAGCACGAAGCGTATGAGCGCCAGCACCGGCACGGCGGCCAAAAGATACAGGTATGCGGGATCTTCAAATCTGAACATGATTACTCACTGTTTTCTTTATCCTTGATTTGGTTACGGTATTCTCCTGAAGACGGTGATGCGCAGCAACAGCTCCAGCAGCAGCGCCAGGGCTGCAGCGGCCGCAAAGGGCTGGTAGGCGTCGTAGCGCTTGCTGAACTGCGTTACGCTGAGCTTCGACTTCTCGAGCTTGTCAATCTCCTTGTATATCTCGTGCAGCTCGCCCGTGTTGGTTGCCCTGTAGAAGTCGGCGTTGGTGGTGGCGGCGATGTCGCTGAGCGTACGCGTGTCTATCTCGACCGGCACGTTGACATACTGCACCCCTCCGGCCACCGGCATCGGGTAAGGCGCCACCTTGTTGGTGCCCACGCCGATGGTGTAGACCCTTATGCCGAGGCTCTTGGCTATCTCGGCCGAGGTCATTGGCGACAGGTCGCCCATGTTGTTGCTTCCGTCGGTGAGCAGTATTACCACCTTGCTCTTTGCCTTAGAGTCCTTGAGTCGGCTCACGGCGCTGGCCAGGCCCATGCCTATGGCCGTACCGTCTTGTATGAGGCCGCGCGCGGCTATGTCGGTGCGCACGTTCTGCAGCAGGTTGAGCAACGACGAGTGGTCGGTGGTCATGGGGCACTGCGTGAAGGCCTCGCCAGCGAAAATGGTAAGGCCAATGTTGTCGTCGGGCCGTCCCGATATGAACTCGGCGGCCACCTGCTTGGCAGCCTCGAGGCGGTTGGGCTTGAGGTCTTCGGCCAGCATGCTGGTGGAGACGTCGATGGCGAGCATGATGTCGATGCCCTCGACGGTCTTGTTCTTCCACGAATTCTGCGTCTGCGGGCGAGCCAGCACAATGACCAGCATTACGAAAGCCACCACGCGGAGCAGCATCTGCAGCGGCATGAGCCGCACCTTCCAGCTCTTCGGGGCAAACCTGTAGGCAAACGTGTCGGCCACGCGCATCGTGGGCTCGCTCTTCTTCCTGTACATCAGGTACCACAGCAGGTAGGGTATGACGAGCAGCAGCAGGAAAAGGTATTCTTTATTGGCAAATTCCATCTTTCGGTATCCTCTTTATCTTTATGTCAGCCTATGCCCGCGGGCGTTCAAGCCATCAGCCTGTACATGGCGTAGACCACGTAGACAAGTATGGCGGCGCAGGCGGCGGCCAGCAGCCACACTGCCACGCGCAGCACGCGCCTCGTCTTGACCGTGCGCACCTGCTCTGTGGTGAGCTGGGGGCGCACCACCTCTTCGGCGGGCATGTTCTCGAGCTTGGTCTGGTTGATGAACTCAATGGCATTGACAAGGTTCATGTCATTCTCGTTGATGAGCGTGGAGTACTTGGCAAACTTCACAAGGTCGGCCGTACGGAAGAGCGCGCGCAACTCGTCGAGCGACTTGTCGTCGGCCACGGCCATCAGCCGCTCTATTATCTCGCTGCTGGTCATCTCCATGGCACTGAAGCCGTAGCGCTCCTCTATGTACTTGCGGAGCGTGTCGGTGAGCCGTGTGTAGTATTCCTTCTGGTTTTCCGACTGCACCATCTTCTCCTCCTTGATGTGCTCGATGGCCTTCATGGCCTTCTGGTGGGGCAGCAGGCGCTTCACCACCTTTATCGAGGCTATGACGGGCTTGCCCGTGCGCAGCCGCACATAGAGGTAATAGCCCAACGCGCCGAGCACGAGCATGAGCACGCTGAGCCAGAACGGCAGGCTCCAGTCGCCCCATGAGAACGGGTTGTCCTGCACGCCCTTGGGCCCGAAGAACTTGTCGACGTTGGCCGTGTCTACCGGCACCTCGATTACCTTCAGCGCAAGGCTCTTGCTCTTGTACTGCTTTCCGTCGACGGTCACGGCAAACGGTGGCAGGTAATACAGCTTTCCGTCAAACGAGGTCAGCGTGTATATGCGGCTGTATGAGGCCATGCCGTTGTCGAGCGGCTCCTTGCCTGTCTCGGTCGAGCTGAGCACCTCGACCCCGGGCGTGACCATCTGCTGCGGCTTGAACACGGGGAAGGCCACGTTGGCCTTGTCGCCGGCCGTCACCGTCAGCGTGACGTGCACCTGCTCGCCGATGAACATCTCGATAGAGTCTATGCGGGCCTCTACCGACACTTGTGCCGAGAGCGGCAACACAGTGGCCATCAGTAATATAAAAGCTACAATCTTCTTCATCAATGAGTGTCTTTGTTTGCATTCATGGCAGCCATGGCGGCGCCACGACTAAAGCCGTCAGCCGCGCTTCTTGAAGAGCAGCAGCAGCGACTTGACGAAATCTTCGTCGGTGGATATTGATATGTTGTCGACGTTGCTCTTGTTGAACGCATCCTGAAGCATGGCCTGGCGGTTGAGCCAGTACTGGCGGTGGGCCTGGCGCAGGCGCCTGCTGCCCGTGTCGATGTACTGCTCGAAGCCGGTCTCGGCGTCGACCACCTTGAGCAGGCCCACATCGGGCAGCTCCTTGGCAAAGGGGTCGTAGACCTGTATGGCAGCGATGTCGTGCTTGCGGTTGCAGATGGTGAGCGACTGCGAGAAACTGTCGCGCACGTAGAAATCGCTGAGCACGAAGGCGGTGCAACGCCTCTTGATGACGCTCGAGAGGAACTGCAGCGCCACGTTGATGTCGGTACGCCGGCTCTCGCCCTTGAAATCGAGCATCTCGCGGATGATGTAGAGTATGTGCCTGCGCCCTTTCTTGGGCGGTATGTACTTCTCTATCTTGTCTGAGAAGAATATCACCCCGGTCTTGTCATTGTTCTGTATGGCGCTGAAAGCCAGCGTGGCGGCAATCTCCGTCACCATGTCGCGCTTCATCTGGCGGCGCGTGCCGAAGTCGAGCGAGCCGCTCACGTCGATGAGAAGCATCACCGTGAGCTCACGCTCCTCCTCGAACACCTTGACATAGGGGCGGTGGAAGCGGGCGGTGACATTCCAGTCGATGTCGCGCACGTCGTCGCCAAACTGGTAGTCGCGCACCTCGCTGAAAGCCATGCCACGGCCCTTGAACGCCGTGTGGTA
Organism: Marseilla massiliensis; assembly: GCF_023336985.1. Lineage (NCBI taxonomy): Bacteria > Pseudomonadati > Bacteroidota > Bacteroidia > Bacteroidales > Prevotellaceae > Marseilla > Marseilla massiliensis. The sequence goes on along the minus strand of NZ_JAMBLP010000001.1, from coordinate 211,579 downwards.
CTGCCCGGCGAAGATGTTCGAGCTCAGCCCGCGGGCCTTGATCTCGATTTTGCGTACTTTCTTTATAATCTCCTGGGCTTCCATCGTCAAGGCACTTCAACCTTATTTATTATCCGGCTGATGATTTCCTCGCTTGTCACGCTGCTGGCCTCGGCCTCGTAGGTCAGGCCGATGCGGTGGCGGAGCACGTCGTGGGCGATAGCGCGCACGTCTTCGGGCACCACGTAGCCGCGGCGCTTGATAAACGCGTATGCCCTCGACGCCTTTGCAAGGCTGATGCTGGCGCGGGGGCTGCCGCCAAAGGCTATCATGTCCTTGAGCTCCTTGAGCCCGTAGCGGTCGGGATAGCGCGTGGCAAACACGATGTCGGCAATGTACTGCTCTATCTTCTCGTCGATGTACACCTCGCGCACCACGCTGCGCGCCTGCAGTATCTCGGCGGCCGTGGTCACTGGCATCACCTTTGGCAGGCTGCCGGCAATGTTCTCGCGTATGATTTTCTTTTCCTCGTCTATCGTGGGATAGCTTATCACCACCTTCAGCATGAAGCGGTCAACCTGGGCCTCGGGCAGCGGGTAGGTACCTTCCTGCTCGATGGGGTTCTGCGTGGCCATGACAAGGAACAGCTCCGGCAGCCCGAACGTCTCGCTGCCTATGGTCACCTGCTTCTCCTGCATCGACTCGAGCAGTGCGCTCTGCACCTTGGCCGGGGCGCGGTTTATTTCGTCGGCCAGCACGAAGTTGGCAAACACCGGGCCTTTCTTCACCTGGAACTTCTCTTCTTTCTGAGAGTATATCATCGTTCCGATTACGTCGGCAGGCAACAAATCGGGTGTAAACTGGATTCGGTTGTAGTCGGCATCAATAAGTTGGGCCAATGTTTTGATTGCCAACGTCTTGGCCAGTCCGGGCACGCCTTCGAGCAGTATGTGCCCATCGCTGAGCAAACCGATGAGCAAGGTGTCCACCAGGTGCTTCTGGCCCACTATCACCCTATCCATGCCGGAGGTGAGGTTGGTAACAAACGCGCTTTGTTGTTCTATCCGCAGGTTAAGTTCGCGGATATCAATAGCTTCTGCCATAATTATGTGTCTATTTGTTGTTTATGTTCTATGCTGCTTAAAAGTAGGTGCAAAAATACTCAATAAGTGGGTGAAAACGGAATATAGCTATCTAAATTATATTAAAAACGTTTTTCAGACACTACATTTTAAGAAACTTTTCAGAATAGGCAAAATGCGCGTCAGACACGGGCAATAAGGCTGTGGCCGGCAGCCACGCGGCATCGGTAGCACCGCCCCGGCACAACTCAGGCCCGCCACCGGCGCCCATGGGCTCCGCAGGCGGGCTTTATGCCCAAGTCGGCCGGTTCCGCCCTGTGTCTGTTAACAACGGCGACTGTGACCTGAGCGCGGTTTCCGCCAACACCCAACCGTGTTGTGCTGCCGGAAACCGCCGCGGCCCTAACGCCGTTTCTTGCGCAGTTCAAGCTTGGGTATCTTCAGCGCCTGCCCCTCCTTGAGGTCGGCATTGGCAGACAGGCCGTTGTAAACTTCTATGTAGCACTCCATGCCCGGGCCGAGCATGCGGTCGCTGATGCGCTGCAGGCTCTCGCCCTGCTTCACTCTTACCACGCGGTCGGTGCCCACTATGCGGTATGCACCTGTGCGCACCCTGCTGTCTATGGCGTCATACTTTGCCGGGTCGAACGCCTTGGCCTCGGCAGGCCGGGCCTTGCCACCTTCATCATTGCCTGCTGCTTTCTCCGCGGGGGCAGCGGCCTTGACAGCAGGTGGCACCGCCGTGGCGGTATCGGCAGGTGCAGCCTTCGCCGCGGCCGAGTCGGCTGTTGCGGCAGGCTGCACACTCTTTACCGGCTGTTCCGCCGGCTTTGCCTGCGTAGCGGTCTGCCCGCGGCTGCCGTCCTTGGCCAGGGCCGGGCCGTAGGCTTTGTAGAGCCCGAACAGATAGCCGCCGTAAGCCGATGCAGCCATGAGCACCACAACCAGCAGGCTGAGCATAGCCGCGCGCACGCCGCGCCCCCGACCTCCGGTCTCCGGCACGGGCACAGCCTCGCCATCGTCTGCCTTTTCCGCACATGCTGTTGGCGAAGAAGGGGAAATGCCTGTCCCGCCGGCGCTCTCTTCCACACGGTCAACGGCCGGAATGACGGTCTCGCCAGCGTCTGCCTCTGCCTGGGCTTCGGCATCCGAAGCCGAAGACTGCCCCGCATCGGGGCCAGCCACGCTGACGGCAGCAGGTTGCGCGTGGTTTTCCAAAGACCCAGCTGCGGCACGTTTGTCGCCGGCATCGGTCACAGCCCCGACAGAAGGCCCTGCCACGGACGTGGCGCCCGTAGCTTCGGGCCCGGCCTCCACATCTGCGGCGTCTGGGCCGGAAGAGCCACCGTCGACAGCTTCGGGCCCGGCAAGACCACCATCCGGCTCACGAGACGCACCCTCCTGCCCAAGGCCATTGGCAGCATTGCCGTTCATGCCGCTGCCATCGCCGGCATCGGGTTCGGTATCGATTTCGGCCGCCGGTTCAGCCTCTTGCTCGGCATCCGAGTCGGCATAGCCTTCGGAAATGTCGCCATCAGACTCTACGGCCGGTTCCGGCACGGGTTCACTCCCCTGCTGCTCTATGTCGTCGAACTCCACCCCATCGTTGAGCACCACGGTCTCAAACTGCGAGAAGGGCTTGTTGACAATCTCCTTCATTATGGAGTCGGGCGTGAATGTAATCTTTCCGTAACTGCCAATGAGCATGCGCTCGCCACTGTTAACGTTGACGCTTTCCCTGGCGCTCACCTCAATGAGCTTGAACGTGCCCAGCCCCTTCACCTTGACCAGCTTGTCACGTTCGAGGGCAACGCGCACCACGTCGAACATCGTGGACACGAACGAGCGTGCCACGCTCTCTTCGAGCTTCTTTCTCTCGGCCAGCACACGGGCCAGCTCCTGCACAGTAATCATGTTCATGGGCGGCAGTGTCATTGCAATTGTGTCTTAACCTTGTCTTTCCAGTCGTCTACGGGCCTGAAGCCCAGCACCAGCTTCGGGGGCACGAGCATCCGCTGCTGCGTGCTCGGGTTGACCATTATGCGCTCCATCTTCTTGCGCACGTCGAAGGTTCCGAAGTCGTCGATGGCCACCGCGGTGCCGTCCTGGAAAGCATCGCCGAGCGCGTCGACGATGGTGTTGACCATCTTCTGCGTTGCGGCTGCGGTGTATCCTGTGCGCCGCGACAGTTCGGCTATAAAATCCTTGTTGTTCATGAGAAACAGAGTCAGTCGAATATTGTTGTGGCATAGAGGTCAAATTCCTCCGCACCTGTTATCTTGGCATCGTAATAGTGGCCCACGGCCAGTTTCCGCTCGGCTGCGGGCAGCAGCACCTCGGGGTCGACCTCCGGCGAGCAGAACTCCGTGCGGCCCACGTAGTAGTCGCCCTCACGGCGGTCAATGACCACCTTCATGACACTGCCCACCTTTGCAGCCTCCACCTCGGCGCTGATTTCCTGTTGCAGCGCCATGAGCCTGTCGAGCCGCCGCTGCTTCACCTCGGGCGGCACGTCGTCGGCGTAGTGTTCGGCAGAGTAAGTGCCGTCTTCCTCTGAATAAGCAAAGGCCCCCATGCGCTCGAACCGTGCCCAGCGCACAAAGTCCATCAGCTGGTCGAAGTCGTCGTCGGTCTCGCCCGGGAATCCCACCATGAGCGTTGTCCTGATGTGTATGCCCGGCACCTCGGCGCGCAGTCGCTCGACGAGCCTGTATGTCTCGTCCTTGGTGACGTTGCGACGCATTCTCGACAGCATGTTGTCAGAGATGTGCTGCAGGGCTATGTCGAGGTAACGGCACACATTGGGCCTTTCGGCCATGACCTTGAGCAAATCCCAAGGGAAATGCGCCGGGTAGGCGTAGTGCAGCCTCACCCACTGCACGCCCGGCACCGACGCTATCCTGTCGACGAGCTCGGCAATGTGCTGCCTGCCGTCGATGTCGACGCCGTAGTATGTCAGTTCCTGGGCTATCACCTGGAACTCTGTGGTGCCCCCGGCCACGAGCTGTTCCACCTCGGCCACTATCTCGTCGACGGGGCGGCTGGCATGCCTTCCGGTCATGATGGGTATTGCGCAGTAGGCGCATGTGCGGTCGCAGCCCTCGCTGATCTTCAGGTAAGCGTAATGGCGGGGCGTGGTGACATGGCGCGTGGCGCCGCACACCTCGGTGCCCGGGTTGCCCATGTCGGCAATGAGCTGCTTGTAGTCAAACTTGCCGTAATACTTGTCTACCTGTGGTATCTCTGCCTCGAGCTCCGCCTTGTAACGCTGCGACAGGCACCCCATCACATAGAGGCGACTGATGCGCCCCTCTTCCTTGGCCTGGGCGAACTCGAGAATGGTGTCGATGCTTTCCTGCTTGGCGTCTTCGATGAATCCGCACGTGTTGATAACCACTATGTCGCCCTCGGGCGTGTCGCTGTCGTGCGTGCAGCTGTATCCGTTGGCCTCGAAGAGCCCCATGAGCGTCTCGCTGTCCACGAGGTTCTTGGAGCACCCCATGGTTATGATGTCTACCGTTGGCTTCTTCACTGTCAGTCTTTCTTGAATAACGAATCCACAAACTGGCGCTTGCTGAAGAGCTGCAGGTCTTCCATGCCCTCGCCAAGTCCGATGTACTTGACAGGCACCTTGAGCTGGTCGCTGATGCCTATGACCACCCCGCCCTTGGCTGTGCCGTCGAGCTTGGTGATGGCCAGCGATGTAATCTGTGTGACGGCCGAGAACTGCTTGGCCTGCTCGAAGGCGTTCTGCCCTGTGCTACCGTCGAGCACGAGCATCACCTCGTCGGGTGCCTGTGGCAGCACCTTCTTCATGACGTCCTTGATTTTCTTAAGCTCGTTCATCAGGCCAACTTTGTTGTGCAGTCGGCCGGCGGTATCGATGAGCACCACGTCGGCCCCGTTGGCCTTGGCGCTGCTGAGCGTGTCGAATGCCACCGACGCGGGGTCGCTGCCCATCTGCTGCTTGATGACTGGCACGCCGACGCGCTCGCCCCATATGCACAGTTGCTCTACGGCTGCGGCACGGAAGGTGTCGGCAGCGCCGAGGTATACTTTCTTGCCGGCTTTCTTGAACTGGTAAGCCAGCTTGCCTATGGTGGTGGTCTTGCCCACCCCGTTGACGCCTACGACGAGTATCACGTATGGCGAATGGTCGGCGGGCAGTTCCCAGTTGTCGTTGTCGTCGGAGTTGTTCTCGGCCAGCAGCGCCGCTATCTCGTCGCGGAGTATGCCGTTGAGCTCTGATGTGCTGATGTACTTGTCACGCGCCACGCGCTCTTCGATGCGCTTGATGATCTTGAGGGTGGTGTCCACTCCGACGTCGCTCGTGATGAGCACCTCCTCGAGGTTGTCGAGCACATCGTCGTCAACCTTCGACTTGCCGGCCACTGCTCGGGCCAGTTTGTCGAAGACGCTTGTCTTGGTCTTCTCTAGACCTTTGTCGAGCGTTTCTTTCTTGTTTTTGTTGAAAAAGCCGAATATTCCCATATCGCGATATTTTGTGCTGAGACAATGCCGGCCGGCGCGGGGCACGGGCCCCTGGGCGCCGGTATGCACTTATCATCTGCAAAGATACGAATAAAAACCGAGAGTCGGAAAGATTATGGGGATAAAACAGGGGGTATACCGGAAGTTGGGAGAGCTGGGAGGACTGGGAGAGCTGGGAGGACTGCGAGGGCTGCGAGAGCTGGGAGGACTGAGAGAGCTGGGAGAGCTGAGAGAGCTGGGAGGGCTGGGAGACAGCCACCATACAAAACAGCAAGCAGGCCACCCAGTCGTGGGGTGGCCTGCCGGATGTTATGAATAAAAGTATCTTAGTTCTTGAAGAAGTCCTTTACGGCCTCGTTGGGAACCATCTGCTCATCAAAGATGTAAGCACCCGTCTTCGGGCTCTTGACCATCCTTATCACTTTTGAGTAAGCGCGACCATCCTTTGAGCCTTCGTGGAGGGTTGCGACGGTTTTCTTTGCCATGTGTAAAGTGCCTTTAAAAAATTATTTAATCTCTTTGTGGAGAGTCATCTTCTTGAGGATGGGGTTGTACTTCATGAGCTCCATCCTGTCGGGAGTGTTCTTGCGGTTCTTCGTGGTGACATAGCGGCTTGTGCCGGGCAGTCCACTGTTCTTCATCTCAGTGCACTCCAGTATAACCTGTACGCGGTTGCCTTTAACTTTCTTTGCCATAATGAATTAGTCTCCTATCACTTTTATTTCCTTCCAGTCGCAGTATCCTTTGGAGACGGCTTGCTTCAATGCAGCGTCGAGCCCTACCTTGTTAATCAAGCGGAGGCCTGCAGCGCTGATCTTCAAGCTTATCCAGCAGTTCTCCTCAACATAGTAGAACTTCTTTCTGAAAAGGTTAACGTCAAAGCTGCGCTTTGTGCGGTGCTTTGAGTGAGACACATGGTTGCCTATCTGTGCCTTCTTACCCGTAATCTGACAAATCTTCGACATTTCTATCTAAGTTTTCTTTGTTCTTTTTAGTAACTTATTCCAAACAGGTTGCAAAGGTACGGCATTTTTTTCTAAAAACAAAATATTTGCCCTAAAAATCAGCGTTTTAATGATTTTTTTCTTTCGCTGTCACCATGTGCCGGCCTTGCTGGCGTTGTGTCGGCAGCCAGAGCTTGCGGTGCTGCCCGCGGCTCGGCGCGGTCACTCGCCTGCCCCTCCGCCGTTGTCGCCGGCCTGCTCGGTTTCTTCTTCCCGCAGGAAGTCGAGGAACAGTTGCATGGCCTTCTTTGTGGCTATGGCCAGGTTGATGTCACGCCCGTGGTCCTCTTCGACCTTGAGCGTCCTGACGCTGCCCGGCGATCCGCACGCCACCCAGATGGTGCCTACGGGTATCTCCTTCGACCCACCTGTGGGCCCGGCCAGCCCGGTTGCGGCTATGGCGAAGTCGGTGCACAGAGCCCTGCAAGCCCCCTCGACCATTGCCACGGCCACCTCTTCGCAAACGGCCGTCTTCTCTTCGATGAGTTCGTGGGGCACCCCGAGCATGCGCTCCTTTATCTCGTTGGCGTAAGAAATGATGCCCCCCTTGAAATACTTCGACGCCCCGGGCACCGAAATGATGGCCTCGGCTATGCGCCCGCCGGTGCAGCTCTCGGCGGTGCCGAGCGTCTGCTCCCTCTCCCAAAGCAGCTGGCTTATCTCCCTGCTTATTATCTTGCTTTCAAACTCCATGATGTGCTTTTGTGTATGTATGAGTGTAGTAAGTCTGTTTGTCTATTGGAACGTCACCTTCGAGAACGCCGGTGCGTCGATGCTGCAATGCACCCCGTCGAGGTACTTGTAGTAGCCCGTGATGGCAATCATTGCGGCGTTGTCGGTGGTGTAGCTGAACTTTGGTATGTATATGGTCCAGCCGTACCGTTCGGCATGGTCGCGGAAGGCGGCCCTGAGCCCGTTGTTGGCGCTCACCCCTCCGGCCACGGCCACGTGCTTTACACCGGTCTGCTTGACAGCCTTGCGCAGTTTCTTCATGAGTATGTCTACTATGGTGTGCTCAAGGCTTGCGGCCAGGTCTTCCTTGTGGCGCTCGATGAAGTCGGGCTCTGCCGCCACCCAGTCGCGCAGCGAGTAGAGGAACGACGTCTTGAGGCCGCTGAAGCTGTAGTCGAGGCCCGGTATCTGCGGTTCGGCAAACTTGTAAGCCAGCGGGTTGCCCTGCCTTGCGAGCCTGTCGATGATTGGCCCCCCGGGGTATCCCAGCCCCATCACCTTCGAGCACTTGTCGATGGCCTCGCCTGCGGCGTCGTCGATGGTCTGGCCCAGCACCTCCATGTCGTTGTAGGCGTTGACCCTGACAATCTGCGAGTTGCCCCCGCTCACGAGCAGGCAGATGAATGGCAGCGGCGGCGCCGAAGTGTCGTCGTCGCTCTCTTTGATGAAATGCGCCATGACATGGCCCTGCAGGTGGTTGACATCGATGAGCGGTATGCCCAGCGAGCGCGCGAACCCCTTGGCGAAGCTCACGCCCACGAGCAGCGAGCCCATGAGCCCCGGCCCGCGGGTGAAGGCCACGGCCGACAGCCTGTCTTTGGTGATGCCCGCCCGCTTGAGGGCCTGGTCGACCACCGGCACCACGTTTTGCTGGTGGGCCCTCGAGGCCAGCTCGGGCACCACGCCACCGTAGGCCTTGTGCACATCCTGGCTGGCGGTGACGTTGCTCAGCAGCACCCCGTCGCGCAGCACGGCAGCCGAGGTGTCGTCGCAGCTGCTCTCTATGCCTAATATATATATGTCTTTGTTCTTTTCCATAGCATCCGTTATCAGTATGACAGTATCTCAACCCCGTGTTCGGTCATGAGGAAAGTGTGCTCCCACTGGGCGCTGGGTTTCTCGTCGCCCGTAATCACCTCCCAGCCGTACTCGTCGTCGGCGTCGATGAACACCTTCCACGTGCCCATGTTGATCATGGGCTCTATGGTGAACACCATGCCCGGCACGAGCAGCATGCCCGTGCCGCGGTGGCCGAAGTGCAACACCTCGGGCTCCTCGTGGAACTGAAGCCCCACGCCGTGGCCGCACAGGTCGCGCACCACCCCGTAGTGGTATTTCTCGGCGTGCTTCTGTATGGCGTGGCCTATGTCGCCCACGAAGCAGTAAGGCTTGGCGGCCTCGGCCCCTATCTCGAGGCACTCCCGGGCCACCCTGACGAGCTGCTCCTTCTCGGGTGTTGTCTTTCCGATGACATACATGCGTGAAGCGTCGGCGTAGTAGCCGTCGAGTATGGTTGTGAAGTCAACGTTGACGATGTCGCCCTCCTTGAGCACCACGGTGTCCTTGGGTATGCCGTGGCACACCACCTCGTTGATGCTCACGCAAACGCTCTTGGGGAATCCCTCGTAGCCGAGGCATGCCGGCACCCCGCCATGGCCCACGCAATAGTCGTGGCAAATACGGTCTATCTCGAGCGTGGTCATGCCGGCGTGAATACGGCGGGCCACCTCGTCGAGCACGCCCGTGTTGACCACGCCGCTGCGGCGTATGCCCTCTATCTGCTCGGGCGTCTTCACCAGGTCGCGCGTTGGCACGAGCTTGCCTTTCTTCTCCCAGTACATCACCTGCTTGTCAAGCTCGGTGAGCTCCTGCCCGGGCAGGGCGTGCCATCTTTTTTTCTTTGAAAACATAATCTGTGTTGTCCTAAAGCGTTAAAACAATGCAAAAGTACAACTTTTCCGCCAAACCGCGGCATCATTCGCTCATTTCTTTGCCTGCCGGTCAATATTTCCGGCCTTGGGGCGACTGCCGGCGCTGGCCGCGCCCCTCGCCGGGGGCATGCCTCAGGCAAGCATACGGCTCATATACCGCCTCATCTCCTTGCGGGCGGCCCCGAGCCTGTTTTCAACGCTCTTGTAGGCCACGCCGAGCGTGTCGGATATCTCAGACACCCGCATGCCGCCCACCACGCTCATGGTGTAGATGCGCCTCGACTTGGGCGACAGCCGTGCCATGCCCCTCTCGAGCAGTTGCATTATCTCGGCCGGCGCATACACCGATGCCGGCCCGCTGTCGGTGCCACAGTCGCAGTGGCTCTTCACGTAAGTCTCGTGCCGCTCCACCGACTTGCGGTGGCGCCAGTAGTCGGCCACGATGTTGCGTGCCGCCGAGTAGACCAGGCACGGCAGCGTGACGGCCGATATCATCTTGTCGGTCTGCAGCAGCCGCAGGAATATTGTCTGCACCATGTCCTCGCTGTCGGCGGGGCTGCCGGTGCACTTGGCCACGAAGGCCCTTAACTCGCCGAGATGGAGCGCGTAGTATTCGGCTATCAGGTTCTTAGAGGTTTCTGTCATTGGTTCGTTATAGTTTTAGTTTTTCAGTAATGCCCCGCCGCGCAGGAGCGGGACGCGCCGGGCGGCCGAGGCTTACGGCGTTGTTTTTGCGTGGATAACGCAAGCGGGCGCCAAGGGGGCCTGGCCCATGGTTGCCCGGGTTGCTGATTATCTATTGCAAAGATAACACATAAAGACGACAAGATGCAAATAATGGCGGTGGAAAATTGTGCAGAAAACAAAAATTCCCCTTTTCCAGACGGAAAAAACACCACCCCGGCGACAACCAAGCCACCCACGCGCCACGGCACGGGCCGAACCGCACCGCGGCAAGGGCCATACGTGAAGGCCGGACGGCCCACATCGACCGGCCATACTGCACCGGCCGCCGCGGGGCGGCTGCCCGGGCACTGCCCCACCCCGGCCGAGGCACCCGGAAACCGATTCGGGCCACGGCGGCAGCCGTCAGCCTCGTGGCCCGACAACCGCCTGCCGCCCGCCTTCATGCCGGCCTGGCACACCGTGTGGACAAGCAAGCGGCAAGCAGCCTGCCGACGGGCAACCGCACTGGCAACGACAGGCAGCGGCAGGATGGCCAAGGCAGACACATGGTGACAACCAGGGACAGGCGGGAATACGGTAGGTATAGTAGTGCCAAAATGTAATAGATATCTATATATACTATTACATTTGGCACTATACCGTAAAACAGACAAACCGTAACTTTGGTGTCACCACTTGTCACCAACGCCCGAGCCACCGGCCACAGCCACAGCCACCACAACCAGCCGCAAGGCAGGCAACTACCGCGACAGGGCCCCGCCAAGCAGTTTGGCACGCTATTTGCAAACAAACCATCGGTTGCTGCTGCCCGGCAAGGGCAGGCGGCACACCAAGGCACAATGACCAATAAACATAACAACTAAGACATATCATGCAAAAAGGCAACATCGGGGTTACCACAGAGAACATATTCCCCGTCATCAAAAAGTTCCTCTACTCAGACCATGAGATATTCTTGCGCGAAATGGTTTCAAACGCCGTAGACGCCACGCAGAAGATGAAGACACTGGCCGAAAACGGCGACTTCAAGGGCGAGCTGGGCGACCTGACCGTGCGCATATCGGTAGACGAGAAGGCCGGCACCATAACCATCAGCGACAGGGGCATCGGCATGACCGAGGAAGAGATTGACAAGTATATCAACCAGATAGCCTTCTCGGGCGTCAACGACTTCCTCGAGAAATACAAGGACAACGCCAACAACATAATAGGCCACTTCGGACTGGGCTTCTACTCGTCGTTCATGGTGAGCAAGAAGGTCGAGATAATCACCCGCAGCTACCGCGAGGGGGCCAAGGCCGTGAAGTGGAGCTGCGACGGCAGCCCCGCATACGAGATTGACGACGCCGAGCGCGACGGCCGCGGCAGCGACATCGTGCTGCACATAGACGACGACAGCAAGGAGTTTCTCGACAAGCACAAGCTGCAGGGCCTGCTCGACAAGTACTGCAAGTTCATGCCCGTGCCAATAGCCTTCGGCAAGAAGACCGAATGGAAAGACGGCAAGCAGGTGGACACCGACGAAGACAACATCATAAACAGCGTGGAGCCGCTGTGGACCAAGGCCCCCAGCACGCTCAAGGACGACGACTACAAGCAGTTCTACCGCACGCTCTACCCCATGCAGGACGAGCCCCTGTTCTGGATTCACCTCAACGTCGACTATCCATTCAACCTCACCGGCATACTCTACTTCCCGAGGATAAAGTCGAACATCGACCTGCAGCGCAACAAGATACAGCTGTACTGCAACCAGGTGTTCGTCACCGACCAGGTAGAGGGCATCGTGCCCGAGTTCCTCACCCTGCTGCACGGAGTGATCGACTCGCCCGACATACCGCTCAACGTGAGCCGCTCGTACCTGCAGAGCGACCGCGACGTGAAGAAGATATCCACCTACATCACCAAGAAGGTGGCCGACAGGCTGCAGGGGATATTCAAGGAAGACCGCAAGGCTTACGAGGAGAAATGGGACGACCTGAAGCTCTTCATCAACTACGGCATGCTGAGCGAGGAGAGCTTCTACGACAGGGCCAAAGACTTCGCCCTGTTCAAGGACACCGAGGGCAAGCATTTCACCTTCGACGAATACCGCACGCTAATCAAAGACAACCAGACCGACAAGGACGGACAGCTCATCTACCTCTACGCCACCAACAAGGAAGAGCAGTACAGCTACATCGAGGCTGCCCGCGCCAAGGGCTACAGCGTGCTGCTGCTCGACGGGCAGCTCGACGTGCCGGCAATATCGATGCTCGAGCAGAAGTTTGAGAAGAGCCGCTTCACCAGGGTGGACGGCGACGTGACCGACAGGCTCATCGCCAAGGACGACGCCAAGAAGACAGAGCTGGAGGCCGACGAGGCTGACAATCTGTCATCTGTGTTCAGCAGCCAACTGCCAAAGCTCGACAAGGCCGAGATCTATGTCGAGGTGCAGGCCATGGGTGAGCAGGCACAGCCCGTGGTAATAACCCAAAGCGAATACATGCGGCGAATGAAGGACATCAGCCGCTTCCAGTCGGGCATGGGATTCTATGCACAGATGCCCGACAGCTACAGCATGGTGCTCAACAGCGACCACCCGCTCATCAAGAAGGTGCTGGCCGACTGCGACAACGCCACCGCCGAGGCGCTGAAGCCCATCGTCAGTGAACTGAAAGGACAGCAGGCCAGGCTCGCCGCCATACACCAGAGCCAGGGCAAGAAGAAGCCCGAGGAGATAACGCAGGAAGAGAAAGACGACCTGGCCAACACCGAGAAGGCCGTGGGCGAGCAGCGCGACAAGAAGAAGGCCGTGCTGGCCGACTATGCCAAGGGCAACAGCATAGTGCACCAACTCATCGACCTGGCACTGCTGCAGAACGGCATGCTAAAGGGAGCCGCCCTCGACGCATTCCTGAAGCGCTCGGTCGACCTGATAAAAGTCAAGGATTAAGAGTTTAGGAGACTTGTTAGGAGTCAAGGAGACTTGTTAGGAGTTAAGGAGTTAGGAAGTTAAGGAGTTAAGACAATAGTCTTGCTACTTAATTCCTAACTCTTAACTTTAACTCTTAATTCTTACTTCCTAATTCTTACTCCCTAATTTTTACTCCCTAATTCTTACTCCCTAATTCTTACTCCCTAATTCTTACTCCCTAATTCTTACTCCCTAATTCTTACTCCCTACCCGGCGGCACTATTGCCCTCTAACTCCTATAACCCGGTCCACCCGACAAACATAGGGGGAGCGTACAGGGAGTTAAGGAGTTAGAAGACAATGGCAATATTCAAGGAATTGTTTTCAAAGGAATTGTTTTCAGGAGTTAAGGAGTTAGGTAGTGAAGGAGTTAAGACAATAGTTTTGTGAGCACGAGAACCCAGGGGCATGTGGAAAGTGTTACAGGAAGAGACAGTCAATGCTATTGTCCTCTACCTCCTTGTAACTCCGTCTACCTCCATCTACCTCCCTCTACCCCCATAATACACAAAAACTATTGTCTTAACTCCTTCACTACCTAACTCCTTAACTCCTAAATAGCTCCTTAACTCCTAAATAACTCCTTAACTCCTAAATAGAAAACAAGCTGCATATCATTGACATGCAGCTTGTTGCAAAGTGTGATTCCGCAGGGATTCGAACCCTGGACCCACGCCTTAGAAGGGCGTTGCTCTAATCCAACTGAGCTACGGAACCAAACCGGCCGCAAAGTTACACATATTTTGGCAAACAAGCAAACGTTGGCGACATTTTTTAACAAAAACTTTCAACACACCTTCAAGCACTCCCCCATGCTCCCCCAGCCCGCAACGACAGGCACGGAAAGAGGCCACAATGCCGCTTTATCATTTTTTAACCAAGCACACCGCAACATTATCCGCAAAAAATTAGCATTCCCGAACTTTATTTCGTATCTTTGCTGATGGTTGGCGGAAACAGCAGCCACGGCCCACGGGCCACAGGGCGACGCCCCGCCATCCACCGAGAACAAGAACAATGTAAACAACAAAAAAATCAAGAACAATGACAAAGCAAGGACAAATTTATAAATGCGCCGTATGCGGCAACATCGTAGAAGTACTTCACCCGGCAGGCGGCACACTGTCGTGCTGCGGCCAGCCGATGGACCTCATAGCCGAGAACACCACCGACGCAGCCGTTGAGAAGCACGTGCCAGTGATAGAGAAGACAGCCGACGGATACAGGGTGACCGTGGGCAGCACCGAGCACCCCATGCTCGACGCACACTACATAGAGTGGATTGAGCTCTGCACCGAGACCGAGACCATGAGGAAATACCTCAAGCCGGGCGACAAGCCGGTGGCAGAATTCAAGACCGACGCCAAGGCCGTCAGCGCACGCGAATACTGCAACCTGCACGGGCTCTGGAAAGGCTGACCGAAAGCCGGCCCGGAGCACAGGCGCAACCGGCACACACAACGGCGTGCGGGCACAAGGGGACATGTCCCCATGCCCGCACGCGCTGCGTCAATGAGGCAGCACGGCCCCACCGCATTTTGGGCAAAAAAAGCAAAAACTTTGGAAAATACACACATATATAGTTTTTTCTTTGTAACTTTACAAGCCGATTCGGCCAATGACAGGCCAAACGCACAGACAAAGAAGAAAAGAAAAAACATATATAATGCATTTTAAATGGAATTACAAACCACAGACAACAGAGGAGGAAAAGGCCGCGAAGGAGCTGGCTGAGAAAATAGGCATGAGCCCCATACTGGCCGACTTGCTAATACGCCGGGGCATCAGGACCGAGTCGGCTGCCAAGCGCTTCTTCCGGCCCATGCTCAACGAACTCAACGACCCGTTCCTGATGAACGACATGGACGTGGCCGTCGACAGGCTCAACGACGCCATGGGGCGCAAGGAGCGCATCATGGTCTACGGCGACTACGACGTCGACGGGTGCACGGCGGTGGCGCTGGTCTACAAGTTCCTGCAGCAGTTCTACTCAAACATGGACTACTACATACCCGACCGCTACGAAGAAGGCTACGGGGTGAGCCGCAAGGGAATAGACTACGCCAAGGCAACAGGGGTGAAGCTCATCATCGTGCTCGACTGCGGCATCAAGGCCATCGACGAGATTGCCTACGCCAAGACGCTGGGCATTGACTTCATCATCTGCGACCACCACGTGCCCGACGAGGAGATGCCCCCGGCCGTAGCCATACTCAACCCCAAGCGCCCCGACTCCACCTACCCCTTCAGCCACCTGTCGGGATGCGGCGTGGGGTTCAAGCTCATGCAGGCCTTCGCCAAGAACAACGGCATACCTTTCTCAAGGCTCATACCCCTGCTCGACTTCTGCGCCGTGAGCATAGCCTCGGACATAGTGCCGGTGACGGGCGAAAACCGCATACTGGCTTACCACGGGCTGAAGCAGCTCAACCAAAACCCGTCGGTGGGCCTCAAGGCCATCATCGAGGTGTGCGCCCTGACGGGGCGCGAACTGACCATGAGCGACATAGTGTTCAAGATAGGGCCGCGCATCAACGCCTCGGGCAGGATGCAGAACGGGCGCGAGGCCGTGGAGCTGCTCGTGGAGAAAGACCTGAACAGGGCAATGAAGGAGGCCGGGCTCATCAACGAATACAACGAGCAGCGCAAGGACGTAGACAAGCAGATGACCGAAGAGGCCAACCTCATCGTTGCCAAGCTCGAAAACCAGCAGCACCTGTCGTCGATAGTGCTCTACGGCGAAAACTGGAAGAAAGGCGTGGTGGGCATAGTGGCATCGAGGCTCACCGAGCTGTACTTCAGGCCCACGGTGGTGATGACGCTGAGCAACGGCATGGCCACGGGCTCGGCCAGGAGCGTGGCCGGGTTCGACATATACGAGGCCATAAAGAGCTGCCGCGACCTGCTCGAAAACTTCGGGGGCCACACCTACGCCGCCGGACTGTCGATGAAGACGTCGAACATACCTGAGTTCAGGCGGCGCTTCCAGCAGTATGTCGACGACCACATACAGCCGGAGCAGACGCAGGCCATACTCGACATCGAAGAGATGATAGACTTCAAGGACATCACCAAGAAGATGCACGCCGACCTAAAGAAGTTCGCTCCGCACGGGCCATACAACCCCAAGCCGCTGTTCTGCACCCGCAACGTCTACGACTATGGCACAAGCAAGGTGGTGGGCCGCAACCAGGAGCACATCAAGCTCGAGCTTGTAGACAGCAAGTCGAGCAACGTGATGAACGGCATAGCCTTCGGCCAGAGCGCCGCAGCAAGGTACATCAAGAGCAAGCGCAGCTTCGACATAGTATACACCATAGAGGAAAATGTTTACAAGCGGGGCGAGGCGCAACTGCAGATAGAAGACATCAAGCCGTCGGACGACAGCCAGGAAGCCCTGCAGTGACAACGCCAAGCCACAACTACGGGCCATGCAAGACAAGTTTGACAACATACTTCAGAAATACTGGGGCTACGCCGGCTTCCGTGGAATACAGCGCGAGATAATAGAAAGCATAAGCAGCGGGCGCGACACGCTGGGACTCATGCCCACAGGCGGGGGCAAGTCGATAACGTTCCAGGTGCCGGCGCTGGCCATGACGGGGGTGTGCATAGTAATCACACCGCTCATTGCCCTCATGAAAGACCAGGTGATGAACCTCAGGCGGCGCAACATAGCGGCAGCGGCCATACACACCGGACTTACCCACGACGAGATTCTGGCCACGCTCGAGAACTGTGTCTTCGGGGCGATTAAGATTTTGTATGTGTCGCCCGAGCGGCTGTCGTCTGAACTGTTCTGCACCAAGCTGCGGCACATCAAGGTGTGCTTCGTGACCGTCGACGAGGCCCACTGCATCAGCCAGTGGGGCTACGACTTCAGGCCGTCATACCTGCGCATAGCCGACATCAGGGCCATGCTGCCCGGGGTGCCGGTGCTGGCGCTCACGGCCACGGCCACACCGGCAGTGGTCGACGACATACAAGACAAGCTGGGCTTCGGCAGCCACAACGTGTTCAGGATGAGCTTCGAGCGCAAAAACCTGGCCTACGTGGTGAGGCACTCTGCCGACAAGGAAGCCGAGGCCCTGCACATACTGCAGCGCGTCGACGGGCCGGCCATCGTTTACGTGCGCAGCAGGGCCAAGGCCAAGGAGGTGGCCGAATACCTGGCCGGGCAAGGCATTAGCGCCACCTACTACCACGCCGGACTCGACAACGCCGACAAAGACGCCCGGCAGAAGGCATGGGTAAGCGACAAGGCACGCGTGATGGTGGCCACCAACGCCTTCGGCATGGGCATCGACAAGCCCGACGTGCGCACGGTGATACACACCGACTGCCCCGACAGCCTGGAGGCCTACTTCCAGGAGGCTGGCCGGGCGGGCCGCGACGGCGCGAAAGCCTATGCCGTGCTGCTGTACAACGGGGCCGACAGCCGGAAGCTGGCAAAGCGCATCGACGACAATTTCCCTGAAAAAGAATACATACGCAAGGTGTATGAGCACTTGGCGTATTTCTTCCAGGTGGCCGAGGGCTATGGCGAGAACATCACGTTTGAGTTTAACATCGAGAAATTCTGCCATACGTTCAAGCACTTCCCGCTGAGGGTGAACTCGGCGCTGAAGATTCTCGACCGCGCCGGATACATTGATTACGCCGAAGAGCAGGACAACGCTGCGAGGGTGATGATGACCGTGACGCGCGACGAACTGTACAGGCTTACCAACAACACGCCCAACGAAGACAAGGTGATAATAACGCTGCTGCGCAGCTACGGTGGACTGTTCAGCGACTTCCGCTTCATCGACGAGGGCATCGTGGCACAGCGGGCCGGACTGATGCAGCCACAGGTGCACGAGGCGCTGAAGGCGCTCGGCCGCAAACGGGTATTGAAGTTCATACCGCGCAGGGCCACACCTGTCGTCAGGTACAGGCGAAGGCGCGAAGACCCCGCAAGGCTCGTATTCCCCAAAGATGCCTACGAAGAAAGGCGAAGGCAGTTTGCCGAGCGCATCGGTGCAATGATGCGCTACGCCAACAACGACGACAAATGCCGGAGCCAGCAACTGCTGGGCTACTTTGGCGAAGACACGGCACAGCCCTGCGGCCACTGCGACGTGTGCCTCGAAAGCAAAGGCAACCCTGCCGACACAGCCGGGGCCGAAGAGGTGAGGGCCGCCATAGAAAGGCTGCTGGGCGACGGCATGCGCCACCACATCACCGAACTGCTGGGCATAAAGCAGCCACCCGAGACTGTTGACGCCACACTGAGGCGGCTCATCGAAGAAGAACACATATACCAGGAAGACGGATTCATATACAAAGGGCATTAACCACACTAAGACAAACAATGTTCACAGTCATATCATCAATGCTCGCCGGCATGGCCGCGGGCTTCGCGCTGAGGCGCCACAAGTCACGGTGGCAGCAGCATGTGGTGACGGCGCTCATCTGGGCGCTGCTCTTCATGCTGGGCCTGGGCATTGGCTCGAACGACGGCATATTCAACTCGCTGGGGTCGATAGGGCTGCGGTCGGCAGCCATCGGCACGGCTGCCACCATAGGCAGCGCGGCGGCATCTTGGCTGCTGTGGAAAAAGACAGGGAGGGACAGGCAATGAAGGCAAATGCCGGAATAATAGGTTTCTTCGTGGCAGGCATAGTGCTGGGCCGGCTTCACGCCGTGCCCGCCACGGCAGACCTCGACGCCATAAGCCTCGAGGTGCTCTGCACACTGATATTCTTCGTGGGCTACGGCATAGGCAACGACACCACCATGCTGGCCCGGTTCCGCAGCCTAAGCCCCGGACTGGCACTGCTGCCGGCCGTGTCAATACTGGGCAGCCTGGCCGGAAGCCTGGCCGTGGCCATGCTCGCCGGAGGCCACAGTCCGGCCGAATGGCTCGCCGTGGGCAGCGGCATGGGCTACTACTCCATATCGAGCGTGCTCATCACCGGCTACCGGGGCACGGAACTGGGCACCATAGCCCTGCTCTCGAACATTGTGCGCGAGATGATTGCACTGCTCGGGGCACCGCTGCTCGTAAGGCTGTTCGGCACACTGGCACCCATAGCGGCTGCAGGGGCCACGGCCATGGACACCACGCTGCCCGTGATAAGCCGCACATGCGGCCCGAGGCTCGTGCCCGTGTCTATATACTGCGGCATGGCCACCGACTTCAGCGTACCGTTCCTCGTCACGCTCTTCTGCTCGATGTGAGCCCACGGCGGCAGCCACGGTCAGCCAGGCCACGGCCGGCATCACAGGAACAGGGCAAACACCGAGGCGCCTATCACCGTGAGTATGCCGCTCACCACTATCGACAGGCCGCTCGTGGCTCCCTCGACCACACCCATCTCCATGGCCTTGGCCGTGCCTATGGCGTGTGAACTGCTGCCTATGGCTATGCCCTTGGCTATGGGCTCCTCTATCCTCAGCAGCTTTAGGAACTTCTCGGCGAAGATGTTGCCGAGCACGCCGGTGACAATGATCGACACCACGGTGACCGACACTATGCCGCCCAGCTCTTCAGACACGCCCATGCCTATGGCCGTGGTTATGGACTTTGGCAGGAATGTGACGTATGCCTCGTGGCCGAAGCCAAACGCAAGGGCAAGCAGCAACACCGTGACGAGGCTTGCAAGGGCCCCGGCCGCGATGCCGCACACTATGGCACGGTAGTTTTTCTTGAGCAGCTCCACCTGCTGGTATAGCGGCACGGCAAGGCACACCGTGGCCGGGGTGAGCAGGTAGCTCAGCCATGCCGCCCCGCGGCTGTAAGACCCGTAGTCGACACCGAGCACAAGCAGGGCGGCTATCACGAGCACTATCGACACGAGCAGCGGGTTCATGAAGCCCCAGCCCGTCTTGCGGCGCAGGGCCACGCCAACGGCATAAGACACCAGGCTGATGCATACGCCGAAGTAGACCGAATCGCAGAACAGGCGTTCCATCAGCGACCCTCCTTTCCGCGGCGTATCATCCGCTGCGTAACCAACCCGGCCACGCCCATTACCACAAACGTGGTAAGCACGGTCACGGCCACATAGGCCACCAGATGGCCGGCAATGTCGGCCCACGAGTCAACCAGCCCGACGGCCGCCGGGATAAACATCACCGGCATGACAGCTATGAGAAACGTGCTCACCTCGCGCACATCCTTCACCTTGACCCATTTCATCTGCAAAGCCACAAACAGCATCACGATGCCGTAGATGCTGGCCGGTATGGGCAGCGGCAGCATGGCGTGCAGAGCCTCGCCCGCAAACGAGAAGGCGAGTATTATCAGAAACTGTGTGATATACTTCATGACAAAGCCCTCACTTTATGCCAATGCCTTCGATATACTGCCTTATAAGCGCCACGGAACGCTCGGCCCCGAGCCTCACGCTGTCGAAGCACAGGTCGTAGTCGCTCGAGTTGCCCCACTGCAGGTGGGTGTAGTACCTGTGGTAGCGCACCCGGCTGTCGTCCATGTCGCGCACTGTCTCGCGCGCCTCGGCCATGCCTATGCCCTGCTCGGCGGCCACAGCCCTTACACGCTCTTCCTCGCGCCCCTTGAGGAACACCGACACGAGGTCGGCCCTCCGGCGGAATATGTAGTTGCCGCAGCGGCCTATTATGATGCAGTTGCGCTGCCCTATCATGTCGGACAGTATGTCGAGCGCCCTGCTGTGCACCGGGCCCTCGCTGTGGCCGAGGGCCGAGATGGCAAACAACAGTTCGTCGACGGGTCGCTCCTCAAAGAAGTCGTCCATCTCTTCGAGCACACCCTCTGCGCGGGCCATCTCCAACAGGCCCTTGCGCGTGTAGAACGGTATGCCGTAGGCGGCGCCCAGCATCTTGCCGATGGCCAGTGCGCCACACCCGTATTGCCGGGCTATAGTGATAATCATTGGCGTTTGATTTTAAGAAAACGGGTGCAAAGTTAGCAATATTAGCCGAGAAGCGTATGCACCCGGCCATATTTTTTGCCTTGCGCCCGCCAATGGCGGCATTCCCACGGTTTGTCACTTCGTCATCACACTCCTCAAATCGGCATAGCTCTCCACCACATCGCAGGTAACGGTGGAGTTGGATATGGTGGCGAAGTGGCTGCGGGCACACTCCAACTCATTGCTCTGCTATCCCAAGAAACTTGTTCATACGCTCAATACATTTCTTTTTTTGATGGATGTTTGGATGAACATACAGGTTGAGCGTTGTTGCCACATTTGAATGACCGAGTATCGCGCTTACCGTCTTGTAATCGCATTGGCTCTCTATGCAACGGGTTGCAAAGGTGTGGCGCAGCCCGTGGAACACGATTTGAGGAATGCCAAGCCGCTTCAATAACCGATAAAAATAGTCACGGTAAGAACGTGGTTCTTTGGAATGTTCAGATGCACCTACCACAAACGGAGAGGCAGAGGCTTTCCTTACTGTTCGCAGACTTTTGAACAATAGCGTTGAGAAGGGTATCTCCCGGCATGAAGTCCGTGTTTTGGGCGATGAGTGTATTTTCTCTGTGGATTTCAATTCGCAATTGTAAATCCGCCCTACGGTACGCCTTACCGTGATAATACGTTGGCAGAAGTCCACATCTTTCCATTGCAGTGCGCACACTTCGCCAATTCTCATGCCTGTGCAAACAGCCAATAGCACACCGATGTTCTGTGTTGTAGGTGTTTCAATCAGATGCCGCATCAGTATGCGCTGATGCGTTATTGACAAAGTCGGCAATCTGTTCATTTCCATATCTGTAGGATATTCAATCTCCCAACCGTCGAATGGAAACATCTTGTGTTTCTTTCCGTATTTGGCTACAGACTTCAGAACAGCCACCATATCCCTTACGGTTTTGCGAGCAAGGCCACACGACAGTTTATGAATTACAAACTGTTGCACATCATCTTCTGTGATGCTTGTCTTAGCCCCAAAATATGGAAGCAAATGGGTTTGCAGCGTCAGCAAATAAGCACACATGGTAGAGTGCTTTACTATCGGACGCTTTGCTGCACGCCAACGCATTGAAATTTCTTGAAATGTATTCTGCATATACTTGTTTTGAAGGAATTCATACTATTATAACTCCCTCAAAACAAGTATATTCTGCAACATGTCACATTATTTGTTTCCTTTCGAGCGGTTGTGCGTCTTGCACAGCATTTCGCAATTTTCAATTGAAGTAGCGCCGCCTTTGCTCCATGCAGTCACATGGTCGGCATCCATTTCATTGAACTTGTATATGCGTGTCTTGTTGGCATTGTCGCCTATGGCGCACAGTGGGCAGTTGGAAACGCCCTTTTCTTTAGCCGCTTCTGTCTGGCGGGTGTATGCCGCACGCTTCGTTGACTCTTCAAACAAGCGTATCTGAAGCAGGCTTTTGTCTTGTTCGCCGCCTAATACGTACTCATATATATTGCGTTGGCATTTGATGCTCTCGTCGGCTTGCAAGGCAAGCACACGCTGCGTCACATGGTCTATGCTGTAAGGCGTTTTATGGTAAGTCTCGTAAAGCCTTCCCCACTCCAATCCGCACATGTCTCGCTCTATCATAGTGAATGTGGTGGAAACCCAATCTATCACAGAGCGGAAGTAATTGTCAAGCTCGCCTATTGATGTGTCACGGCGGTGCTTGCTCATATAGGCGTCTATGGTCATCCCCTTGCCGGCACACACCCATTTTAGGGCTTCAGCCAAATAGTCCTGCCGTTTCACATCGCCTTTCACGTAATGGCTCCATTTTTGAACTTCTGCGTTTTGCGAATTGCTGAACACACGTTTGGCTGCCGTGACAAACTCGCCCGAATAGATGGCATTGCGCAATTCCTGCTCATTCAGGGGTATGCCTGTTATATTGATTGTCTTGAACCATTCCTTGATTTCTCTTTCTTCTCCCTCGCATTCGTAGACGAGCAACGGAGATTGCATTATCTTCTGTTGCTCTTCTATGGGGAGACCGCTGAAGTATTCTTCACGCCCTCCATAAATTATGGCAAATTTACCGGTGACAAACCGACCGAAAGAGGTAATGCGCTGTTGACCGTCAAGAACTTCAAAACGCCCGTCGCTGGTGCAATTGAAATAAATAAGCCCTATAGGATAACCTTTCAACAGCGAATCGATGACTGCCACATCGCGCTTGCCGTCATTGTATATGTAATGACGTTGATACTCTGGCTGAATGGTAAGCCGCCCGTCAAGCCCGAACAGTCCTTTGCCTTCCAGCTCGTTATACGTGAAACCTTTGCAAATGTCTGCTACGGTCCATTCTGTATGTAATGTTGTTTTCATATTTTTTGTTTTAAGTTAATTTGAAATTTTAGGGATAAGTTTAGAATTGGCTGATATGGATAAAATTAAATCAAAGTTAGGGAAGCTGAATGGTGGACCTCGATTTTATGTAGAACGTGACGGGCAACTTATCCGGCTCTATGAAAGGGTGCTCATTCGTAAAATCAGAACACATACGTTGAAATCTTAGGGATGACCGATAGAGGGAACGAATGGGGATTGAAAACTAAAGAATACACCATTGCCGACGCCCCTAACTTTGCAGATTTAAACCGTAGAGGAACGATTTGCAGCAATGGATGTTTAGTTTCAACGTATGCCCGATTACTGATACGCAAATTATAGTTTAATATGTCTGACAAGTACTCTTGCATAAACTTGGGTATAATATTTCCCGTCAACAATATAATATGTTTCATTCTGAGGAATCTCATAATGAAGAAGCACTGCTCCGTCATTAAGTTTAGTCACTTTAGATTTCTTTCCGTAGCGGTCAACTTGGATTTGTTCTGGATAAATTTTGGAGGCACTGCCGAACCATGTCTTTGTAATCCCTAAGATTTCAAATTGCTCCGGGCAATATTTGTCAAGGAATGAGATGGGAACGCCCATTACTCCGTCATAATCCGAAGGGATAGCGTCTGTAAAAGGAACTTCTATAGCGTCATAGTTGTCATAATGGTCGTATGCGGCTTTACCCCTAATTTCCTTGTGGCGCGAGTAGCGCAGGTTGTCGGCCATTGTCATAAGGCAGAGTGGTTCGTGGCGGCGACCATGGTCTATATTTGTAAACCATCGCACACCTTTCACTCTGATAAATTTTCGCCCATTCTCATCAATTCTCCACCCAGCCGCATTCAGAGGATATTCCTCGGGGACTTCAAATTCCCTATCACCACTATGAATAGAATATCCCATCCACATCCTGTTTCCTTTTATTAATGGGAAGGTTTCTTTGTATGTTACAGCATTCATATTTCCGATAATGATGAACTTTTTATCAGCAGAAACAATCCAAGCTAAAAACTCTCGAAAGAGAGAAAATGGAGGATTGGTGATAATAATATCTGCTTCATCACGTAATTTCGAAACTTCCTTACTTCTAAAATCACCATCTCCATTAAGATATTCCCACTGCAAATCATCAATGTTTATTCTTCCGTCACCAGATAAGTCTTTATCGAGAATGAATATCTTGCCTTTCGTTTGAGCCTTTGAAGGATCAAATTGAGGAGCATCAGTTTCAAACAACGTGGGCGCAGACAAGAGTTTCATCTTTTTTGCATCAGGCGCATAGCTCGTGGAAATGAGTTTCTTCAATCCAAGCTCATCAAACTTGGCGGCAAAAAAACGTGTAAAATTGCTCCACTCGGGGTCATCGCAAGGCAATAAAACGGTCTTCCCCCTGAACACGTCAGGGTCGTATTCAAGGTAAGCGTTCATCTCAATTTCTATATCATGGAATTGAGTGTAAAACTCATCATTCTTTGCAGCCTTGGCTTCTTTCAAATTACTATTTGCCATTGTATCTTAGTTTCATTATTCTCATCTAACCGGATTCGGAACGAACAGACATCTTGCATCAGCATTCAGACTGCCTGCAATGCTTGCCTATCCAGCCAGGCTTATGCCACCAGCCTGCAACGCCTCATTTCGTTCGGTATGTCTGTCCTTCCTTCTGTCTTACGGTTGCAAAGATACAAATTTTATTTTATCCCTAAGCGCCAAAATTAAGTACTTTTTAACATGACTATAGCTGTATGCCATAAACACACCGTATACCACAGCATTTGCTACTATCCGCGAGCCCTTGCCCCATTTTTTAAGCCCGCCTGCGTGTTGCGCAGCCCATCATGCCACTGCCGGGCAGCCATGGCGGCCCACCCAAAGGTGCTTGCCCCCATGCTGCCCGGCAGCTGCTATGGTATTTTGACAAAGACATGCTGTCAGCCCATGACCACAGCCTGCTCCAAGGCCACGGCCCGCGGGAAGATGATGTTGTTCTCGAGGTGTATGTGCTCGTGCAGCGCGTCTCTGAACTGGCGCAGCTGCTGCATGGCCAGAGCATAGCTTGCACAGGCGTCGGCCGGCGCGGCAAAGTCGGCGGTGAGCGCGGCTATTCGCTCAAAGCGCTCTCCCTCGCCGCTGTGCTCCATCTCCATGACCGCTATTGGGTGTTCCACTGTGCCGCAGCCGAACGGCGCTATGGACGTGCCGCGCCTGTGGGCGTCAAACAGTTCGTAGATATATGGGAAGAGCACCTGCTCCTCTTTCGACAGATGGCTGTCGAGGTCGGCCAGCGACTGGCTGAACAGCCGGGCCACCTCGGCCAGTTCGGGGTGGCGGCTGCCGTGCACTTCTACCACACGCCCCAGCAATTGGGCCGTCTGCGGGCCTCGCTCGCGTATGTTGCGGTGGTGAATCTTCAGCACATAGTCTACGAGCAGGTCGGTAGGCCACTCGGCAAACGGGCATGCACCCGCCCCCTGTCTGTCATTGTGCGCACAGAGCTCACGCTCTACCTCGGCGGGGTCGAGGCCCTTTTGGCGGCATGCCTCGCCGAACATTACGCCGCCGTGGCAGCAGAAGTCGATGCCGAGGCGGGCGAACACCGCCGACGCCCCGAAGTCGGAGGCCACTATCTGGCCTACGGTCTGTGAACGGTAATCAGTCTGTTTCATTTCTTTTCCTCCTTCATTTCATGCCAAACCGAATTTCTCCATGTCTTCGTCGACGGTTCCCACGCCGCTGATGCCGAAGTTGTCAACCAGCACCTTGGCCACGTTGGGCGACAGGAAGGCCGGCAGCGTGGGCCCGAGGTGTATCTGCTTCACGCCGAGACTGAGCAGTGCGAGCAGCACGATGACAGCCTTTTGTTCATACCACGCGATGTTGTAGGCAATGGGCAGCTCGTTGATGTCGGCCAGTCCGAACACCTCTTTCAGCTTCAGGGCTATGACGGCGAGCGAGTAGCTGTCGTTGCACTGCCCGGCATCGAGCACCCTGGGTATGCCGGCGATGTCGCCCAGCTGCAGCTTGTTGTACCTGTACTTGGCGCACCCGGCCGTGAGTATCACCGTATCCTTGGGCAGCCTCGACGCAAATTCGGTGTAATAGTCGCGGCTGCGCATGCGCCCGTCGCACCCGGCCATGACCACAAACTTGCGTATGGCCCCGCTCTTTACCGCCCCGACCACCTTGTCGGCCAGCTGCATCACCTGGTTGTGGGCAAAGCCGCCCACTATGCTGCCACGCTCTATCTCCGTGGGTGGCAGGCAATTCTTTGCGGCGGCTATCACTGCCGAGAAGTCCTTGCGCCCGTCGGGCCCTGTCTCGATGTGCCTGCATCCAGGGAATCCGGTAGAGTTTGCGGTGAACATGCGCTCCTTGTATGCGGCTCCGGGCAGCGGCGGCACTATGCAGTTGGTGGTGAACACTATCGGGCCGTTGAACGTGGCGAACTCCTCGCGCTGCTTCCACCATGCGTTGCCGTAGTTTCCGGCAAAGTGCTCATATTTCTTGAACGCCGGGTAATAGTGTGCGGGCAGCATCTCGCCGTGGGTATATATGTCGATGCCCGTGCCGGCCGACTGCTCCAGCAGCTGCTCGAGGTCGCTCAGGTCGTGGCCGCTGATCAGTATGCCCGGCCTGTTGCGCACGCCGATGTCTACGCTGGTGGCCTCGGGGTGGCCGTAGGCCGATGTGTTGGCCTCGTCGAGCAGCGCCATGGTGCGCACACCGGCCTCGCCGGTCTTCAGGGCCAGGGCGGTGAGCCCTGCCGCGTCGAGCCCGCCCACGGTGACATCGGCCAGCGCAGACTGCATGAACCGGTGCAGGTCGGCGTCGTCGTGGCCCAGCCTCATGGCATGGTCAAGGTAGGCGGCCATGCCCTTCAGTCCGTAGATGATTAGTTCCTTGAGCGAGCGCACATCCTCGTCGGGCTCGCTGAGCACCCCCACCTCGCCGGCCTTGGCGTCGAAGCCGTCGCGTGAGCCCGCCCACTCCAGTTCGTCGGCTGCGGGCAGCCCCACCCCCATGGCCTCGGCTTTGGCTTTCAGAGCGTCGCGCACGGCCAAGGCCCTCTCCACGCGCCGCTCTATGCTCTCGCGGTCGAAGTTGGCGTTGGTGATGGTGCTGAACAGGGCGTCGACCACAAACTCGTCAACATCGTGGGCCACGTCAACGCCGCTGTTGCGCAACCTGTCGGCAGCCACGGCAATGCCGCGCACCACAAACAGCAGCAAGTCCATGCTGCGGGCCGTCGCGGCGTCTTTTCCACACACGCCCTTCAGTATGCATCCCGTTCCCTTTGCCGTCTCCTGGCACTGATAACAAAACATCCTATTCTCCATTTCTTTCTGTTTTTATTTAAATTATTTGATTACTGTTGTCGCCAAACTAAATGTTTTTATTATATTTGTCTGTCGCAAAGCATGCCCCGGCGGCCATGGCCAATGCACGGGAGCGCCCCGGCTGCTTATCGGCGGCAAAGGTACGGAAGCAAATCCTATAAATCTGTACCATAGGTTACATTCGGTACAAATAATAGTTAAATGTCACAATGGAACTGTCTGCACTGCTAAAAATAGCCCCGTTCAGGGGGATGGACGAAGACGACCTGATAGCCTTTCTGTTTGCAACGCCAAACAGCCTGAGGCGCTATGCCCCGGGCGACATCATCGCCCTGCAGGGCGACCGCTGCAAGGGGCTCTACATACTGGCCTCGGGGGCCGTGCGCGCGGGCATGGTCAACGCCGACGGCAAGGAGCTGACCATCGAGGAAATAAAGGCGCCGGCGCTGCTGGCCTCGGCGTTTGTCTTCGCCACCGAGAACAGGTTTCCGGTGATGATCGAGGCCACTGAGCCGTGCGAGCTCTTCTTCGTGGGCCGCGACCGCTTCATGCAGGCCATGCTCTCGTCGCCCGTCATGCTGGGCAACTTCCTCACCGACATATCCGACCGCAGCGTGTTCCTGAGCAGGAAGGTGAGCGAGTTTGCGCTGCTCGACCTGAAAAAACGGATAATGAAATACCTCGATACCCACGGGGCCATACACAACCAGCGCGAGGTGGCACAACGCCTCGGGGTGACACGGCCCTCGCTGGCCAGGGCCCTGGCCGAACTGGCCAAGGAAGGGAAGCTCGGGGGCAACTGACAGCAACAGGGCCGGCATGCCACAAGCGCACGGCGGCAAGGCCAAACGGACAAAGAAAGACATAAACACCACATATATGGAACGACTGAACAACGCCGGACAGGCTGAAGGCCCAATGCACGTGATATTCAACTACAACGACGTGTTCTTCAGCTTCTTCTACGACGATACGAGCGGATGCACACACCGGTCGCACGACTTCGCCATCAACTACGTCTACTCGGGCATGATGATTGTCGACAACGGCAAGCAGCAGATACGCGTAGACAAGGGAGAATGCGTGTTCATTCCGCGCGACCACCACATAACGCTCTACAAGCGCACGGCCAACGGCGAGCGATACTGCGGAATATTCCTCAACTTCAAGCGCGGCTTCCTGCGCGAGATGTTTGCCAAACTGGGCAACAACCATGCATACGACAACACGCCGAAACTGCCGCCGCAGGTGATGAAGCTGCCAAAGACGGCCGAGATAGCAAGCCTGTTCACGTCGCTCACCCCATACTTCGACACCGAAGTGAAGCCCCACGCCGACTTCATGCACCTGAAGCTGCAAGAGGGACTGCTCGCACTGCTGCACATAGACAAGCGTTTCGCCCCAACACTGTTCGACTTCAACGAGCCGTGGAAGATTGACATTCTCGACTTCATGAACTCTAACTATATGTATGAGTTCACGCAAGAGGAACTGGCCCACTACACAGGGAGGAGCCTGGCCACGTTCAAGCGCGACTTCAAGAAGGTGAGCGGGCTCACGCCCGAGAAGTGGCTAATACAGAAGAGGCTCGAAGTGGCATACAACATGATACGCGAAAACGGCGCCAGGGTGGCCGACGTCTACGCCAAGGTTGGGTTCAAAAACCCCTCACACTTCTCCACGGCGTTCAAGAGGCAGTATGGCGTGCCGCCGACGGCGGTGACCGCCACAATGTAAGATGGACTTCAGAATAAAGAACTTTGAGCCCCACAGCAACGACGCCGTGGGGCTTTTTGCGTAACTTTGCAGGCGATAAACGGCAACAGGCCATCAACGACCGGCAGCCACGGGGCTGCGCAGGCTGGCCGCAAGCCAGACAACTTGAATGACAGACAACAAACAACCAGCAGAAATGAAAGTACTGATGATAAACGGAAGCCCACACGCCAAAGGCAACACGTATGTTGCGCTGCGCGAGGTGGCGGGAGAATTAGAGAAAAACGGCATTGACAGCGAAATAATATCCATCGGGGCCAAGGCCGTACAGGGATGCATAGCCTGCGGCAAATGCGCCGAACTGGGGCGGTGTGTATTCAACGACACGCTGTACGACAAGGTGAGGACGGCACTGCAGACGGCCGACGCCATCGTAATAGGCTCGCCGGTCTACTATGCCGGGCCCAACGGGTCGTTGTGCGCCCTGCTCGACAGGCTGTTCTACTCGGCCTCCGACCTTATGCAATACAAGCCAGCGGCAGCCGTGGCCGTGTGCCGCAGGAGCGGTGGCAGCGCAACCTTAGACCGCCTCAACAAGTATTTCACCATAACAAACATGCCTGTGGTGAGCTCGCAATACTGGAACATCGTGCACGGGCGCACTCCGGGCGAAGCCAGCCAAGACGCCGAGGGGCTGCAAACAATGCGCACGCTGGGCAGGAACATGGCGTGGATGCTGAAGAACATGGAGGACGGCAGGCACCCGGCACCGACGCCGGAACCGAGAGTAATGACCAACTTCATAAGGTAAACCGACACCCGGACAACACAAAACTAACTATAATAAGTAGGTGTTCAAAATTAATTGCCATCAAATTGTGCGCTATTTCGGGCCGCATGCCAAAGTCCGAAGAGAGGGCTTGGCGGGCTACGCGACCGACGAGACTTTGGCATGCGGCCCGAAAGAGCACACAAGATGGTGGCAAAAATATAGAGGACACCTGCAAGGTATATTGTATCGGTTAATTTTTAACAGCTACTTATGAACAGGAAAACAAACTTACTGGCCGCCGCCGTGCTCGCCATGGCATGCAGCACGGCGGCCTGCGCCCAACAAAACAATCCTAACGCAAATAGATTTATGGAAGAGAAACTGAACTTGACTGAGGCGTGGGACAAGGTCTTCACGCAAAGCGACAAGGTGGAACACACCAAGATAACGTTCCACAACCGTTACGGAATAACCCTGGCGGCCGACCTCTACGCCCCTAAAAACGCCACGGGCAAACTGCCTGCCGTGGCTGTCAGCGGCCCGTTCGGGGCTGTGAAGGAACAGGCTTCGGGCCTCTACGCGCAGACCCTGGCCGAGCGTGGATTCCTGACCATAGCCTTCGACCCTTCGTTCACCGGCGAGAGCGGTGGGCAGCCGCGCTATGTGGCATCGCCCGACATCAACACCGAAGACTTCTGCGCCGCGGTAGACTACCTGTCGTCGCGCGACGACGTTGACCCGGGGCGGATAGGCATACTGGGAATATGCGGATGGGGTGGCATGGCCGTGAACGCCGCTGCCGTGGACACGCGCATCAAGGCCACCGTGGCGGCCACGATGTACGACATGAGCAGGGTGACGGCCAACGGATACTTTGACGCTGCCGACAGCGCCGACGCGCGCCACGAACTGCGCCAGCAGCTCAACGAACAGCGAACCGAAGACTACAGGAACGGGGTGTACGCCCTGGCAGGAGGGGTGGCCGACACGCTGCCGGCCGACGTGCCGCAGTTTGTGAAAGACTACCACGCCTACTACAAGACAAAGCGCGGCTACCACCCGCGCTCGCTCAACTCTAACGGCGGATGGAACAAGACGTCGAGCCTTTCGTTCCTCAACATGCCGCTATTGGGATATGCGGGCGAGATACGCAGCGCGGTGCTGCTCATTCACGGCGAGAACGCCCACTCGCGCTACTTCAGCGAAGACACGCGCAAGAAACTGAAGGGCGACAACAAGGAACTGCTCATCATCCCCGGGGCCAACCACACCGACCTCTACGACAACATGGAGAAGATTCCATTCGACAAGATTGCCGAGTTCTACGGCAAGTATCTCAGGTGACGCCCGGCCGCAACCGCCGGCAGCCACCGCCAAACGCCCCCGGCCCGCCCCATGCCATGCGGCATGCGAGGGAGGAGCCGGGGGCCGCCATGCAGTGCCGTCAGCCGCCGGCGGGGCGGGATGCGCGGCGCGTGAGCTCGAAATAGACGGGACGACCCGGTTCCTGCAGCTTGGTGGAATACAAACCGAAGCGGCCGCACAGCTTTCCGGCAATGTCGTCGAACACGATGTCTATAACCCGATTATGCTACTTGAAAGCTAACTTATTGAAATACAATCAAGAAAATGGAGAGAAACCTGCGGACTTCTCCCCATTTTCCCGATTTCGTGCAGAAAACCGTCATAAATGACAGTTTTCGACTTGGGGTGACTATCTGCGGAAGCGAGCTTGCAACTCTGTCATTCGCTCCAACATCTGATTAAAGGGGATGGCATTTCCTGCCAAAATCATCTTTTCCCTCATGATGTTGTAGTCCAGCTCCCATGCTGACAGATATTCTTCGGGTGGCAACAAAGTAATGACCTTTCTGATGTCGGTGTCATAATCTATACCCTTCATCGAAGTATAATGCTTTCTGTGGTGACTTATGCTTTGCCACAGGGCATCATCGGTCACGGCCTCACGTGCAAAAGGCTCATCCATCATGCGCTCTAAGTCATACAAATGCCTTGACTTACGATTAGCATTGGCACATCTGTCGGTGGAGAAGAGTTCGTGCAACAAGAAGGCTTTCTCCAAGAATGTTTTTGCCGGGAGGGCGGTACGGATATTGGACTGCAAAATTTGAGTATCTACTTGCGGATAAGCCTCTGACAACATACTGTTTACTGTTGCATCTGCGTGTGGCTCCATGAGTGATCGTGCGCTCACCTCCAATATAACCGTTGGTTTGATGTACTCAGAGGTGATTTGACCATACTCTTCGGGAAACAAGCTCTTATAGGTTACATATACCTGACGAGGCTCGGGATAAGTGTTGTCGCCTTCGCCATCTTCTTGTGGCTCTACGTTACACCAAGCATCCAAGCCCAGCCGCACGATTGCTTCACGCAAAGAATCGCAGAATTCCGTGCGGACAAAAACCGAGGAAGCCTTGCGCAACTTCTTGATTTGTTTGATGGTAGGGCTATCACCATTAAATGTGCCAAAGTTGTCGCCGTACGCGAGGTCTATGTCTTCCGACATTCGGTTTATCAAGCCCCACACCTTGCTTAGCGATGAGCCACCCTTGAACACCAACTTGTCTGCAAACGGCAGCTGGAACACCACTTGCAGCATCAGCGTAACCCAAAGGTCTTTCTCGACAACGGTTTTGGGCAAGCCCACATGAATGGCTGTCTGCTCAATGAAGAGCCGCTTGCCATTGTCGTCCAAATCAAAGTACTTAGTCATAGAATGTCAATATGTAGTTCCGAATCCATGCCGGCATGAGCTTCAAGTCCACCTTGGTTTGCTCCAATGGAATATTTGCCAGCAGCTTTCTGATGCGGTCTGTCTGTTCGGACAGAATGTTGTCCTTGCCTATTTCCTTCAAAGCAAAGGTGATGAGCATCAGGGTGCGGTTCGTGAACGTGAAGTTTTTCAGCGGAGCGTGGATAAACTTCAAGGTGCGACCATTGCTCATCTTTATCTCCTTTGAGCTACCGTCCGTTAGAAAACATAGGTTCATCGGCACTTGTGTGGATAATCCTAACAGATTGGCTGCATTAGCCCCCGTAGGCTCAATGCGAACCTTATCCCTTTCCGCCAGCCTCCTTGCTATCTCTTCCAATGAGGGGTAGATAATGCCCAGACCATACACATCATCAACCTTGGGCATATAATAGATGCCCTGCCCAAGGCGCATAATTCTCCCGGCATTAGTTTCACGTTCCAATACCTTTTGTATCAGTGATGACTTTACACCTGTGTCCGACAAGTCGGACGAGAAGAACACTGTTCCTGCTTCCAGTCCACTAATCTGCTTACTTATGATGCTACTTTGTGTAGGCATAATTGTTAATTGTGTCGCAAAAATACAACAAATTTCCGACAAATACAAATTTATCCGTTGATATTTTATGGGCAATCTGGTAGTTCACCTTATCTTACTCTATTTCCTCATTGTTAATACATTACAGAAATGGATACCTTACCTATCTTGAACTGTTAATGTACCCCTCACTTCCCACCGATTTCTGTCCGTACACCGTAAAGAAAAAACATTTTTAATGGATGCAGATAACGGCTTTTTCGGAGAGGTAAATGTCGGTAAATATTATGGAGGTTGAGCCACGCCTATTGGAATGTGTTTTTGCACGACGGCGGGAAAAAAGGCGGAAAAGATGCGGTTAACATCCGTTGAAATCGGTGGTTTATAGATAATTACGAAGAATTAACACCATCAGAAGACTTGTATGCAAGCGCCCCGCTGCGCTCATACCTCTCGGCAAGCGTCAGCTGCCCGCCGGTGAACACCAGGCGGCCGTCGGCAGCAATCTCGCCGCTGTAGGCCACACTGTCGGTGCCCGTAACGATGGTGCCGCCAACCCGGCGCCCTTCGCGGTCTACCGCCATGGACATGCGCAAGAGCGCCACCAGCCTGTCGCCGCTGTAGTCGTACATCACCATGAAGCCCTCGTAGCGCCCAGGGACAAGCATGGTGTCGGCAGAGGCCGGAACGATGTCGGGCATGGATATGGGCAGGCTGGCATATTTCTCATCATCACCATAGACGTTGCTGAGGTATGTCTCCTCATGCTTGCGCACCATTTCGGCCCTGGCCTCACGGCACTTGAGGACAATGGCGCGCCGAAGGCAGTATTTGGCGGCTGCCGAGTCTTGCATGCACCCGAATCCGTTGCGGTGGCAGATGCCCAACATATACCACGACATTCCATCTTTCATCCCTGCAGCCTCACGAAAGGCAGCCACTGCCGCGGCATAGTCTTGCCCGCAACCCAATCCCTTGTAGAGCATATAGCCCTTTGCATACAGGCACTGGCGATTGCCGGCATCGGCTCCTTTTGAAAAACAAGTATATGCACGGACAAAATCACGGGCCACGCCTCCACGACCCTCCTTGTACATCATCCCGAGCACATGATATGCCTTGGCATAGCCCGCACCGGCGGCCTTGCCCAACAGTTCGGCCGCGCGATTGCCGTCAGCGGCAACGCCACGGCCCAACAGGTAGACATTGCCGAGGCTGAACATCAGGTTGGCTGCCGAATCGGCCTCCACGGCTTTTTCGAGCGTCCTGGCGGCACGCTGCAACTGTGCCGGCGAACTGTTCCGGTTGCCCAACACCTTGATGGCACCGACAGCATCTTGGTTGTCGTACAGGGGGTTGAGATGGGGCGACGAATTTTCATGGATTAGGTCCGACGGCTTCTCGCGCTCGGCGGTCAGCCTTATTCCGCCGTCAACAAGCATCACTGAATCGTTGGCGACAAACCTTCGGTTGTCCCACTACCACATATACCGCTTACTGTCGACAACAAACTGTGTGTATTCTGCCAGCCGCTTTTCGGCTTCCTCATATCTTCCTGCCTGGTATTCCATGTATCTCAACTCCGCGTTTGACATCGTTTCGTCTGACATGTCGGGATTGTCGAGCCCGGAATTGGAGTAACACTTCACGCTGCCCGGGTCAACCTCGGTTGTTATCACGCCGCCTGCCACACTGTAACGGCCACGGAGCCTGATGTAGATTGTGCCGCCGCCAACCGTGCCAGCCTGACGGCCAGACCTCTTGCCGCGCACAGTGGAAACATGCCGCCTGCCGGCGGCGGTGCTACCCGATACGTTCAGCCTGAATGTACCATCGTTGCGGAATTCGAAAATGCCTTTATATTCATTGCATACTGCCGACAGGTACAGACTGTCGAGAAAGGCTTGTGAACAATACCACTTGCCAACGACACCACTGGCCCTGCCCGGCTGCAACAGCCCAAACATCATTGCTACAATCAATAACGCATTCTTCATACACTACTTCATACAAATCTGCATTCACAACTATACTGCGCCCGACTGATGGCATGAGGCATCACAGCCATGCACGGGCTGCAATGGACATTGGCGGGCACAACCATGCGCAACACCGGGATGCCCTGCAAGGGCACTATATGCGCTTGTGCGCAAACTTAACAAGTTTTATCAACAAAAG
Source organism: Marseilla massiliensis (assembly GCF_023336985.1). NCBI lineage: Bacteria > Pseudomonadati > Bacteroidota > Bacteroidia > Bacteroidales > Prevotellaceae > Marseilla > Marseilla massiliensis. The sequence goes on along the minus strand of NZ_JAMBLP010000001.1, from coordinate 176,104 downwards.
CAAACGTAACCCGGACGAAGTGCGGATACCGCCCAACATTTAACAATCTTTACGGAATGGGGTAAAAAGACTTTTCGTAAAAAGCTTAAATGGGTTATTATTATAAGTATCTGTTCAAAATTAACCGATACAATAGACCTTGCAGGTGTCCTCTATATCTTTGCCACCATCTTGTGTGCTCTTTCGGGCCGCATACCAAAGTCTCGTCGGTCGCGTAGCCCGCTACGCTCCCTCTTCGGACTTTGGCATGCATCTCCTACATAGCGCACAATTTGATGGCAATTAATTTTGAACACCTACTTAGCCCTGCAAAGCAACATTCCACGGCCGTTGTTCGGGGGCCGACGCCCGATTGGGGACAATACGGTGAAAAAACATGTACAACTTCAGGCAAGAAAGAAAGCCACAGGCAGCAACCACGACTGAAGCACATAATGAATATGCAGCGTTTGGGATTGTGAAACGACACGTATCGGGATGCGATACGGCAAATATGGAATTGCCATACGGCAACATACGCAATGACAGCAGCGCCCACTAAACGCACGACATTGCCCACACTGCAAACGGCCATCACGAAGACAAGGGCGCAGCATGCGGCAAGCCCCCCACTACACTGCCCTTGGCAGGAGGGGAGGCCCGCCTGCACTACAGCCTGCACAACGGCAAACGGACGCAGGCGCAAGCCTTTGCTCAATGAGGCGCTTCACGGCATGCACGCTGCCATCGGCCATTAATGACTTCCAGATAGAGCCTGGTGTCCGGCGACCCAATGCGACTGCCCTGCATGCAAAACAGCACGGCACGGCATGCAAAACAGCACGGCGCGGCACAACCGGCCATGCCCATCAAACGCCCCCATTGACTCACGCCATGTGGCATCGCTCCACCAAGTACAGCCACAGGCTTTCTGCACCATGGGTTAATGGCAAATGGCCGCCCGCATTGGACATCCATCAGGCAAGGCTATGGCATAGGGGGCATGGTGGCGGCTGGTAGTGCTGCACGCCGCATTATTTATGGATGAGGGCGGCAAACTCTCTGAACCGGGTGAGGTTGTCGAACAAATCGAGGTCGAAGACCACCTCCGACCCGTCGGTGAGCTCTACCGAAAGCAAGCCGTCGTCTTCGTCATAGCTGACGGCCGTGATGTCGGCTATCAACAGCTCGCGCATCTCCGACTTGCGCCTGCCTGCAAACGGATAGGTGATGCGGCCGCCGTCTACTGTGATGACGCCTCCGGCCTTGGCCAGCAAGCGCGCATGCCTGATGGCCATGAGCACCCTGATTATCAAGACATGTCCCGCAACAACGAGGATGACCGTGGTTGGAAACGGGTCGAGGATGCGGGCGGCGCCAATTTTTATACCGAAAGGATGGACAATCGGTACGAGTATGAGCATCAACGACAGAATAATGTTGACCAAGTTGTCGCGGTAAACGGACTTGGCCACGTAATTGAATGTTTTCATCGAGTAACAGTTTATTTTGATAATAAGCTATTGTATCTTCAGACGGCCCGACATAAGGCCATGCCCTACTGCGGGCATGGCCCCAAGACAAGATATAACCATGTGGCGGAACAATGGTCAATCATCCAACGACACGGTGCCGTCGGGATTGACATTGACATCGGCCGTGTAATATACATTCACCACCTTGCCGGCGCTTTCCTCGGTCTCCTTGCCGTCTTCGGTGAAACCGATGGATATGGATTTCTTTATCGAACCGACTTCGGCTTCGTCTACACCCAGCGACAACTTCTCAGGAAGCACCTCATTCATGTCGAAAGACCTGACCGACTTGAATGTGCATCCCTGCGGAACGAGCTTCTTTGCCTCGGTGATGTATTTCTCCAGCTGAGCCGGGTCTATCTCCGACAGCTCTATGCCCTTCAGCTTTTTGTAGTCAACGTCGTTGAAAGACATGCTTTTTTCGTCCATGTCGCCCACAGTGCCGTCGGTATAAAACGTCTGTTTGAACGCCATGTTGTCGGGATTGATCATCGTAAGGTTCACAAACAACATGTTGTTGGTCAGTTCTCCTTTCTCGCAGAAGGACATAGCCACTATCTTAAACCGCTTCTGGTCAACCTTTTCTTTCAGCATATCTATCAACTTGGCATACGACTCGGCCTTGTCCATAGGATATTCTTTTTCTTTCACAAGCGACCCGATGTCGCCCTTGCACGCAGCCAACAGCACTACCATGCAGAACATAACCATTGAATTGATAACTCTCTTCATTTTCTTGGATTTTAAAGTTAATATTTTATTTTCTAAAACTACGCCATCACTCGCCACCGACAATGCCCTACGGTGGGCCACATCCGCCACATCCGACATGATGAAGGTGCAAGCCGGCCGTGCCGTCAGGCTGAGGGCCAGGCATAGAGGTCGGCAGGGATGCACCTGATGGTGCCTTCCCAGCAGAAGTGGGGCACTATGCCGTCGGTGGGAAGATATCCATTTGGCAACTCCCTGTCGTCGATGTCGATCCGACGCACAAATGCCGTTGCCCCCTCGGCCACGGTCTCCGGCAGAGCCATCTCGCCACGGTCGCCCTCGTCGGCAATCATGTCGATGATGCGCTCGCACCCCGGCGCCACGCGCTGCTTGCCCTCGCTCATGTTCCTCAGGGCCAGGGCCACCCGGCTCACCCACCCTGCGTTGCAGGCATGGGCGTCGTCTGTGGCATACACGCCAACGACAGTGTGTGTCGAGGCATCGTGTTTCTCGCCCTTCCATGCCTCGGCCGGGGCTTTTACCACACCGACATACACAATGTGCCCCTCTGTGTACTTGCGCAGCCACTTTATCTTTCCGAACCAAGGCGCCCTGCCGGCCATCCTCTTGAAAAACTGTGTTTTAATGCTGCGGGGTATCGCCACGTAGGGCGTGAGCCTTTCGAGCGATGTGGGATTGTTCCACCTCGCCCTGTCGCGCCTCTGCTGTTCGGCTTCGCGTGCCCTGCGTTCCGCCAGCTGTTCGCGGTACGCACTCACGTCGAGCCCTTGCGCCTCGAGCTTGTCAAGGTCGTTCTCAGTCATTTTCCTCTCCCATTCAGATGCAGCATACTTAACAACTCCCATAGCTATACCATGTCTGAACTTTCACCTGTCAGCTTGATTGCCGTGCCACACTTGCCTCCATCGGGGCCGCCCCCGGTGCCACAGGCGCGGGCACCCCACAGCGGCAAGCCGCCGTCCGGGATGCCCGCCCTTCTGCTTAGGGCCGGGCCATGGCATCTGGCGCGGGCCGAAGTATCATCTGACCACCTGCTTACGTGTTACAACGCTTCCGTCGGGCATGGTCGACTTAACCACATACAGTCCGCCCCGCGGCGAGCTGACGCTGCGCCCCTGCAGGTCGAAGTATTCAGTGCGCACGGGGACCGTGGCGGCATCGGTGCGGCCTATGCCCGTTGCGGCCATCCACCATGTGATGCCCGACTCATTTGTCACGCCATCCACCGTGTAAACGCTCTGTATGCCCAGCCCGTCGACATTCTCCTCGTAGAGGTAGAAGCGGTGGTAGTCGCCGTAGGCCAGCGGGAAGTCATAGTCGTCGGAGAAGTTGTAAGATACCAGGCTCATGGGCTGCGACAGCTTCACATACTTATCCGTGGTGAAGGTGTACACCGACTCCGGGCCCATGTAAACTCTGTACGACAGTCTGTTTGCGCTGATAGGGTTACCGTCGACGTCCTTGCTTGGCAGGTTGAACTTCACCTCCCGCCCAAACGACGGGCTGTAGCTGCCCACATCGTAGAACTCGGGTGCAGCCGGCACGGCCGGCTTCAGGTCAACGCGCGAGTATGTGGGGTGGAAATAAGCCTCCAGCAACTTGCCTCCCGTGATGTCGGCAGTGATGGCATAGAGGCAGTCGTCGGCCGATGTTATTGTGCCGGCGGCCTCGTCGAAGGTAAGCTCAATCTTGTCTGCCAAGTCGAGGTGGGTGCCGTCTTCGGCCTGGCGCAGCTTGCCCGGCACGAGGAAGTAGTGCAGGCCCCACGATTCGTCGGCCCCGACATACTGCGGCTCGACCACTATGCGTCCGTCGGCATAGCTTCCCTTTATCCAGTAACCCTTGCCGGGGTTCTCCGGGTCGCTGATGTACACGGTGTTGCCGTCGATGGCCACCTCGGCCTGCGCCGACAGTTTCTCGTTTTGCCGCGTGGTGTAATCAAAGCCGTAAGGCTTGGGTGTGAGCCCCTCGGGCAGTGTAGTCAAGTGGTAAGGGCTTGGCATCACCGTCAGCTCGCTGACGCCTGTGCCAAGGAAAGTGCCTCCCCTGAGCACAATGCCCAGCAAGGCCTTTGGGTTGCCGAACGTCTCGCCCTCGGCCCTCTGCTGCCTGAGCACGCCTTCGCTGTAGGTGAAATAGATGTCGGTGTCTACCGTGCCGTCTTCCTTCACGTCGGGCAGAACCTGGGCAGAGCCGCCGTCGTAGCTCACAGCCATCCTCATCACGTAAATCATGTCGCCCTCGTCATAGTCTATCGCCTGCGGCGTATGGGCCACGTAGCGCCCGTCGCCCACTGGCTCGAGCTTGAGGTAGGAGTTCGAGCGGTAGCCCGGTATGGGGTTCAACACATACAGGTTGCCGTCGGCCCCCTTTACGTATGAGGCTATTCCGTTGTAGGTCTGCTGCATGTATAGGTTTCCCGAGTCGTAGATTAAAGAGAAGTTCTTGCCTATGACGTCGGTAACGTCCTCTCCGTCGGGCTTGTCATAAATGATGTCCGACTCTCCCGGCCATGTCACCTGTGCGGCCGACGGTGCCTGGGCATTGGCAAAACATGCCATTGCCATCAGTCCAATACCAAGTAAAGTTTTCTTCATACGATGCTGTTTTGTGAGGCAGGCCTGCTTGCTGGTAGCGCCAAGCCCACCGAGGTTAATACTTTGCTGTTGCTAATCGGCTGTCGATGGGCGCCAAAACAGGGTTAAGGTTGCTCTCATCGGCCGTACATTTGGATGCTGTTGAATCTCTATGCCGTTGTTAATGTATGTAGAGCGACAAGGCGCCACCAAGCCCCCTGGGCCACAGATAAACACGGGGCGGCATCATTTCCCCCTACTTTACGGCGGTCAACAATGAAAAGCGCCATGCCACAGCCGGATTGTGGCCGGCGCCCCATCGTGACCACTGCCTGTCACTCTTGCTAATTACAAATCCATTAAACGCTCCCTTTTGCCTTACTCCCAGTGGCATCACGCCATGCAGATGCAGCCTCCGGCTTGCTGCACCATGGGGTTCAGGACATAGGCCCGCCGGCCTTAAGCTTCTCTTTAACAAAGGATTTCTGCATGAGATGCCCGGGAGCCAAACAACTACTGTAATCCCCTACTGATGAAACGCAGAAGATAGGGTACTTGCTGTCAACCAAAACCATTCTAAACCTACTTTCCATTTGCATCTGACAAGCTGAGCTCACGAAATAACTCGCTCGCAAATATAACGATTTTATGTGTTAACGGAAAATAATTTTTATTCAAATATTGCATTTGAACGGTCATTTAACATACTTTGTATGCGTTTATTCGCATTTCGTACATAAAATAAAACAAAACAAACAAGCACGTTTATACACTTATTTACATCCATTGCAAGTTTTCATGACGTCCGCTTAATGTGGCGGAGACGAAGGCGATGTTGCGCCAGATGGATGTGCGCGTCAACAGGCCACCACCTCGGCATGGCGGCGATGGCTGGCGGCGGCAGGCAAGTATGGGCCCGCCGTTTACAAAATAATTGTACAACGCGTTGAAAATAACGGCCGGGCGTTGGCCGCATTTGAAATATTTCGTAACTTTACCAACTGTAAACCATAACAAATCGGTGACAATAACTACAGTTGGAATGAAACACTACAGACATGGAACCTGCCTGTGGCAGCGATTGGCTACGGCCGTCGTGGCAGCCTTGTGCGCCCATGCGGCTTGCGCCTCAAAGCTGGCCGAGCGCATCGACTCTATAATTGGGGACAAAAAGATGACGGTGGGCGTGGCCGCGGAATACGCCGACATGCACTTCGTGCTCAACGACTCGGTGCGCTTCCCGCTGCTCAGCGTATTCAAGACCCACGTGGCCATGGCCGTCACGGCAAGGATGCAGATGGACGGGATAAGCCCCGACAGCGTGGTGCACATTGACAAGGGGCGACTGAAGAAAGACACCTACAGCCCGCTGCGGCAGAATCACCCCGACTGCGACATTGACATAACGATAGCCGAACTGATGCGCTACAGCGTGGCCGAGAGCGACAACAACGCCTGCGACATCCTGATTGACCTGGCCGGAGGCATAGACTATGTAGACATGTACATCAGGAGCCTCGGCGTCAGCGGTTTCAGCATTAGCGAGACTGAGGCTTCGATGCACGCCGACAGGCAGCTCTGTTATGCCAACTGGAGCTATCCCGAATCTATGCTCGACGTGCTGAAGGTGGTGTTCGCCCCCGGCGACACCCGGTTTGCGCTGCTGCGCGGCATCATGCTCGGCACGTCTACCGGGCGCGACAAGATTCCCGCCGGTGTGCCCGAGGGGATTGCAGTGGCCCACAAGACAGGCAGCTCCGACCGAGCCGGCGGCATCAAGGCAGCCGACAACGACGCCGGCGTGGTGATGCTGCCCGGGGGCAACTGCTACATAGTGGTGTTCATAATGGACTCTGCCGAGACCGACAGCACCAACGCCGCCACCATTGCCGCCATCACCCGGGCCGTGTTGGCCGAGGCCGGGTGCGCTGGCTCTGCCAAGCAGTGAGCCAGGCAAAGACAATCCGCCGCCGATGCGGGCCAGAATGGCTCGCTCCGGCGGCGGATTGTGCTGTCGTCAACGCCTTGCAGCGGCCTGCGCTCAGAGTTCCTTGCGCAGGGCCTCAGCCATGCTCGCATACTCTGCCTCGGTGAGGTAGGTCTGCTGAGGGTTCATGCGGAACACACCCCCGAAGTCGGGGCCGCCCACATACTTGGGAACGAGGTGGAAGTGAAGGTGCTCGAGCGTGTCGGCGTATGCCCCGTAGTTTATCTTATCGGGGTTAAACACCTTCTGCATGGCCCGCGTAACGCGCACCACGTCGCTCATGAACGCATTGCGGTCATCGTCGCCGAGCAGGTTGATGTCGTCTACATGGTCTTTGTAAGCCACGAGGCAACGTCCGCGGTATGTCTGCTCCTTGAATATGAAAACACGCGAAACGCTCAGTTCCGCCACTTCAATCATAAGGTTGTGCAATGTCTCATTGCTCTGGCAATAGAGGCACTCCTTTGGGTCACTCTTCATAATAATATGGTTTAAATGGATTAGTTCCGTAATTCGTCACAAAAATACGAATAAAAAACGGAAGCGGCAAGCCTTTTGCCAACAAAAGTGGCGGGCCGGCGGCGCCGTGGCGGCAGCTGTCTGCAAGGCCCCGCAATAGCTCAGCCGCCGGCATCGAGCAGCCGCTCCATGGCGTCGACTATGTAAGGCTTCCACCCGGCGAGCAAGTCGGCAAACGTCTCGCCGTCGTCAAGCAGCACCGTACGGCACAGGTTGCCGGCCACAAACGGCATGGTGAGCATCGAGTAGAACGTCAGGAACAGGTAGCGCATGGGCACCTGCCTGAGCCGGCCGCTGTCCATCTCGCCCTGTAGCCCCTGCCTTACCGACTCGATATACTGCCCCAGCCTCAGCTCCATTATTGTTCGCACCACACCGTCGAAGTCGCGGTGCATCTCACGGACAATGAACATGGGCAGGCCCGGGTTGGCCCCGAACACATCGTAATACGCGTCGACCACGCTCGCCACCCGCTCTCCTATTGGGCGGTCGGGCTGCAGCACAATGTCTTTCACCCGCGGCACCAGCGTGCCCACTATGCCGCCGAACACAGCGTCGAACATGCGCTCCTTGGTGCGGAAATAATAATGCAGCGTGGGCCTGTTGATGCCGGCGCGCGAGGCAATGTCGCTCATGCTCGTGCCAACGAAGCCCCGCTCGATGAACAGTTGTCGGGCAGCGTCGACAATCCTTGCCTCAAGCCCCCCGGTGTGGTTCTTGTCTGTTGCCATAAGCTAAACACACTCTTTAAGGTTGTCGACGAAAAGCAGCAAGCGGTTTCTAACATTGACATCGCTAACGCCGCTGTCGAAGTCGAGCGACAGTATGCTGAGCCCTGGGTAGAGCCTCTTTATGCGCTTCTCGATGCCCTTCGACACGATGTGGTTGGCTATGCACCCAAACGGTTGCAGGCTCACCACGTGGGTGACGCCCTGCCTGGCCATCGACAGAATCTCGCCCGGCAGCAACCACCCCTCGCCAAACTGTGCGCAGAGCGAGACGACGCTCCCGGCCTCGGCCGCCTCGTCGAAGATGTCGGCGAAAGGCGTGAAATAGCGGAAACGGCTACCCGCGGCGTTGGCCCTGTCTATGCGGCGGCGCACCCACTTGTAAGCCCACCGCATGACGGCACGCGGAACGCGGCTCCGCTCCAGCGAGCTCTCGGCGTTGACCTTGCCGTTGACAAACGCCTGCATGAAGAAGTCGGTGAGCATGGGCGGCACTACCTCGATGCCCTGCTCCGTCAGCCAGTTGGTCATGTCTTTCTGGGCGAAGGGGTTGAACTTTAGGAATATCTCGCCGACCACGCCCACCCGCGGTGCCTGGCGGTCGGTCACAATGCCGTCGAAGGCCTCGGCCGCCTCGCCCAGCGCCGTCCACAGCGCGCCGGTGTCGTTGGCCTCGATGGCCCCGACGGCCCTTTCCATGTACAGGTCGCGCAGGCGTGCAGCCTGTCCCTTCTCGCGCTCCCTTACCACCGAGGCGTAATAAAACTTGGCCAGGCAGTCGCTGTATAGCAGCGAGGCCAGCACAATGCGCAGTATTCGCGCCCAGTTGACCCTGAAGCCGGGCTGGTCGTTGCTGATGCCCGAGCCCGAGGCGAGCGATATGACTGGCACTCCTGGATACCCGGCCTCGGTCAGGGCCCGCTTTATCAGCGAGATGTAGTTTGAGGCACGGCACTGCCCGCCGGTCTGCGTCATTATCACGGCCGTGTCGCGCGGGTCGTAGCGTCCCGACCTGAACGCCTTTACTATGTCGCCCACGATGAGCGTGGCCGGGTAGCAAATCTCGTTGTTGGCGTATTTCAGCCCGTACTCGGCCGACTGTGCGTCGCTCACCGGCAGGTTTTCCACGTCGTAGCCTGCCCGCCGCATCAGGGGCGGTATGAGTGGCGATATGAACGGTGTGAAGAACGGTGCTATAATCTTGCGCCGGCGGTCGGCCGTGCCAAACACCGGCGTGCCGGCAAACGCTGCCCCGGCCTCGGTCTTGCCGCCGCTCAGCGAGTATCTCATGCTGTCGATCACCGACCGAACGCGCAGCCTGATGGAGCCGAGGTTGCTCACATCGTCAATCTTGAGCAGGGTGAGCGCCTTGCCGTGCTGCCTCAGCAGGCTGCGAATCTCGTCGGTGACGAATGCGTCGGGGCCGCAACCAAACGAAGTCATCTGCATGAACTGAACGTTGGCCCCCTGCCGCCCGGCCCACTCGGCAGCCTTGAGTATGCGGTTGGTGTATGCCCACTGCGACACGAAGTTGACATCTTTCACCGTCGTGTCGGTACACCTCACTATGTCTTCAGTTATCACGTCGACGCCCATCGAGGCTATCATGTCCGACAGCTTGTGCTGTATGAGCGGGTCTGAATGGTACGGACGGCCGGCAAGCAGCACCACCAGGCGCTTGCCCCCGTTGTCAGAGAGCACGCTGCTGTTGTAGTCCATAAGCTCGCGGCCGTAGCGGTCGAACTCTGCCACAGCCTCGGCAAAGGCCTTGCGGGCCACGCCGCGCCCTATGCCGAGCGACGCGAGGTAGGCCGCACACTGCCTGCCGAGCAGCTTGCGGTCTTTGAACGTTATGGCCGGCGTGTCTATTGGCACGCTCCCGGCCTGTACGCTCTTCACCACCTCCGAGTAGCCCGACACCACGGGGCAGTTGAAACTGTTCTGTCCGCCCTCGAGCTTCTCGTAGACCACGAACGGCATGAATATGCGGTCGACGCCTTTCTTCACCAGGTTCTCTATGTGGCTGTGGGCCAGCTTGGCCGGAAAGCAGATGTTGTCGGACATGACCATGCGCGCGCACGACTCATAGCCGCCAAACGACGATGGGTCGGACAGCACCACCCGCAGGCCGCACCGCGAGAACAGAGTGTGCCAGAAGGGGTATTCCTCATACATGTTGAGGCACCGCGGTATGCCGATGGTGGGCGCAGTCGGAGCCACGCCGGCGCTGCGGCCGAACAGGGCCTCCAGCTTATGGGCGTAGGCGTTGACGCCCGGTGCCACCTTTGCGCCCTTGTTGGTGAATATGCGCTCGCAACGGTTGCCCGAGTAATAGCGGTTGCCGTTGCCGAAGGCATACGACACCACCATGCACCCGTTTTCGCAGCCGTGGCAACGGTGGCGGCCGGTGGTGCAGGCCGAGCTGGCCAGCATATCGCCCAAGGCCACACTGCGCCCGCGGTTGGCCCGGGCATAGAGGGCGCAGCCTATGGCGCCCATCAGCTCGGGGCGGTCGCTGCGGTAGACGTGGCGGCCGGTGAGCTTCTCGAACGCGCGCACCACGGCGTCGTTGCGCATGGTTCCGCCCTGCACCACAATGTGGCTGCCCAGCTCCTCGGGGCCCTTTAGCCTGAGCACCTTGTAGAGGCAGTTTTTCACCACCGAGTAGGCCAGCCCCGCAGCGATGTCGGCCACGGTGGCCCCCTCGCGCAAAGCCTGCTTCACCTTTGAGTTCATGAACACGGTGCAGCGCGTGCCAAGGTCGTAGGGGGCGGCAGAGCTGCAGGCCGCCGACGCAAAGTCGGTCACGGTATATCCCAGCGACTTGGCGAAGGTCTCGATGAACGAGCCGCAGCCCGACGAGCAGGCCTCGTTGATTTCCATCCTGTTTATCACGCCCCCGCTCACGAATATGGCTTTCATGTCCTGCCCGCCGATGTCGAGTATGAAGCTCACGTCGGCGGCAATATGGCGTGCAGCCATGTAGTGGGCCATGGTCTCGATGATGCCGTGGTCGAGCCTGAAAGCCGCCTTGAGCAGGTCTTCGCCGTAGCCCGTAGAGCAACTGCCGGCCACCACGGCCTCGGTGCCTGCCTCGCGGCACCTGCCGGCAAAGAGTTCCAGCCCCCTGCGCGCCGTGGCTATGGGGTCGCCGTCGTTGTTGTGGTAGTAGTCGAACACCAGCTCGCCGCGGTCGTTGAGCACCACTATCTTTGTGGTGGTCGACCCCGAGTCGATGCCCACCACCACCTCTTCCCTGCCTGCCGCCAGCGGTGCCCGGGCCATGCCGTGGGCACTCATGCGCCGCGACCACCCGTCGTGGTCGGCATCGCCGCTGAAGATAGGCTCCAGGCTACCCGAGGGCCGTCCCGACGAGACAAGGCGGCTGCCTACGAGGGCCGACAGCTCCGACAGGCTCGTGAACGACCGGGCCCCGGCCGACAGGGCCGCGCCGTAGGCCGGCATGAGGTGGCCGCCGTCGGGTATCACCACGTCGGATTCCGACAGGTTGAGATAATCTACAAACGCCTTGCGCAGGGCCGGCAGAAACGTCAGCGGACCGCCGCAGAAGAGCACCGGGGGCTTGATGTCGCAACCGTGGGCCAGGGTGACCACCACCTGCACGGCCACGGCATGGAACACCGAGGCGGCAATGTCGGCCTTGGGCACATTCTTTGATATGAGGTTCTGTATGTCGGTCTTGCTGAACACACCGCAGCGCGAGGCTATGGTGTAAACGTTTGACGCCTTGTCGGCCAGCGCGCTCAGGTCGGCCGTGCCTACGCCGAGCAGTATTGCCATCTGGTCGATGAATGCCCCGGTGCCGCCGGCGCAGTTGCTGTTCATGCGGAGGTCTGACGCCCGCCCGCCGTCGAGGAACACTATCTTGGCGTCCTCGCCGCCGATGTCGATCATCGAACGCACGCCGGCATGGCCCTGCCCGACGGCCCGGGTGGCCGCCACCACCTCTTGGACAAACGGCAGCGAGCAGCGCTCTGACACGCCCATGCCCACCGAACCGGTGATGCACACCGAGGCCTGCACGTCGCCAAAACGGGCGTGAAGCTCGTCAATGAAGCCAAGCAGCACCTCGCGGGCCTTGGCGTTGTGGCGCTTGTAATCGGAATAAAGGCGTTGGCCGCCGTCGCCAAGTACAACAATCTTGGCCGTAGTCGAACCTATGTCGATGCCTACTCGTATCATCTTTAAATAGCTTGTTTCCATGTCTGACACAATTGTCAGACACAAAAGTAAGTAAAAAAGTGCAAACGGACTTGACGCCTGCCCTCCTTTAAACATTGATTAAATGCTTTTAACAGAGAAAAAGAACAATAAGCAAGCCAAACGGTGGACTTTTCAGGAGTTAAGGAGTTAGGAAGTAAAGGAGTTAAGACAATGTTTTTTTGTGTGTGTTTAGGAGACAGGAGGCGGGAGACAGGAGTACAGACAATAGTTTTGGAAGCTCTTTTAATTTTTAATCTTTGTTCAGAGTTAAGACAATAGTTTTGGGAGCACGGGAACCCTGGGGGCATGTGGAAAGTGTTGCAGGAAGAGATAGTCAATGCCATTGTCCTCTAACTCCTTGTAACTCCTTCTACCTCCCTCTAACTCCATCATGCACAAAGGCTATTGTCTGTACTCCTGCACTCCTGCACTCCTGTACTCCTGAATTCCTAAAAAGCCCCCTATGTTTATCAGTGGCCCAAACAAGCCAGCCAAAACAAACATCAAAACGGCCTTTTCCACACTGCCGCCGGGGCCGTTTCGAGTGCCAAAACGGGTGGCACGGCAATGCGCAACAGGCTGTTTTCCAACATGTTGACCAACAAGACAACAGCAGGTTTGGCCAAGCTCCGACCGAGGCAGGCCCACGCCAGCGGAGCCTGCATGTGGTGCCGGGCGCTACGGTCGCAACGACCGCTCACGCAGGCGCGACCATGCGGGCGCATCCCACAGGCAGCACTCGCGCAGCGTGCCGGCCATCTCGGCAAGGCGGTGCATGGGTATGGCAAAGCCGAGTTCGCCGGGGGCCACGTATGGGCGGGCCGAAATGTCGACCATGCCTATGAACGTACGGCGCCCGCGACGTTCGTTCTCGCCCACAATGTTGGTTATCAGCGAACTGCATCCGGAGCCAAACAGGCAGGCCACGGCGTCGGGCGAGTTGTTGTCGAAAAAGGCCCATGCGCACAATCCCGACAGCGCATCGGGCTCGGCCAGGAAAAACACTCCGTCGATGCCGTCGAAAGAGCCGATGCGGTCGATGCGCGCCATGTTGAGGCATGGCTGCTCCGCCGGCCTGATGCCGAGCGAATCGATATACTCGTCGACCATGGCCGGCGTCTGCTTGTAGCGCTCGCGCTCCGACACAAAGCGGGCCACGCCCGGGTTGCGCGGCGCAAAGCCGCAATACAGCCGCCCGCCGCCGCAATGAAGGTTTGACAGCGTGAACGACACGGCGCCGCCAGCCTCAACGTCGGGCAGCGCCGCAAAAAGGCAGTGAGGCACGGCAGCCATACTGCCCGCGGCCTCGGCCGACCGCCACACGGCCACCGGCGGCTTCAGGCTGCTGCCGAAGGCATGGCGCAAGTCGGCCATAAACTCAGTAGGGTTTGTCATATCAAAACGATGTAATCACAGCTCAACGCCGGCGACGCTGTCAGCACGGCCGGGGTGAAGAGGGCATGTCTCGCATGCACCGCAGGGGTGATGCAATGCAGCCTGCAGCGACCCAACCGCCCGGCGGGCCCGCGCCCCAGGCCAGCCACGCCGCACAAGCCGCGCCACCCCAACCGGCAAAGAGACTGGCCAGCCCCGGCAACCCGTCGGCAACCGGCGGCGGCAAGGCCCGCAGGCCCAAAATCACAAATGCCGCCCGGCATAGACATAGCCCGTGTCGGTGCCGAAGGCCTCTTCGGTGCATGCCACGTCGTTGATGACGAGCGTCATGTTGCGCAGGCGGGCCGAGAGATACAGTTTCTCGACATCGGGCAACACAGAGCGGTCGGTCATGCCGGCACGCAGCACGAAGACGGTGTTGTCGACATTGCGGGCAATGATGGCCGTGTCGGCAACGACGTTGACGGGCGGGCAGTCGATGAGCACGTAGTCGTAACGCCGCCGCATTTCATCGACAAACGGCTCCAGGCGGCCCGACGACAGCAGTTCGGTGGGGTTGTCGGGCAGGGTGCCCACGGGCATGATGTCGAGCCCGGGGCACTTGGCATAGGGGCAAACCAGCTCGGCGGCATCGGCATACGTTCCGGCCAGGTAGCCGGCCAGGCCCTTGTTGGGGTTGCCTACGAAGCCCGACAGCGACCCCTTGCGCATGTCGCCGTCGATGGCCAGCACACGCTTTCCGCCCAATGCCAGCACAGCGGCAAGGTTGGCCGTGGCAAAGGTCTTGCCCGTGCCGGAGGCAGCCGACGTAAACATGGTCACGCTGCCCGCAGTCTCCGACGCCGCCATAAACTCAAAGTTGGTGCGCATTATGCGGAATGCCTCGTTGGCAGAGTTGCGGCTGCCGGCCTCGACCACTATGCGGCACTCGCCTCCCACGGCCTGCCTGATGCCGAACGACGCCTTGAGCTGCGAAACGTTGCGGCTGCCTCCGCCAATGCGCGGCAGTTCGCCCAGCATGGGCGCCGTCACGCTGCCCTCAACGTCGCGGCGGCCCCTTATGGTGGTGTTGCTCACCTCGAGCAAGTATATCACGGCCGTGGGCAGTGCAAGCCCGGCCACGAGGCCTATGAGCATGATGACAGAGCCCTTGGGGCTGATGGGGGCGTTGCTGCCCGTGGGCGACTTTATCACCTGGGTGTTGTCGGCGTTGAAGGCCCGCGCCAGCTCGTTCTCCTCGCGCTTCTGCAGCAGGAAGAGGTAGAGAGCCTCTTTCACCTTCTGCTGGCGCTCGACGGAGAGCAGGAACTTGGCCTGCGTCGGGTTGGCCGAGATGTTGGTATTGGTCTTCTGCTCGTCGTTTTGCAGGTGACTAATCCTTGTCGACAGCGACATCATCATGTTGTCCATCGAATAGATGATGGCCCGGCGTATCTGCGCGAGCTGCTTGTCCATGTCGTGCACGAGCGGGTTTTGCCTGCCGCTGTTGGCAATCATCTGGTTGCGCTCAAGCTGTATGGCGTTGTAGTTCTTTATCTGCTCGTCTATCTTGTCGTTCTCGAGGCCGAGGTCAACGGGTATGAGCTGGTTGGTGTTGGCCTTGTCGGCAATGTAGTCGCGTATGTACCTTGCCACCGACAGCCTCGTGTTGAGGTCGAGCAGCGTGGCCGAGTTCTTGTCGGCCCGCTCCATCGACAGCGTGTAAGCCATCTCCACGTCGGGCACAAGGTTCTTGCTCTTGTAGTTGGCAATGTCGGTGTCCACGTTGCCGAGCTCGCGCTCGATGATTGCCAGTCGTTCGTCGATGAAGCGCGACGTGCTGTTCGACACCCGGCTGCGGTTCTTCACCCACACCTCGTTGTATGTGTCGACAACGGCGCTAAGTATGTCTTCGGCGCGCTTGGTCGACAGGTCGGTGTACGACAGGTTGAGTATGGTCGACTTCTTGTCGCCTATGGCCACCGAGAGGCCGCCCAGGAAACGCCCCGTGGCCGAGTTTAGGTCGCTCTTGCGCACGTCGATGCGCTTGCCCTTGCCACCGGCCTTGGCGTAGTAATCGGTGGGCGCTATGGTCAGTATGCCCAGCGGCGTGTGCACAGTCTGGCCCACGCGGCACTGCAGCGGCTCCGAGTCGACCGCCTTGCCGTTTTTGGCGAAGCCGGCCATCTCTACGTTTCCGTCGCCCAGCAGCTTGAGCGTCATCGACGCAGTCTCGTCTTCGTCGATGTCGCGGAACTTCACCGTCACCGGCAGCGTCTTGCCGTAGAGCGTGGCGTCGTAGAACGTCCCGGGCGACGTGTACGACACGTCGATGCCGAGAGTGGCCACCACCTCGCGCATCACGTCGGGCGACTGGATGGCCGCAATCACGTTGTTCACGTTGGCTTTGTCGGAAAAGGAGAATCCCATGTCGGTGAAGTCGGCCAGCATCTTGCCCAGTGCCGACGACTCCTGGCGGCCGTCGAGCACCATTATCGACGCATCGCGCTTATACATTGGCGGCGTGGTCTTGACATAGAACGCAGCTATTGCCAATGCCACGACCACCGTGACCACGTACCACCGCCACCGGCGGAGGCACAATATGAGCAGGTTGCGCATGCCAAACTGCGCCCCGCCATCTTCCATCTGATTGTTTCTTGATAGTTCGTCCATTATTCGTAGATTGTTTAAAACGACGGGCGCCGGCCTACTTGCCGCGGCGCGCACGCAGCGGCTCGATGTATACTATGTCGGTCTGGCGCAGGTAGTATGCCGGCGACGAATAGACACTGGCCCCCGAGCGCAGGTCGATGCGGTAGGCCCGGCGCACGTTGCCCTCGCGGCGCATCACGAGCACGTTGCTGCGGTCGCCGTTGGTGGTAAGGTCGCCGGCCATGCTTATGGCGTCGATGACGGTAAACCAATCGCGCTCTATAGGATACCGGCCGGGGTTGCGCACCTCGCCGAGCACGGCCACGAACAGGTTGCTGAACTCAACGTTGACCACGGCGTCGGTGAGCAACTGCCGGCTGACGAGCTGCGCCTTGATGTACTTGGCCACAGAGTCGCGCGAGAGGCCGCCCACGTGCAGCAGCCCCATCACCGGGAAGTCGATGTTGCCATCGCTGTCGACGGTGTACATCAGGGCGTTGCGGCGCTCGGCGCGCTCTCCGCCGCCCGAGTCGGGGGCAGCGGCCACATCGGTAAGGTTGAAAAGGTCGGCCAGTTTCTGGTCCTTGCTGCTCACCACTACGGTTATCTTGTCGCCCGGGCGCAGGCAAATCTCTTGCTGCCCGCCGACAGCCACAACGCTCTCGGGCTGCATGTCGCTGAAGTAAGTCAGCCTGCCGGTAGTGGCGCAGGAAGCCATAAGCAGGGGTATGGCAATAGAGAATACACTTAGCTTCATCATGTAACAATCAAAGTTAAAGTATAAGATGCAAGTGCCCGTCACACCCAATAAGTACGGGCACGCCTGATTTTCGCCTGCAAAAGTAATAAATTCCGCATATATGGCCAAAGGCGTTCACTCTTTTTAACCACCATGCCCAAAGGCGCGCCGCCACGGCCGATGGCCCGTGGCGGACGGCGGATGTCAGTATGCGTTCTTGTCGTGTACGAACACCTGGATGGCCGTGCGCAGTATGATGCGTATGTCGAGCCAAACGCTCCAGTTCTCGATATACCAGATGTCGCGTTTCACGCGCCCTTCCATCTGCCACAGCTCACGCGTCTCGCCCCTGAAGCCCGTCACCTGGGCCCACCCGGTGATGCCCGGCTTCACAAAGTGGCGCACCATGTACTTGTCGATGAGCGGGCGGTATACCTCGGTATGGTAGAGCATGTGAGGGCGCGGGCCCACTATGCTCATGTCGCCGCGCAGCACGTTGAAGAACTGCGGCAGCTCGTCGATGTTGGCCTTGCGCATGAAGTTGCCAAAGGCAAACTTGCGCGGGTCGTGCTCGGTGCACTGAATGCGGTCGGCGTCTTTGTTGACGTGCATCGAGCGGAACTTGTAGCAATAGAACTGCTTGCCGTTCATGCCCGTGCGGGCCTGCCTGAAGAACACCGGGCCGGGGCTCTGCAGCTTTATGCACAGGGCTATGAACGGCATGAACGGAGCCAGGCACAGCAGCACGGCCAGCGACACTGCAATGTCGAACGAACGCTTTATGAACCTGTTGGCTGGCACCATGAGCGGGTCGTCGCAGTTGGTGAACACCGTCATCCCGCCCACGTTCTCGGGCTTGAGCATGTGGCCGAAGTTGCGCGAGATGGCTGGTATGTAGTAGAAATGCACCACGTTGTTGTCGCAATAGCGCATGATGCGGCGTATGCGGTCGGTGTCGGTCACGGGCAGGCAGCAATACAGCTCGTCGGCGGCGTGCTCGCCGTCGCGCAACTCGAGCTTGACGTCGAGGTCGGCCAGCGTGCCGCGGTGGCGCAATCCCGGCGGGCAGTCCTGCATGGGGGCATCGGCGTAGTAGCCCGACACGCGGTAGCCCGTCGACGGGTCGCCCACAAGAAACTCGTAGATGGGCAGAATAGACAAGTCGGCACCCACGAACACCACACGCCGGATGTTGCCGCCCGTGCGGCGGTAGCGCTTTACAAACCAGCGCTCGGCATAGCGGGTGACCAGTATGCCGGCGTAAAGCATGAGCGTGAAATATGCCGTGAACGAGAAGGCTGGCGAGGCCATGCCGGTGAGATAAGCCACCACCTCCGACGCCACAAGGGTGGTGGCGCCCTGCAGCAGCACGAGATAGGTTGTCTGCCTGAGCACCTGCTCGGCCGTGGAGCGGTGCTCATGGATCACGGTGGAATAGAAATACTGGGCCACAACCATGCCGATGTTGGCAACAAAGAGCGGCCTGAACACGCTCACGCTATGCGACAGCTGAGCGCCCTGCCGGTCGTATTGAAACCAAAGGCAAAACAATATGTTGAGCACAATGAAGTCTGTCAGTATGACTATGTCGCGTATAATATTGTTGGCCTTAGAATCTTGCCGCATGATTTACCTCCAAATTTAATGTACGTATAAACATCACTTGATACAAATGAGAATCGATAGCGGCTGCAAATATATTAAGAAATCGTGACAATAAAGCAACTAATACGAAAAATCAACCGTAAAACGCATACATTTAGGCCAGAATGGACGGCAAGAGGGCACGTTTCGGGAGCCCAAACGGCACATATCGCATTGCAATCCGGCCCGTATCGCAACACACTGTGAACCAAGGTGATACACGCGCGACAACTACGGCGGCGCTGAAAGCCGCCTTGGGGCCGCCGGCAGAGCCCGCACGGGGCCCGAAACCGTGGATTATCAATTAATTGGACTGTGCCGGCAAAAAAAAGCACAAGCCCGTGCAGAATATGAATTTATTTAGTATCTTTGCATTCACATTTAGAATTTAGGACAACAAAAGATTACTTTACAAGCAATATGGCAGACAAGAGCGTTACAGACAACGGAGAAAAGAAAAGTTTGAGTTTCGTTGAACAGATGGTCGAAGCTGACCTGGCCGAAGGCAAAAACGGAGGCCGCATACAGACACGCTTCCCGCCCGAGCCCAACGGATACCTGCACATAGGCCACGCCAAGGCCATCTGCATGGACTTCGGAGTGGCCGCAAGGCACGGAGGGGTGTGCAACCTGCGTTTCGACGACACCAACCCGTCGAAAGAAGACACCGAGTATGTCGACTCGATTCTCAACGACATCAAGTGGCTCGGCTTCCAGTGGGGCAACGTATACTATGCGTCAGACTACTTCCAGCAGCTGTGGGACTTTGCCGTATGGCTGATAAAGAAAGGCTTGGCTTACATCGACGAGCAGTCTTCAGAGCAAATAGCGGCACAGAAGGGCACGCCCACCACACCGGGCACGCCCAGCCCGTACAGGGACAGGCCCGTTGAGGAAAACCTCGAGCTGTTCAACAAGATGAACACGGCCGAGGCCGTGGAAGGCTCGATGGTGCTCAGGGCAAAGCTCGACATGGCAAACCCCAACATGCACTTCCGCGACCCGGTGATATACCGCATCATACAGACGCCCCACCACCGCACCGGCACCAAGTGGCACGCATACCCCATGTATGACTTCGCCCACGGCCAGAGCGACTACTTCGAAGGTGTCACCCACTCCATCTGCACGCTTGAGTTCGTGCCCCACCGCCCGCTGTACGACAAGTTTGTCGACCTGCTGAAGGAATACGAGCGAGAGCAGGGCCGCGACACCGACTACAGGCCGAGGCAGATCGAGTTCAACAGGCTCAACCTGACATACACCGTGATGAGCAAGCGCAAGCTGCACACACTGGTAGACGAGCACCTGGTCAGCGGATGGGACGACCCCCGCATGCCCACGGTGTGCGCAATGAGGCGCCGCGGATACTCGGCCCAGAGCATACGCGACTTCATCGACTCCATTGGCTACACCAAGTTTGACGCGCTCAACGACTACGCCCTGCTCGAGGCAGCCGTGCGCAACGACCTCAACAAGCGGGCCTGCCGCGTGTCGGCTGTGCTCAACCCCGTGAAGCTGGTCATCACCAACTATCCCGAAGACCGCACCGAGGAGCTCGAGGCCGTGAACAACCCCGAGAACGAGGCCGACGGAACGCACAACATCACCTTCAGCCGCGAACTGTGGATAGAGCGCGACGACTTCATGGAAGACGCCCCGAAGAAGTTCTTCCGCATGACGCCGGGCAAAGAGGTGAGGCTTAAAAACGCATACATTATAAAATGTACCGGCTGCAAGAAAGACAACGAAGGCAACGTGGTCGAGATTTACGCCGAGTACGACCCCGACAGCAAGACGGGCATGGAAGGGGCCAACCGCAAGGTGAAGGGCACGCTGCACTGGCTGAGCACCAAGCACTGCCGCCCCGCAGAGGTAAGGCTCTACGAAAGGCTCTTCAGCGTGGAGAACACATCGGCCGACGAGCGCGACTTCCACGAGCTGCTCAACCCCGACTCGCTCAAGGTGCTCACGCAATGCTACGTCGAGGAATACGCAGCAACAAAGCAACCGGGCGACTTCCTGCAGTTCCAGAGAATAGGCTACTTCACGCCCGACCTGGACAGCACGCCCGACAAGCTGGTGTTCAACCGCACCGTCGGGCTCAAAGACACATGGGCTAAGATAAACAAATAATGCAGACAGACAACGAGTATTTCGACAGCGATGAATTCAAAGACCTTCTGGCGGCATACGAAGATTCGGTAAGCTCGGGGGCACCGGTGTTCCTTGACACCGACGACCTTGTTGACATAGCCGACTACTACACATTGACCGGACAGAAGAATAAAGCCGACCAAGCAGTGGAAACGGCCCTGGAGCTCGACCCCGGGGCCACACTTCCGCTTGTGTACAAGGCCAGGGAGGCGCTGGCCCACGAAGACGTGGAGGCCGCCAGGCAACTTGCAGATGCCATTGTCGACAAGGACGACACCGAATACAAGTACCTGCTGGCCGAAATAATGATTGTGAAAGACGACATCGACGAGGCCGACGACTACCTGAAAGAGCAGGAGCCGGCCCATACCGGCGATGAACACGAAGACTATATCTACGACATCGCCAACATGTACATAGAATACGGGGTGTACGACAAGGCGAACCAATGGTTGGGCAAGACCACCGAGCCCGACAGCCCCGACATGCTCGAGCTCAAGGGAAAGGCGCTCATGGGCATGGGAAGCTTCGAAGAATGCATCAAGGTCTACGACAAGCTGATAGACTACGACCCGAGGTCGGACAGATACTGGCTCGAGATGGCCAAGGCGCAGTATATGATCCAAGAATACAACGACGCCATTACCAGCTGCGAATACGCCCTGGCGCTGAAGCCAAAGAGCCTCGCCGGGCTGCAGGTCAAGGCCAACAGCCTGTTCCAGCTGGGCAACAACGAAGCCGCGCTCGAGTTCTACACCCGCTACACGCAGATGGCTCCGAAAGACGGCACAGGCGAGCTGCAGATAGGCACCACCCTGCTGCACATGGCAAGATACGCCGAAGCGCTCGAACACCTGAACAAGGCCGCCAGCCAAAGCATCGACATGTGCAGCGGAATAGGCTCGCAGGTATACGAGACCATGGCCCTGGCTTACAGCTACATGGGCAAGACGGAACAGGCGCTTGAGTGTGTGGCCAAGATAAGCGTTGACGAAGGCAACAGCAAGGAGAGCGCCGAGAGACTCGTCATCCACGGCCACGTGCTGCTCGAGGGCGGTCACAACGAGGAAGCCGAGGCCATGTTCCGCAACGCCATCATAAAGTCGAAGAACTCGCCCGACATCATACTGCGCGTCATAGTGTCGCTGCTCGACAACAAGAACACCGAGATGGCCTACAACTTGTTCAAGGTCTACTTCGCGTCACTGGAAGACCGGACCGAAGGCTACCCCTACATGGCGCTGTGCTGCTGGCGGCTCAACAAGAGCGAAGAGTTCATCTACTACCTCAGGCAGTCGATAAAGTACACGCCGAAGGAAGCGTCGGCGGTGATGTCGACGATAATACCAAAGGGATTAAGCATCACGGAATTCTACAACGACATAAACAAATTCTTAAAGAAATAAAGCTGTGAACCTACTGTCTTCCCTGCTGGACAACCTCAACTACGGCACCATATTCATCCTTATGATGCTCGAGAGCACCGTGATACCGGTGCCGTCTGAGTTTGTTGTCACCCCAGCCGCCTATTACTCTGCAGCCGGGAACATGGACGTGTTGCTCGTCGTGGCATTCGCAACGCTTGGCGCCGACGTCGGGGCCACAATCAATTACACAGCAGCCTACTACCTCGGACGGCCGCTCGTCTACCGCTTCGCCAACAGCCGCATAGGAAGGCTGTGCCTGCTCAACCAGAAAAAGGTGGAGAAAAGCGAGCAGTTCTTCTACAACCACGGCGTGGTGGCCACACTGACAGGGCGCCTGCTGCCGGGCATACGCCACCTGATATCAATACCTGCAGGCCTGGCAAAAATGCCATACTGGAAATTCCTGCTCTACACCACCATCGGGGCAGGATGCTGGCACGGCATACTGGCGACGCTGGGATGGTATCTGCACGCAGTGGTGCCGGCCGACCAGCTGAACATGAAGATTGAGGAATACGCCTACGACATAAAGATTGCGCTCATAGGAGCGGCGGCGCTGGCAGCTGTCTACATTGCGGCCAGGGCCATGAGGCGCAGGCATCAACGGCTGCATGGCACGAAATGAGCAACAGGCAGAGCCGCCAGGCACGG
Organism: Marseilla massiliensis; assembly: GCF_023336985.1. Classification (NCBI taxonomy): domain Bacteria; kingdom Pseudomonadati; phylum Bacteroidota; class Bacteroidia; order Bacteroidales; family Prevotellaceae; genus Marseilla; species Marseilla massiliensis. Next base: position 153,177 of record NZ_JAMBLP010000001.1, on the reverse strand, counting down.
CCCCACAACATACAACAACCAACAAACGTTATGACCTATGGCTGAAAGAAACAACCACTTAGTAATCATGGCCGGCGGAGTAGGAAGCCGCTTCTGGCCGATGAGCACCGCTGAATACCCCAAGCAGTTTATCGACGTGCTCGGAGTAGGAAAGTCATTGCTGCAGCTTACGATGGAAAGGTTTGCCCCTGTATGCCGCCCGGAAAACGTATGGGTGGTGACAAACAAGAAGTATGCGTCCATCGTCAGGGAGCAACTGCCCGACCTGCCTGCCGGCAACGTGTTGTGCGAGCCCTGCCGCCGCAACACGGCACCGTGCATAGCCTACGTCAGCTGGAAGATTAAGGCAAGAGACCCGAAGGCAAACATCGTGGTGTCGCCCAGCGACCACATCGTGACCAACACCGCCGAGTTCACTCGGGTGATAAGGAAATGCCTGGAGTTTACGGCCGAGACCGACTCGATAGTGACGCTCGGAATAAAGCCCACGCGCCCCGAGACGGGCTATGGCTACATACAGGCCGACCTGACATCGAGCTCGCTGAGAAACAAGGAGATATTCCGCGTCGACTCGTTCCGCGAAAAACCCGACCTCGAAAAGGCACAACAATACATCCAAAAGAAGAATTACTTCTGGAATGCCGGCATATTCCTCTGGAACATCAGCACCATAACAAACGCCTTCCGAATCTACCAGCCATCGATGGCAAAGACGTTTGAGTCGCTAATGAGCGTCTACGGGACGCCTGCCGAGCAAGAAGCCATAGACCGGTGCTTCCCGGAATGCGACAACATATCGGTCGACTACGCCATCATGGAGAAGGCCGAAGAGATATTCGTTTGCCCCGCCGACTTCGGTTGGAGCGACCTCGGGACATGGGGCTCGCTGCTGGAGCACACCAAGAAAGACCTGTACGGCAACAGCTGCATAGGCAACGACATCAACCTGTTTGAGACTCACAACTGCATGATACACACCACACAAGAGCGCAAGGTTGTTGTGCAGGGGCTCGACGGCTACATCATTGCCGAGAAAGATGGCACGCTGCTGATTTGCAAACTGTCGGAAGAGCAGCGCATCAAGCAATTCTCCGGCAGCGACAAACAGTAAACACTCTCCCAAAACATGAGTTGACAATGGAAAAGAAAATAGCTCTCATAACCGGAATAACCGGGCAAGACGGGTCGTACCTGGCTGAACTGCTGATTGAAAAAGGATACGAGGTGCACGGACTGCTGCGCCGCTCGTCGTCGTTCAACACCGGACGCATAGAACACCTCTACCTCGACGAGTGGGTGCGCGACATGAAGAAGTCGAGGCTCATCAACCTGCACTGGGCCGACATGACCGACTCGTCGTCGCTGATAAGAATCATCGCCGAGACCAAACCTACGGAAATATACAACCTCGCGGCACAAAGCCACGTGAAAGTGTCGTTCGACGTGCCTGAATACACGGCCGAGGTGGATGCCGTGGGCACGCTACGGCTGCTCGAAGCCGTGCGGATATGCGGGCTGGAGAAGTCGTGCCGCATCTACCAGGCATCTACATCCGAGCTCTTCGGAATGGTGCAGGAGGTGCCGCAGAGCGAAACCACGCCGTTCTATCCACGCTCGCCATACTCGGTGGCCAAGCTCTACGGATACTGGATAATGAAAAACTACCGTGAGTCGTACGGCATGTACTGCTGCAACGGCATCCTGTTCAACCACGAAAGCGAGCGGCGCGGCGAAAACTTCGTCACCCGCAAGATAACGCTCGCGGCAGCACGCATAGCCCAGGGATACCAAGACAAGCTGTACCTGGGCAACCTCAACGCGCTGCGCGACTGGGGGTATGCCAAGGATTACGTTGAATGCATGTGGCTGATACTGCAGCAACCCACACCCGACGACTTCGTCATAGCCACTGGCGAATACCACACCGTGCGTGAGTTTGCCACTCTCGCATTCAGGGAAGTGGGCATCGAACTGGAATGGAGCGGCGAGGGCGTCGACGAGAAAGGCACCGACAAGGCCACTGGCAGGGTGCTCGTTGAAGTAGACCCGAAATACTTCAGGCCGGCAGAGGTGGAACAACTGCTCGGCAACCCGGCCAAGGCCAAGGAAAAACTGGGCTGGAACCCACGCAAGACCAGTTTCGAAGAATTGGTAAGGATAATGGTTAAACACGACATGACATTCGTCAAGAAGCTGTTCCTGAAAGCCCAAGTGGCCGAATGAACCATCAAGCCGCAGGCCGCAGCAAACGGTCTGCGGCTTTGTTTAGCACAAGCCGCCCCCACCCGACCTGCCTCACAACGGCGGCACGGATACAGCCGGGAAAACCACAACGACCACACGGCCTGCACCATAGCCTTGGGGCAAAAATGCAAGGCATACCGTATTGCATGGCGGAACGGGGCGTTTCAGACTGCAAAACGGGCCATGGCAAGCCGCAAAACGGTACCCACGGCAAAGCGTTGGCCCCCAGGCGGTTGGGGAACAGCCACCCGGAAGCACGACGGCAACGACAGAACAAAAAAATCATATGCGGGACAAGGCATAAGAAAACAAAACACAATACAGATTAACCAAACAGACAATGACACTGAGCAAAGAATCAAAGATATACGTGGCAGGCCACCACGGACTCGTGGGGTCGGCAATATGGAACAACCTCGAGCAGCGCGGCTACCGCAACCTGGTGGGCCGCTCTCACAAGGAACTCGACCTTACGGACCAAGTTGCCGTAAAGAAATTCTTCGACGACGAGCGTCCCGACGCCGTGGTGCTGGCCGCGGCGTTCGTTGGGGGCATCATGGCCAACTCGCTGTACAGGGCCGACTTCATCATGCAGAACATGAAAATACAGTGCAACGTGATAAGCGAGGCTTATGCACACGGGGTGAAGAAACTGCTATTCCTCGGCTCTACGTGCATCTATCCCAAGGACGCGCCGCAGCCGATGCGCGAAGACGCCCTGCTAACATCGCCCCTTGAATACACCAACGAGGAATATGCCATAGCAAAGATTGCCGGGCTGAAGATGTGCGAAAGCTACAACCTGCAATACGGAACCAACTACATTGCCGTGATGCCGACCAACCTCTACGGCCCGAACGACAATTTCCACCTTGAAAACAGCCACGTGATGCCGGCCATGATGCGCAAGATATACCTTGCGAAACTAATTCACGACGGCGACTGGCAGAGCATAAGGCGCGACATGGACGCACGACCCGTAGAGGGCGTTGGCGGAGGCAACACCGAAAGCGAGATTCGCGCAACACTGGCAAAATACGGGATAGAAGACAACAAGGTGACGCTGTGGGGCACGGGAAAGCCGCTGCGCGAGTTCCTGTGGAGCGAAGACATGGCCGACGCGAGCGTACACGTGCTGCTCAACGTCGACTTCAAGGACATCATAGGCATCGAAAGATACTCGTCGGTGTTCTATGGCGCATCGACCGACGGGGCCGTCGACCGCAACAGCAGCACCGGGAGGGGCGGAGCCATTCCCTCGCTGGGCGAGATACGCAACTGCCACATCAACGTGGGAACGGGCAAGGAACTGACCATCAGGGAGCTTTCCGACCTCGTGGCCGGGGCTGTTGGGTTTGAGGGCACGATAGTGTTTGACGCCTCGAAGCCCGACGGCACACCACGGAAGCTCATCGACGTTGAAAAGCTGCACTCGCTCGGGTGGACCCACAAGGTGGAGATAGACGAGGGAGTGAGGCTGCTCTTCGAGTGGTACAAGGCGAGCCTGGCTTGACAACCGACGCAACAGTGGCAGTAGAGCCATAAGCATGGCTGGGCCTCACCTGTCATCATGTCGCGACATAAGCACGCCACCGGCCACAAGCCACGGCCGCCACAACAACAAAAGGCAGGCACCCCACCGCCATTACGCGGCCTGGGCGCCTGCCTTTATCGTTGGCTTCGATGCCTGTCAGCATTTACTTTGCATATAGGGCAACTATAGTCTCATACTTCTCCTGCTTGCCGCTGGTCTGCTTGGGCTCACCAACCTTCTTGCCATACTCGTAAACCTGCTCCAGCGTGAGCTTCCCTTCTTCGAAGTCCTTGCCCATGCCGCTGTCGAAACTTGCATAGCGCTCCTTGACCATGGCCGGCAGTTCGCTCTGCTCCAATATGGCTGCAGCGTTCTCGAGAGCGCGAGCCATGGCATCCATGCCGCTGATGTGGGCAATGAAGATGTCCTCGGGGTCAGTAGAGTTGCGGCGCAGCTTGGCGTCGAAGTTAGAGCCACCGTTGCCAAGTCCACCGTTGCGTATAATCTGCATCATGGCCTGCGTGAGGTCAAAGTTGTCAATCGGGAACTGGTCGGTGTCCCATCCGTTCTGGTAGTCGCCCCTGTTGGCGTCTATCGACCCCAGCATGCCGTTGTCTACGGCCACAGCCAGTTCGTGCTCAAAGGTGTGGCCAGCCAGCGTAGCGTGGTTAACCTCGATGTTCACCTTGAAGTCCTTGTCAAGCCCGTGGGCGCGCAAGAACCCGATAACCGTCTCGGTGTCAACGTCATACTGATGCTTTGTTGGCTCCATGGGCTTCGGCTCGATGAGGAAAGTGCCGGTGAATCCCTTGCTGCGGGCATAGTCGCGTGCGGCAGTCAGCATGGTTGCCAAGTGGTTTTTCTCGCGCTGCATCTCTGTGTTGAGCAGGCTCATGTAGCCCTCACGGCCTCCCCAGAACACATAGTTGGTGCCGCCCAGCTTTATCGTTGCGTCGATGGCGTTCTTTATCTGCACTGCTGCACGGGCCACAACGTCAAAGTCGGGGTTGGTGGCAGCACCGTTCATATAGCGCTTGTGGCCAAACACATTGGCCGTTCCCCAGAGTAGCTTGATTCCGGTGGCATTCATCTTCTCGAGGGCATAGTCGGTGATGGCATTCATCCGGGCCTCATACTCCTCGACAGTGGCCCCCTCGTCAACGAGGTCTACGTCGTGGAAGCAGAAGTATTCGATGCCCAGCTTCTGCATTATCTCAAATCCGGCGTCCATCTTGTCCTTGGCACGCTGCACGGCATCGTCGGCCTTGTCCCACTCATACGAGCGGGTCTGTCCGCCAAACTGGTCGGCTGATGCGCCGCCGAGGGTATGCCACCATGCCATGGCAAACTTCAGCCAGTCTTTCATCTTCTTTCCCATGACCACCTTCTCGGGGTCATAGTAGTGGAAAGCCATCACGTTTTTGCTCTCAGGTCCTTCGAAAGGAATCTTTCCTATCTGCGGAAAATACTCTTTTGCCATAATATTTTCAGTTTAAAACAGTTTTTATATCAATTAAAAAAAACATTATCTAAATCACATCAGCCTGCCCAGGGCCTCTTTCCATCGCCCATAAGCCTGCATGTACTCGTCGCGCCGGGCACTGTCGGGCTCAACCACCTGCAGCTTGGCCAGCGTGGCAAAGGCCTCGTCGTGGTCTTTGTAGATGCCTGCCCCGATGCCTGCCCCACGGGCGGCTCCAACACTTCCGTCGGTATCGTAGAGCTCTATGACAGCCCCGCTCACCCCTGCGAGGGTCTCTCGGAACAGCGGGCTTAGGAACATGTTGGCCTGGCCGGCATGTATCTTGCGTATGTCCATGCCCATGGAGCGCATCACCTCCATGCCATAGCAGAAGCTGAACACGATGCCCTCCTGGGCGGCGCGCACCAGGTGGGCCCTGTTGTGCTTGTTGAAATTAATGCCGCTGACGGTGCAACCCACCTCGCGGTTCTCGAGCACGCGCTCGGCACCGTTGCCGAAGGGAATGATGCACACACCGTCGCTGCCTATGGGGGCAGTGGCTGCCAGGTCGTTCATCTCGGCATATCCCATGCCTTCGGGCGCCACATTGCGCCTCACCCACGCATTAAGTATGCCCGTGCCGTTGATGCACAGCAACACTCCGAGCCTGGTCTGCCCGTTTTCGCCATGGTTTACGTGGGCAAAGGTGTTCACGCGGCTCTTCTTGTCGTAATTGACCTCGCCGAGCACCCCGTAGACCACGCCCGACGTGCCTGCCGTCGAGGCTATCTCGCCGGGGTTGAACACATTGAGGCTCAGCGCGTTGTTGGGCTGGTCGCCTGCGCGGTAGGTTATGGGCGTGCCCTCCTTCAGGCCTGTCTCGGCAGCTGCCTCGGCCGAAACGCGGCTCTGTATGCTGAATGTGGGCACCACTTCGGCCAGCAGCGAGGGGTCGAAGCCGTAGTAGTCCATGAGGAACGTTGCCACTCCGTTCTCCTTGAAATCCCAAAACATGCCCTCGCTCAGTCCGCTCATGGTGGTATTAACTTCGCCGCTGAGCTTCATGGCTATATAGTCGCCAGGCAGCATCACCTTATATATATGCTTGTAAACGGTGTCGGCTTCATTGTCCTTGACCCACGTCAGCTTGGCAGCCGTGAAGTTGCCAGGAGAGTTGAGCAGGTGGGACAGGCACTTCTCATGCCCTATCTCGGCAAATGCGCGCTCGCCATAGGGCACGGCACGCGAATCGCACCATATTATGGAGGGGCGCAGGGGCTGCAGGTCTTTGTCAACGCATACGAGACCATGCATCTGGTAAGAGATGCCAATGGCCTTTATGTCGCCGGCTGCGGCGCCCGACTCTGCCATCACCTTTGCCAAGCTGAGCTTGGCGTATTCCCACCACGACTGTGGCTCTTGCTCTGCCCAGCCCGACTTAACCGCCAGGATGGGTGCCTCATGACCGGGATAGAATGCCGACGCAACGCATTTGCCGCTGTCGGCGTCTACGAGTGACGCCTTGACAGAACTGCTGCCGACATCAAACCCCAATAAATATCTGTTTGCCATATTAGTCATTTAAATTTTGTCCATTCATATAATAATACGTTCACTCGGACAAAATCCCCCGGATTTTTAATAAAAACAATGCCGGACAAAACCTTCAGCCGCAGCGCGTGACACATTTGCCTGCATCTTGCCACGATTGCCCGATGCCCCAATCTGCCCGCAGACACATCGCCTGCCTCTCCATTCCGCCGACGCCCCAAGCAAGTCGGCAAAAGGCGAAGACCGTGCGGCATGGCCGAACAAACGCATGGCTTGGGGGCTTTACGGCCGGACAGCTACGGTGAATCTACAGGGCCGGACAGCCTGATGCGGCGCCGTGTCCCGCTGCAATTGGTGGCCCGCTCTGCAATCCGGGCCGTATGGCAATGCCGAACGGCCTGTTCGAGACTGCAAAACAGCCCGTATGGCAAGGCAATACGGATCATGCCGCATTGCACTGAACAACAGTGGGTTATGACACACAGCCTTGGCGAAGCCCCTGCCTACCGGTTATTGACTGCACGGCCGCTCTGCCACGTCCTGCCTAAGGCACCGGCGGCATCAGAAACGTCTGCTGTCCGTCAGGAGAAAAGGTCGGGAAGGCGCAAGGCCTGCTGCTGCCCCACGTCTTCTTCTACGGGCTCTTCGGCAGCAGCCTGCCCGCCGTTGAACTCGAAGACCAACTGGCGGGGCACAAAGGCGCGGCGCGGATTGAGGCGGTAGAAGCCACGGCGCTCCATGCGCTCAAGCAAAGACAAAGGCGACCTCGAGTTGCGCAGCACGAACTGCTGCACGTAGCGGCGCATGGCGTCGATGTCGCAATCTTCAAAAAGACTGCAATTCATGTTGTACAAATGCTTTGCAAGCATCTGCACACTCATGCCCTTGTCGCCCATCTTCGCCAGAATGCCTACAATCTGGCTGTCGTAAACCGTTTCAACCATTATGCTGCCGCTGCCTTGCCGGCCTTGTTCCGCATGCGGCCGGCCGCTGTTGTCTGATACAAGAAAGGGCCGGTAAGCTCAAGCCATACCGACCCTTTCCCTATGATTAATGACGTATTACAATAATTAAGCCAATGCAACCTTGTCTTCAACGGAAACAATCTTGCCTTCCTTGAAGAGCCAGCCTATGCCCAAAAGGGTTTCCTCAACAGTAATTTTAGCAGCCTGGGCAATCTCCTCTACTGAAAGAGCGACCCCAGCTTCATTGAGAGCATTGTAAACGTCGCCTGCCTTGAAACCTACATTCTCAGCCGTCAGGGCTACTGCAACCTTCTTGGCAGCAGTCTTCTTAGCTGTCGTCTTCTTTGGCTCTGCGGCCGTCTTCTTTGTTGTTGTTTTCTTTTCTGCCATAGTTCTCTTTGAATTAATGCAATTATATAGAATTAATTAATAATCCCTTACTGTGATTGCAAAAGTAATTTTTTTTTCGTTCATGGCAAAATTTTACCTACTCCAATCTGCTATAAAACTGCCCAGTTTCACCACGCCGGCATTATTCTTGACCTAAATCAACCTTTAAGTGCAATTCTTCAAGCTGCTTTACATCAAGAACGCCGGGTGCATCGAGCATTACGTCGCGCCCGCTGTTGTTCTTCGGGAATGCTATGCAGTCGCGTATTGAGTCGAGCCCGGCCATGATGCTCACAAACCTGTCGAGCCCGAAAGCCAGTCCTGCGTGAGGCGGTGCGCCATACTTGAACGCGTTGATGAGGAAACCAAACTGTGCCATGGCCTTCTCGGGGGTGAAGCCGAGTATGCCGAACATCTTCTCCTGCAGCTTGCCGTCGTGTATACGCAGGCTTCCGCCTCCCACCTCGATGCCGTTGCAAACGAAATCGTAGGCCTTGGCACGCACCCGCTCAGGATGCTCGTCGAGCAAAGGTATGTCGTCGGGGTTGGGCATGGTGAACGGATGGTGGGTAGACATGAGCCGCTGCTCCTCGTCGCTCCACTCGAACAGCGGGAAATCCACTATCCAGAGGCACTCGAAACGGTCTTTGTCGCGCAGGCCGAGGCGGTCGCCCATCTCAAGGCGCAGGGCGCAAAGCTGCGTACGGGCCTTGTTTGGCTTGTCGCCACTGAGTATCAGCACGAGGTCGCCGTCGCTTGCCCCCATCTTCTCCTTGAGCTTTTGGAACACCTCCGGGCCGTAGAACTTGTCGATGCTCGACTTCACCGAGCCGTCGGCATTGTACTTGACGTATACAAGGCCCTTCGCCCCTATCTGCGGACGCTTGACGAAGTCGGTGAGCTGGTCGAGTTGCTTGCGCGTGTACGAGGCGCATCCGGGCACGCAAATTCCACCGATGTACTCGGCAGAGTCGAACACCGGGAACGCCCCAGTCTTCAAAACGTCCATCAATTCGACAAATTCCATGCCGAAACGCAGGTCGGGCTTGTCGCTGCCGAAGCGGCGCATGGCCTCGTGCCACGTCATTTGCTGCAGCTTCGGCAGCTCAACGCCGCGTATCTCACGGAACAGATGGCGAGCCATTTCCTCAAACAAGTCTATCACGTCGTCCTGGTCGACGAAGCTCATCTCGCAGTCTATCTGGGTGAACTCGGGCTGGCGGTCGGCCCGCAAGTCCTCGTCGCGGAAGCACTTGGCTATCTGGAAGTAACGGTCGAAGCCGCTCACCATGAGCAACTGCTTAAGCGTCTGCGGGCTCTGCGGCAGGGCGTAGAACTGCCCGGGGTTCATGCGTGAGGGCACTACGAAATCGCGCGCGCCCTCGGGGGTAGAGCCTATGAGTATCGGAGTCTCCACCTCGATGAATTGCTTTGAGTCGAGGAAGTTGCGAATGAGTATCGTCATCCTGTGGCGGAGCTCAAGGTTGCGGCGCACGGCAGCCCTGCGCAGGTCGAGATAACGGTATTTCATGCGAATGTCGTCGCCTCCGTCAGTGTTGTCTTCGATGGTGAACGGCGGCGTGAGGCTCTCGCTGAGCACGTTCAACTCTGATGCAATGACCTCAATGTCGCCCGTGGGCATATTGGCGTTTTTGCTCTCACGCTCGCACACCTTGCCCGTGACCTGCACGCAATACTCACGCCCGAGCTTGTTGGCACGCTCGCAAAGCTCCTTGTCTACGGCCTCGTTGAACACGAGCTGGGTGATGCCATAGCGGTCACGAAGGTCTACAAACGTCATGCCGCCCATCTTTCTGCTGCGCTGAACCCATCCGGCAAGCGTTACGACACTGCCGTTGTCAGACGCGCGAAGTTCTCCACATGTCTTAGTTCTATACATATTATTTATGGTGATATGTTCTTACTGGAATGCAAAAGTAGGCAAAAATCAGTGAACGAGCAAACTTTTCATGTAAAAACCGACGATAAATGATGACTTGCCAAGGGCGCACGCACACCGCCCCGCATGCGGCCACGCCACGCCGCAAGCCAAGCCTGGCCGGGCGGTGGGGCACGGGCGGATGGCGGCATTTGTGGCTGCCTGTAGGCCACAAGGTACGGCCGGAGGCACCATTTGCCCCATTTTTATGGCTTCCGGCCAGCAAAACGGCCAAAAAAGACAGCCTTTCAACTTATTTTTCTTAACTTTGCGACATCAATATTCAACCGGAAGCATATATGAATAAAATCCTGACTTTCGTGGCGGCAGTGGCGATAGCCTTGCCCGCCGTGGCACAAACGGCCACCCAGGCAGAGGTGCTCGACGCAGCACGCAATGCCAACGACTACTTCATGGCAAAGTTTGCCGACCCCACCGAACCTACCAACGTAAAGAAGATACGCCCGAGCAGCCTGTGGACAAGGGCCGTTTACTATGAAGGACTGATGGCCCTCTACGGCATAGACCCGAAGAACGAGTACATCGACTATACCGACCGGTGGGCCGCCTTCCACAAATGGACACCGCGCGACGGCACGTCTACACGCGACGCCGACAACCAATGCTGCTCGCAAACCTATCTCGACCGCTTCGTGATGACGGGCGACTCGGCCATGATGCGCCCAACTAAGGAAAACATCAGGGGGCAGATGGCTGAGACGAAGCTGGGCTACTGGACATGGATAGACGCCATACAGATGGCCATGCCGGTGTATGCGCAGATGTATAAGATTACGGGCGACAAGGCCTACATAGACCACGCGATGGACATGTACCGCTGGAGCCGCAACGAATGTGGCGGCGGACTGTTCAACGAAGCCGACGGCTTGTGGTGGCGCGACGCCGACTATGTGCCGCCATACAAGGAGAAAGACGGCAAGCAGTGCTACTGGTCGCGCGGCAACGGATGGGTGCTGGCGGCCCTGGTAAGGACAATGGACCAGATGAAACCGCGCGGAAAGGTTTACAAGGAGCTGAAGAAAGACTTCACGGCCATGTGTGACGCGTTGGCGAAATGCCAGCGGGAAGACGGTTTCTGGAACGTGAGCCTTGTCTCGCCGGCAACATACGGCGGCAAGGAAACCAGCGGCACGGCCCTCTTCCTCTACGGCATCAGCTGGGGGCTGCGCAAGGGCTACCTGAAGGAGAGCCAGTTCCGCCCCGTGGCCGACAAGGCTTGGAAGGCCATCGCCACCGAGGCACTGCACCGCGACGGCTTCCTGGGCTACGTGCAGGGCACCGGCAAAGACCCCTCGGCAGGGCAGCCGGTGACATACGACAAGGTGCCCGACTTCGAAGACTTCGGCGTTGGCTGCTTCCTGCTCGGCGCCACCGAGTACTACAAACTGCTCGGCGACGACTGAAACACGCCACTTGCGGCACTGCCCGCCAACACCCGCCGGCGGCACCGCATAAACTCGCCACATAGGGGCGGCAGTGTTAATTTATAAAAAATAAAGCATGTAAGCCATACAACAATAGCGAAAAAGGGGTAATTTTGCCCTCGTTAAACAAAAGAACAACAGTATGAAGAAAATTATCCTATTGTCAATCCTGATGGTTTGCTGCCTCACGGCGGCCATTGCGCAGTCTGAAAACGGCAAGAAACAAGCTGAAATAAAGTTCGACAAGACAACCCACAACTTCGGCAAGTTCTCTGAGTCGTCGCCGAAAGTGACATGTGAATTTACATATACCAACGTAGGCGAGGCCCCGCTGATAATAAACCAAGCCGTGGCAAGCTGCGGTTGCGCAGTGCCGGAGTACACGAAAGCCCCTGTGCAGCCAGGCCAGAAGGGCAAGATTAAGGTGACCTACAACGGAACGGGCAAGTTTCCCGGCCACTTCAAGAAGTCGATAACCATCAGAACCAACGGTGCCGTCGAGATGACCAGGCTATACATAGAAGGCGACATGGAAGCCGCCAAATAACAAACCGGCAACCAGACGACAACCATACCACAAGTTATGCGCCTGCATGCTCTGCCTATGGCAACAGCAAGCAGGCGCATAATCGTTTCACCACCCAAGCCGCGGCACAGGCAAGCCACCGCTGCCACAACCACATTGCAAAGACCAGATAAAGCCAAGTGGCAGCCATGCCGGCATCAAGCGGCAGCAAAAGCCTTGGCACGAGCGCCCCTTGGCATGGCCGAATGCATCGGGAAACCGTCAGAAATCATAAGAGAATCCCAGCGAGCAATATTCCTTAAACTGCCAGTAGCCAAGGTTTTCGTCATAGTTGCCGCCGTCGTCGAAGCGCGGGTAAAGGAAAATGTTGGTGCTGATGTACTTGCTTATGTTCAGCGTAATGGTATTTTCCCACTCCATCTGCAAACGCTCGTAAGTGGTGTAGGCATAGAACCTCGACTTCCACTTTATCTGGTCGGTGATGGTCCAGGTAAGGTCGACGGTGACCTGCGAACCGAAGTCCTCCTTGGTATGGTGGTCGCCCACCACCCCATAGTCGCCCCCGAGGTTCTTGCGACCTACGAACAGGAAGTTGAAAGCCAGCGCAGAGAGGTTGACGCTGCCCGTTAGGCGCTTGTTCTTTGTAGAGACAGCGTAGTCCATACCAAGGCCGACATTGAGGTTGAAAGGCGACATGAAATCAGAGTAAACCTTCTTGTCGTTGCTCTTCAGGCCTTTTGTAAACTGCGTGTATGCCAGCAGCTGTATGGTGTAATACCAATTGTTCTTTGCCTGCAGGCCCAGCTTGCCGGTGTATCGCAACAGGTCGTTGTTTGTCTTGAACTTATGCAGCGTGTCGTCGCGCGAGGTCTGAAACCCCAGCTTCATCTCGAGCTTGTTCTCAAACTTCACCCGGCTCTTGTTATTGTAGTTGGCCGTGAGCGTCAGGTTGCCCACCATCGAATAGTTGCTCTCGCCCCCCTTGTACCAGTTATCCGACACATAGTTCTGCAGCAGCTGCACATAGCTGTCGCCGCCGAACGTCCAGAAATTGGGCTTCTTGACCATTACAACCGCCGGGGCGAGCGCATCGACATCGGGCACGGTCTCAACCCGCTCCACCAGGTCGAGGTTTTGCTTCATCGGTTCGCCCAGGATGTCATTCCTGAGCGTACCGGCCTGCCTGAGCGCGGTCTCAGTGTTGCGCACCAGGTCGGGCCGCCCAAGGTACACCCTGAGCAAAGCGTCGTCGACGGCATCGGCCATCGGGTCGTCGGCACTGCCGCATGAGTCGGCCCCGAGGGCCTTGTCGGCAGCCGAGTGGTAAAACGTCAGCGGCACGAAGAGGCGGTAGAAACGCCCGTCGTCAGAGTGGTCGGCACCGTCCCCGGCACGCGCCGCCGCCGAGTCGAACCTCTGCCTGCACAGGCGCAACGAGTCCATGTAGGCCTTGACCACATTGACCGTGTCGGCCAACTTGTGGCGGTTGTGGCCCCGTTGGGCCGAAATATGTTCCACCCCAAGCAAAAGGGCCACAATCAACACTGCGTATCTTATCTTCATCGACATTATCTTTCTTTAATTGCTCGCCGCCATCGGACGGGCCAAAAGGCCACGTTTACGCCCGCCGGCACTGTAAAACAAATTCAAACCTCGCCCGACAAGCGTATCACCCTGGCATACAGTCACTTGCAAAACCTGCAGGACGAGTCGGCAAAACGGCCTGTTTCCCAATGCCAAACGGACCATTCCGCACAACAGCGCAGGCCATCTTGCACAGCCACGCCACCGCCACGGAAAGCCATCCAACCTTGTAAACAAATATTACTCGCGGACATTCCAGAACACAACCTGCCTTACGCCCCCATAGTGAATATGCCGTCCGGCCCACGGATGCACCGCAGCCGGCAACCGTACGTTCACGGCCACTGGCAACCAAAGCAACCATGCCACAGCAGGATGCCCTACAGCCTTGGCTTGCATGCACCCCCATGCCCTTACCTTATCCAAGGATTATGCAAGCGAGGGGCAAGGGAGCTTGCTCACTATTGCCCGAGTGCAGCTTATCTTATGCAAAGATAGGCATTAAAAACGAGAAACGGAAAGCCACAATGCAAAAAAGCACAATCAGCAACGCCATAGCCGTTAATTATCAGACTATTCTTTGCCGTATCCGTTTTTTTTAGTAATTTTGCACGTTGTTTATTATATACAACACTCAACGAGACAGAAGTTAAATCATAAAATACATATCATCGTGGCAGAAACAAAATACATCTTCGTCACTGGCGGTGTGGTTTCGTCGCTCGGCAAGGGCATCATATCGTCATCAATCGGCAAGTTGCTTCAAGCAAGAGGCTACAACATCACAATCCAGAAGTTCGACCCATACATCAACATCGACCCGGGCACGCTCAATCCCTATGAGCACGGCGAGTGCTATGTTACGGTGGACGGCATGGAGACAGACCTCGACCTGGGCCACTACGAGCGTTTCACAGGCATAAAGACCACAAAAGCCAACTCGCTCACGACAGGAAGGATATACAAGTCGGTGATAGACAAAGAGCGCCGCGGCGACTATCTTGGCAAGACAATACAGGTGGTGCCCCACATCACCAACGAGATAAAGCGCAACGTGAAGCTACTCGGCGAGAAGCAACACTACGACTTTGTCATCACCGAGATTGGCGGAACCATTGGCGACATAGAGAGCATGCCCTTCCTCGAGGCCATCAGGCAGATGAAATGGGAGATGGGCAAGAACGCCGTGTGCGTCCACCTCACCTACGTTCCCTACCTCAAGGCAGCCGGAGAGCTGAAGACCAAGCCCACACAACACTCTGTGAAAGAGCTGCAGAGCGTGGGCATACAGCCCGACGTGCTCGTGCTGCGCACGGAAAAGCACCTGGGCGACGCCATTCTGAAGAAAGTTGCCGCCTTCTGCAACGTTGATTTCGACTGCGTGGTGCAGAGCGAAGACCTGCCTTCGATATACGAGGTGCCGGTGAACATGCTCAACCAAGGGCTCGACTCGGCCATACTGCGCAAGCTCGGCATGGAAATAGGCGAGAAACCGACGCTCGGCCCGTGGCGAAACTTCCTTGAGCGCCGCAAGAACGCCACCGAAGAGGTGCACATCGGGCTCGTGGGCAAGTACGACTTGCAGGACGCCTACAAGAGCATACGCGAGAGCCTGTCGCAGGCCGGCACCTACAACGACCACAAGACGGTGCTCACGTTCATCAACTCCGAGAAAATCACCGAAGACAACGTGGCCGAAAAGCTGGCCGGACAAGACGGCATCGTCATCTGCCCGGGATTCGGCCAGCGCGGCATAGAGGGCAAGATAGTGGCTGCCCACTACACCCGCACGCACAACATACCCACATTCGGCATCTGCCTGGGCATGCAGATGATGGTCATCGAGTTTGCACGCAACGTGCTCGGCTATGCCGACGCCAACAGCCGAGAGATGGACGAGAAGACCGAACACAACGTGATAGACATCATGGAGGAACAAAAGGACATAACAAACCTCGGAGGCACCATGAGGCTCGGGGCCTACGAGTGTGTGCTCAAGCAAGGGTCGAGAGTGCTCGACATATACAAGCAGGAGCACATACAGGAGCGCCACCGCCACCGCTACGAGTTCAACAGCACCTACCAGGCCGAATACGAGAGGCACGGCATGATGTGCACGGGGCGAAACCCCGAGAGCGGGCTCATTGAAATAGTAGAGATACCGGGCCTGAAGTGGTACATAGGCACACAGTTCCACCCGGAATACCAAAGCACAGTGCTCAAGCCGCACCCGCTTTTCCTCGACTTTGTAAGGACAGCGATAGACAACAAGAAATAAAACCGCCACAGCCAACAAAAGACAAACACAGCAAACGAAATGAACAAGAACACGACTATTGGCCTGATTCTCATGGCCCTGCTCATCTTCGGCTACGGATGGTACGTGCAGCCGTCGGAAGAGCAGATAGCCATGCAACGCCAACAAGACTCCATAGCCAACGCCATCAAGCAGCAGGCTGAGAAGGAACAAAAGATGGCGGAAGCCAACCGGAAAGCCAAAGCTGCCGAAAGGGCGAAGAACGACACCACCGCTCTGTTCTACTCTGCACTGAACGGCAAAAGCCAACAGGTGGTGCTGAAGAACAGCAGCGTGGAGCTGACTCTCGACACCAAGGGCGGAGTGGTGAAAAAAGCGCGCATACTGGGATTCAAAGACCGCAACGGCGACAAAGACGTGACGCTGTTCGACGGCAACGAACAAAGCCTGAACTTCATGCTCGCCGGCAAGACGACAAACATAATCACGCAAGACCTGTATTTCACTCCGTCAAACGTGACCGACTCTACAGTCACCATGACGGCCGACGCCGGCAACGGCGGTGCCATCATACTGGACTACAAGCTGGGCAAGGACTACATGCTGCGCATGTCGGTGCAGGCCAAGGGGCTCAGCGGACTGTTCGCACCAAACTACAAGGAGATGGACATCGAGTGGAGCGACAAATGCCGACAGCAGGAAAAAGGCTTCACATTTGAGAACAGGTATGCCACCCTTACATACAAGGAAAAGGACGGAGGCACCGACTACCTAAGCGAAACATCGGCCAAGGAAGACGAGAAGATTGAGGAAAAGCTCGACTGGGTGGCCTTCAAGAACCAGTTCTTCAGCGCCGTGCTCATCTCGAAAGACGACTTCGCGGCCAACTCGCTGCTCACAAGCATACCGCAGGAGAAAGGCACGGGATACCTCAAGCAGTACAACGCCAAGCTCAAGACGTTCTTCGACCCCACAGGGGCCAAGCCCACCGAGCTCGAGATGTTTATCGGGCCCAACGACTTCAGGCTGCTGCAAGGCGTGGAGAAAGAGAGCACATCAGGCAAAGACCTCGACCTGCAGAGGCTGGTCTACCTCGGATGGCCGCTCTTCCGCATCATCAACCGGTGGTTTACGCTCTACGTCTTCGACTGGCTCACAGGCCTTGGGCTCAACATGGGCATTGTGCTCATACTCATCACGCTGCTGCTGAAGGTCATAACATACCCCATGGTGAAGAAAAGCTACATGAGCTCTGCCAAGATGCGCGTGCTCAGACCGAAGCTCGAAGAGGCCACCAAGCAGTACGACAAGCCCGAAGACCAGATGATGAAGCAGCAGGCAATGATGGCAATGTACTCAAAGTATGGCGTGAGCCCGCTGAGCGGATGCCTGCCCATGCTCATACAGATGCCTATCTGGATTGCCATGTTCAACTTCGTGCCCAACGCCATACAGCTCCGCGGCGAGAGCTTCCTGTGGATTAGCGACCTCTCTACCTACGACCCCATCATTGAGTGGAACAAGAACATCTGGCTCATCGGCGACCACCTGAGCCTCACCTGCATACTCTTCTGCGTGGCAAACGTGCTCTACTCCATCATGAGCATGCGCCAGCAGCGCGACCAGATGGTGGGCCAGCAGGCCGAACAGATGAAGATGATGCAGTGGATGATGTACCTCATGCCGGTGATGTTCTTCTTCATATTCAACGATTACTCTGCCGGGCTCAACTTCTATTACTTCATCTCGCTGTTCTTCAGCGCCGCCATAATGTGGATATTGCGCAAGACCACCGACGACGAGAAGCTGCTTGCCATACTCGAGGCGCGCTACAAGGAAAACCAGAACAACCCCAAGAAAACCAGCGGGCTGGCCGCACGACTCGAGGAAATGCAGCGACAGGCCGAAGAAATGAAGCGGATGCGCGAACAGGCCCGCAAGAAATAAAGGCATACATTATAATAACCTAAATGCAAGGGCGTCCCTTGGCGGGCGCCCTTGCGGTATAACCAAAACTCCAATAACAATGAACAGATTGACAGCAATGACTGCGGCGGCTTTGCTAACCTTAGCCGGCAACGCACAAACGGCGCCGACAACCAACATCGGCAAGAGCGACATAACCGTAGAAAACAAGCTGATGACGCCGGAGGCACTGTGGGCCATGGGCCGGATAGCCACGGCAACGGCTTCGCCCGACGGCAAGCAGATAGCCTACCAGGTGGGGTATTACAGCGTCAAGGAGAACAAAGGTCACCAGGTGCTGTGCCTCATCGACGCCAACGGGAAGAACAACAGGCAGCTGACAACGGCCGCCACGAGCGAGACCGACCCCGCATGGATAGAACAGGGGCAGCGCATCGCATACATCAGCGAAGGCGAGATATGGGCCATGAACGCCGACGGCTCAGGGCGCAAGCAACTGTCTGAGTCGGGAGGAAGCATCGAAGGGTTCAAGTTTTCGCCCGACGGCAAGAAGGTGATACTGATAAAATCGATACCATACAACGACATAATTAAAAAGAACCCCGACGACCTGCCACTGGCCACAGGCCGCCTTGCCACCGACCTGATGTACCGCCACTGGGACCACTACGTAGAAAGCATACAGCACCCGTTTGTGGCCGATGTGACAGGCAACGGCATAACCGAGGGCGAAGACATAATGAAAGGCGAGCCATACGAATGCCCCATGGCACCGTTCGGAGGCATCGAGCAACTGAACTGGAGTCCCGACTCAAGGCTGATTGCATATACCTGCCGCAAGAAAACGGGGCTCGCGTATGCCATCTCTACCGACTCAGACATATATCTATACGACACCGAGACAAAGACAACCATCAACCTGTGCAAGCCGGCCGGCTACAAGCCGGTGGCCGTCGACCCGACCCGCTCCATGAAAGGCCAGTCCGTAAACAGCGAGGAGAACCTGAAGAACAACCCGGGATATGACACCAACCCGCAGTTCTCGCCCGACGGCAAGTACATTGCATGGCAGAGCATGGCGCGCGACGGGTATGAGGCCGACCGCAACCGCCTCTGCGTATACAACAGGGCCACAGGAGAGAAGACATACGTTACCGAGAGTTTCGACTCAAACGTCGACGCCTTCTGCTGGCACTCCGACTCGCAGACACTGTCGTTCACCGGAGTGTGGCACGGCTGCGTCAACGTTTACCAGACCAATCTCAAGGGCGAGGTGCGCCAGGTGACCAACGACTGGGCCGACTACGTGGCACTGTCGCCCGCCAACGACGGCAAGAAGCTGCTTGCAATACGCCAGAGCATGTCGGAGCCGTCGGACATTTTCATCGTCAACCCCGGCAAGGAGCCGAAGAAAACCAAGGTGGAGCAGGTGACATTTGAAAACAAGCACATACTCGACCAGATAGCCACAGGCAAGGTGCAGCAGCGCTGGGTAAAGACGACCGACGGCAAGAACATGCTCTGCTGGATTGTGCTGCCAGCCAATTTCGACCCAAACAAGAAATACCCCACACTGCTCTTCTGCGAAGGCGGGCCCCAAAGCCCGGTGAGCCAGTTCTGGAGCTACCGTTGGAACATGCAGATAATGGCCGCCAACGGCTATGTGGTGGTTGCTCCAAACCGCCGCGGACTGCCCGGCTTCGGCTCTGAATGGAACGAGCAAGTGAGCGGCGACTGGACCGGACAGTGCATGAACGACTACCTCTCGGCCATCGACGACGCAGCCCAAAACCTGCCCTTCGTCGACAAAGACCGCCTCGGCGCCGTCGGTGCCAGCTTCGGAGGCTTCAGCGTCTACTATCTCGCCGGCCACCACAACAAGCGCTTCAAGTGCTTCATATCCCACGACGGGGCATTCAACCTTGAGTCGATGTACACCGACACCGAGGAGGCTTGGTTCAGCAACTGGGAGTATGAAGACGCTTACTGGAACAAGCCGCTCTCGGCTGAGGCCAAGAAGACATACGACAACTCGCCCCATAAGTTTGTAGACAAGTGGGACACGCCCATCCTCTGCATCCACGGCGAGAAAGACTACCGCATCAACTACAACCAAGGCATGGGAGCGTTCAACGCTGCCCGCATGCGGGGCATACCGGCAGAGCTGCTCATATTCCCCGACGAAAACCACTGGGTGCTCAAGCCCCAGAACGGAATACTGTGGCAGCGCACATTCTTCAACTGGCTCGACCGCTGGCTGAAAGACTGAGCCATAGCCACAACCACAACGGGACAACGGCGGGCCGCATGCGGAGAACGACCGCACCGACGGCCGCCAACCAACAAAACAGGGCTTTAACCAATAACAATTCATATTATGACAGAAAAGATTCAAAAGACACTGAGGGACTCTGCCGGAATGAGATGGATGGTATTGTTCTTCCTGGCGTTTGCCATGTTCTGCTCCTACATCTTCATGGACATACTCTCGCCTATCAAAGACCTGATGCAGTCGACAAGGGGTTGGGACTCTACCGCCTTCGGAACCATGCAAGGATCCGAGACATTCCTCAACGTGTTCGTGTTCTTCCTCATCTTTGCCGGAATCATACTCGACAAGATGGGAGTAAGGTTCACGGCCGTGCTCTCGGGCGCGGTGATGCTGGTCGGGGCCACCATCAACTGGTATGCCGTGACAGAGATGTTCCAGGGAAGCAGCCTGGAGACATGGTTCAACGAAAACCTCAACTACATACCCGGCTTCGATGAGCTCGGCATATCGCCGTTCTACCTCGGCATGCCGGCCTCGGCCAAGTTTGCGGCCATAGGCTTCATGATATTCGGATGCGGCGTAGAGATGGCCGGCATCACCGTTTCGCGAGGCATCGTGAAATGGTTCAAGGGCCACGAGATGGCACTGGCCATGGGCTCGGAGATGGCACTGGCGCGCTTGGGCGTGGCCACCTGCATGATATTCTCGCCGGTGTTTGCCAAGATGGGCGGCGTTATCGACGTGTCGCGCTCGGTGGCTTTCGGTGTCGTGCTGCTCATGATAGCCCTCATAATGTTCATCGTCTACTTCTTCCTCGACAAGAAACTCGACTCACAGACCGGCGAGGCAGAGGAAAAAGACGACCCGTTCAAGATTAGCGACATTGGCAACATACTGCGCAGCAGGGGCTTCTGGCTCGTGGCATTGCTGTGTGTGCTCTACTACTCGGCCATCTTCCCGTTCCAGAAGTACGCCGTCAACATGCTTCAGTGCAACCTAACATTCACCAAGCTGTCGCCCGAATCATTCTGGGCCGGCAACACGGTGACAGTGATACAGTATGTAATCATGCTCATCGTGGCCGCCGCAGCGTTTGCCAGCAACTTCTCGAAGGGCAAGACAATGAAGAGCGTCATGCAAGTGGTGGCCGTCGTAGCGCTCGTAATATTCTGCTACATGGGCTACATGAGGCAGAGCGCCGAGACAGTGTTTGCAGTATTCCCGCTGCTGGCCGTGGGCATAACCCCCATCCTGGGCAACTATGTCGACCATAAGGGCAAGGCAGCCTCGATGCTCGTGGTGGGCTCGCTGCTGCTCATAGCCTGCCACCTAACGTTTGCCTTCATCCTGCCCATGTTCAAGGGCAACGCCGTCGGAGGCATCATCGTGGCCTACGTCACCATCCTCGTGCTCGGTGCCAGCTTCTCACTGGTGCCGGCCGCACTGTGGCCCAGCGTGCCCAAGCTGGTCGACGCCAAGATCATCGGCAGTGCCTATGCCCTGATTTTCTGGATTCAGAACATCGGACTGTGGCTCTTCCCGTTGCTCATCGGAAAGGTGCTCGACCAGACCAACCCGCAACTCGTGTCCGACTTGAAAAACGGATTGATATCACCCGAAGAGGCTGCCATGTCTTACGACTATACAGTGCCACTGGTAATGCTGGCCTGCCTCGGCGTGGCAGCTCTGATATTAGGGTTTGTGCTCAAGATTGTAGACAAGAAATACGGATACCGACTTGAGGAGCCCAACATAACGGAATAACCTGACCGAGGCCTGCAACGCACAAGCAGGACCGGAAGGAGAGCCAAAGGCGTGGGTTTTCACAACTACATGCAAAGCCGCATACGCCAGCTTCAACGCTGGTGCATGCGGCTTTTTCGTACACGCGGCAAGCAATGGGGCGACAGCATTTTGTAAAAGAAAGCAGCAAAAGCCATCAAATCGGGCAGACAGTTGAATACCAGACACATAGCCAACTGGGGCACACGGCTATTGAAAACCTGCCGTATGGCATGGCCAGAAGGGCCAAACCGCGCGCTGATACGGGCCGCTTTGCAATGCAATATGGCCGGTTTGGCAACGGGGTATGGCATCGTAAACATTTATGCAAAACCGGTGATGAGACAGACGGGATGCGCATTGTTTGCCTTTCCCGGCTTTCAATGTGCTTTCGTCGTGTTCCGGCACCTTGCCGGCCACTTTGCAGCGTGCTTATCACGTTACGCCTGCAGCAAAGGCAGCGGCCAATCTGCACGGCATAACAACTAAATCACATCAGACTGTAACTGCCAATTCGGGGCAGACCGGAAGCGACATGCGCCGTCTACACCAAAGCGTTGAAGGCAGGGCAATGACTGTTTCGACTACCGGCATACATGCCTGTGGCATGCATGAGTGGCGTCTCTGCGCTGTGCGTAGAGTCAAAGAAGCAACGAGGATGCAGGAAAAAGGAGTATGAAACGCTGTCGGAATTTCTGTGATGAAACAACTGCCGGCAGGCAAGCCTATCCTTATATCCATCTGGCCAAAAAGCGACAGAGCATAATATCCATGCAGATTGCTTGGCTCCGTAGCCGAAGGCATGGCGGAGTGTAGCAACAAGAAGCGGAAGGCAATATTCAGGAATTGGCGGTGTAAACCACCCCCGACAGACTCGGCCCTGCCCTATCGCAGGCGCAGACGAACCACAAGCGGCAGGTGGTCGCTGTATCCGTCGCGGCGGTAACGGTAGCCAACATAAGTGCGGCGGGGCTTCACTCCGCCGTAGGTGGCGTCGGGCTCGGTAAGAAACGGCAAGTCGTTGACCCTGCTCCATTCAAAACGAGGCATCAGGCTGTCACTCAAGAACACATGGTCAAGGCTCCCCCACTTGCCATCATACCTGTATGTGGCCTTTGCACCATGGCTGCCGCGGGCCCTGGCGGTGACGTTGACCATGCCATGCCGCCCAATGTAGGCCAGAGCGCTGTCGGCGGCATAGTCGTTGAAGTCGCCTGCCACGATAATCGACGCCCCCGGCTGCACGGTGCGCACCGAGTCGATGGCCTCGCACAATCGCCCGGCAACGGCCAGACGGTGCCTCCGCGTGGCCCGCTCACCGCCACGGCGGCTCGGGGCATGCACCACAAAGATGTGCAAAGTGTCGTCGGTGATAACCCTGCCCGCAACGTAGAGTATGTCGCGCGT
Organism: Marseilla massiliensis; assembly: GCF_023336985.1. NCBI lineage: Bacteria > Pseudomonadati > Bacteroidota > Bacteroidia > Bacteroidales > Prevotellaceae > Marseilla > Marseilla massiliensis. The sequence continues at coordinate 129,893 of NZ_JAMBLP010000001.1, read as the reverse complement.
GGGCCTCATCCCGCGCACCGGGGCCACCCGCAACGACGCGTGGCTGATGGGGGCAAACGAAAACTCATGGTAGAGCAGAGCCACGTCGATGCCGCGATCGTCGGGCGAGTCGGTCATTACGTAACCGTAGCGCGCGTTGCGCAACAGCGAACGCTTGATCAGGTCGCGCAATACAGTGTCGTTTTCTACCTCGCATAGAGCAACGAGGTCGGGTATGTAGCAGTCGGTGCTGTCTTCACCGCACGAGAGTATGGCCCGCCCGATGTTGTCGAGCTTGCGCCAATAGCGCGACGCAGTCCAATGGCGCGGTGCTTCGGGCAGGAATTCGGTGTCGGCCCTCAGGCTGTCGTGGCGGCAGTCGAAAAGGTTTTCGCAGTTCAGTTCGACGAAAGTGAGTAACGAAACAAGGAGCAGACCAACAGTCATGGGCGGAGAAACGGGTAAGAAAATGCGGCGGAAAGGTGCCTATCGGCCACCCTTCCGCCGCAATACGACATGATTAGCAAACCTTTTCGAGCCGCTTCATTATAGCGAACATGAACAGTGCGGCCATCAGGCACAACACTATGAGCACGGCCCACACAATCCATACGGGCAGGCCCCAGAGCCATGAAGCAACGCTGGTGAGGTAGTTGCCCACTGCCGTGGCTGCAAACCAACCGCCCATCATCAGTCCCTTATACTTGACAGGGGCCACCTTCGACACAAACGATATGCCCATGGGGCTGAGCAGCAGCTCGCCAAAGGTGAGTATGAGGTAGGTGCTGACAAGCCAGTTGGGCGAAACGCGGTAGTCGCCCGAAGCCATGGCCGGGTCGGTTATCTGTTCGGGCGTAGGCAGGCCGAACGAAGCAACGCACATGAGCACATAGGCTACGCCGGCCACAAGCATACCGTAGGCTATTTTGCGAGGAGCCGAAGGCTCGCGGCCGGTCTTTGCCAGCCATCCGAATATAGCCATAGACACAGGCGTCAGTGCCACAACGAAGCAGGGGTTGAACTGCTGGAAGATGGGGGCGCTCACGGCAACCGACTCTGCCTGGCTGCTGTATTGGTAAACCAAGCCGACAATGCTGAGCAATATCACTGCGGCAGAGATGCCTTTACCGCGCGATGTCTTCGACTGGAACAGCCCGAACAAAGCGTAGACAATGAATATGACGAGCAGGAGGTTGAGCACGTTGAACTCCATTCCGACTATGCCGCTCACACTCGTAACGACATAGTCGCGGGCAAAGAACGTGAGCGTAAGGCCGTTCTGGTGGAATGCCATCCAAAAGAATATCACCACGACAAACACAAGGCAAAGAGCCACGATGCGGTCTTTATCGCTCACTCCGTGGTGGGCGTCGTCGGCTTTTGCGCCTGCCGAGCCGGCGTTCTTGGCCGGGGCCGATGTTGTCTCGGTGTGGCGGAAGGTGCTGCGGAAGCCGTAGTAGATGGCCATCGACACTATAAGCGACGCACAAGCCACACCGAAAGCATAGTGATAAGCGTCGGTCTCGCTCACCCCAAAGGTGCGCTGTGCCCAGCCCATCACCCAAACGGCTGCGCTGGGGGCAAACATGGCACCGATGTTTATGGCCATGTAGAAGATGCTGAAAGCCGCATCACGGCGGTTTTCATACTCCGGGTTGTCGTAGAGATTGCCTACCATTACCTGCAGGTTGCCCTTGAACAGGCCAGTTCCGAGGCTTATCAGCACCAATGCCGTGAACATGGCAATCAGCGCCACGGTGTTGGTGCCAAGCGGAAGGGCCATGAGCAGGTAGCCGATGAACATGACCACGATGCCCAGTGTGACCATGCGTCCGAAACCAAACTTATCGGCAAGTATGCCGCCAAGCACAGGCAAGAAATAAACCAAGGCGAGGAAACCGCCATAGATGTTGCCCGCTGTGGCTGCCGAGAAACCGAAATTAGCCTGCAAGAACAGGACGAAAATGGCAAGCATCGTGTAATATCCGAATCGCTCGCCTGTGTTGGCCAATGCCAACGCGTAAAGACCTTTGGGTTGATTTTCAAACATTGCTATTTAATTTTAGAGTTTTTAGTTCGCATTACGTCAAACAAGTATGTGAGCTTTATTATTATGCTTCCGTTGTTACTGCGCCCGAAGTAGTCGCGCTTCGAGTTGCCGAAGATGTCGCCGAGGCCGTAGTAATACCGCCCCTCGAGCAGGAAGTGGCCCACCTTTGGGTGGGAATACTCTATGCCAAGGCCCCCGGCAATGCCATAGTCGAACTTGCGCTGTATGTCAAGCGAATCCTGCACGGCGTCCCTGAGCGCCCCAACGCGGTCTGACTGGTTGCGCTCGGCGAAGTTGAAGTTTGACTTTGCCTTGTCATTGAGGAAAAAACCTACCTGTGGCCCCACCTGGAAATAAAACTGGAAACCTTTGCGTTCGCGGCCCCATCCGAGCCTGGCGAAGAGCGGAACCTGAACGTATGTTAGTGTGCGCTGGTATTCCTCGGGCAGCCCTGTCACCTGGTTTATCACGGGCTGGTCGTCAACCGTGAGTATGTCTTCCTTCCAACCGGCCTGCGCAAAGTTTATCTCGCCGACGAGGGCGCACACGCTCTTGAAGTACTTCTCGCACGTATAACGGACAGTGATGCCGCCGGTGATGCCGCCGAGCAAGCCTTGCGGCACGTCGGGATTGAAGCCAACGTTGCTCAGCATGTAGCCGCCATTGACACCAACGCTAAGCTCGCTGCGGTGCTCGCCTATCTGGGCAATGGCCGACTGAACGCACAAAAGGGCCACAACAGCAACAAACGCCCTGCGCAGACAATGGCCTGCGCCCATCACGGCCGTGCGGCCTATCGCTTTTTCCTTATAACCTGACATTGCCCGATGCGTTAAAAGTTAATAGTCTCTATCCTGTGTCCGGGCGTGTAATGGACGAAAAGGATGCTGCGGTTCTGGTATCCGCCGCTGCCCACCCGCTCAAAGTGCAGCGGTGTCTGTATCGGGGTGTACCCCACCATGCCCCTCGCGCCTGTGAACTTGTCGCCATACAGGTGCAGACCCTTTATGAAATAATAGGCTTGGTCGAAGCCTGTGATGGCGAACCGGGGCAGCGCCTGCATCATGTCTTCGTGGAAATTCCACCTGTACTTTAGCTCGATGCGGGCCGTCCTGGCCGATAGCGGGTTGGTATAGAATGCTGCCGGTATGTGGACATTGTACTTATAGTAGTTGTCAAGGTTGTATTTGGTGTACATCATCCATTCGGTATAGCCGAACATCGTTACTTTTATGTCCGGGTTATTCATCGTGAAGTTGTTCAGTTTGGCAAAGGCTATGTTGAGCTCCGGCGAGCGTCCGGTGTTGAGGATAACGACGTTAGGCATCGTCTTGCTGAATGCCTTGGCGAAAAATGCCTCGCTCGACTTCAGGTTTGTTATCGAGTAGTTGCGCCCCATGGTCTCCATGCGCCTGCGGAGCCCGAAAGTGAATATGCCCTTCTGGCTTGTGGTGTCATTGCAATCGATGAACACTGCGTGGTAACCGGCAAACTTCTCGAGGAAGCGGGCTATCACGGCTTCATTGTATTCGGTGGCGTTCTGGTACACCTGGAACAGGTTTGGATTGGTCTTCAGCTCGGGGGCGTTGATTGAAAACGGTATGAGCACCTTTATCCCGTGCTCCGAGGCAAAGTCGGAAAGCGCCTTCACCTGCGTTGAATACAACGGGCCGATAATCAAGTCACACTTTTCAGCATCCTTGTCCTTGAGCGTTTGCCTTATGTCGGCGTCTTCCGGGACGTTCCATGCCCTTATGTCAACCGACACACCGCCCTGCTTCAAGCTGTCGCAAGCCATCAGTACGCCGCGGTAATACTCAACCATCCGTCGCCCGTCGCCATTGACATTGTGCAGCGGAAGCATCACACCGACCCTTATCGCGCGCCGTCTCATGTCGTCGACACTGCCGGCCGGCGATGCCTCGACGCGGGCCTTGCCCCCGGAAGCGGCTGAGCCATCCTTGGGATAAGGTATGAATATGTAGTCGCCCTTCTTCAGTTCGTAACCCGGCTGCTTCATGTCGGGATTGGCGTTCATAAGTTCCTCTACCGTGATGCCGTTGTCACGGGCAATGCCAAAGATGGTCTCCTTGCGCTTAACCTTATGCATCTCTTTCCAGTTGGACGTCTGCCCGGCTGCCGTACCTACCGTGAAAACAAACGCAACAAGCATCAAGAAACATCTGAAATGTTGATTCATATCTCTATTATTTTCAATAATCGCCTACAAAATTACCAAAAAAGCGCGGATAAATCAACATTAATCGCTAATTTTGCACATTATATTTTACGTAAGATGAGAATCAAACCAATATTAATGATGTGCTTGCTTGCTTTGCTGTCGATATCAGCAAGGGCGGCATTCACCCCTACGGCTTATTACACTGTTGACGGAGTGGACATGGAGGCGACCGATGTGATCAACGACGCACAGGCACCTCTCACCGTTACCTTCAGGGCAAACCCGACCGACCTCGGCGATGCTACACCCACATACGAGTGGCGCTTCACCCGCGAGGGAAGCACAGACCCGTTCATTGTAAGGTATGAGGAAGAGACAACTTACGAGTTTCGCGAATCGGGCTCGATAAGCGTGTCGCTCTACGTGGCCTACAACGACACGACGGAGGCAGAACTCATCTCGACAATAAGGGTGAGCATAAGCACCAGCATACTGGAAATGCCAAACGCATTCTCGCCCAACGGCGACGGCATCAACGACGTATACAAGGCAAAAGACACCCACAAGAGCATAGTGGAGTTCCACGCATACATCTTCAACAGGTGGGGGCAGAAGCTCTTCGACTGGACTAACATCGATGAGGGATGGGACGGCACGTTCAACGGAAAGGCGGTGAGCGCCGGCGTATACTTCGTGCTCGTGAAGGCCAAGGGATCCGACGGCACCGAATACAACATTAGGCGAGACGTCAACCTGATGCGCGACTATACGGAAGGAGGCACACAGAGATGAACGACACGCAAAATTACGACACTCTGCGTGAAGACGAGCGCATCAACGTATGGGGCGCCCGGGTTCACAACCTGAAGAATATCAACGTGGAAATACCGCGCAACAGCCTGACCGTGGTGACCGGACTGTCGGGCTCTGGAAAGTCGTCGCTGGCCTTCGACACCATCTACGCCGAGGGCCAGAGACGGTATATCGAGACATTCTCGGCATACGCACGCAACTTCCTCGGCGGACTGGAGCGGCCGGACGTTGACAAAATCACCGGACTGAGCCCCGTGATAAGCATCGAACAGAAGACAACCAACAAGAATCCCCGTTCTACCGTGGGCACCACGACTGAGATTTACGACTTCATGCGACTGCTCTTTGCCCGGGCAGGCAAGGCTTACAGCTATGCCACCGGCGAAGAGATGGTGAAGTATACTGAGGAGAAAGTGCTCCAGATGATCATGGACGACTATGCCGGAAAGAAAATCATGATACTCGCCCCGGTGGTTCGCAGCCGCAAGGGTCACTACCGCGAACTGTTCGAGAGCATGAGGCGAAAGGGCTATCTCAACATACGCGTAGACGGCGAGGTCAAGGAGATAACGCGGGGGATGAAGGTTGACCGTTACAAAAACCACGACATAGAAGTCGTAATAGACAAGCTGATGGTGCAGCCCAAGGACGACGAGCGACTGAAAAAGAGCGTCTCGATAGCCATGAAGCAGGGCGAAGGACTCATCATGGTGCTCGACAACGACACGCAGACGGCAAAATACTTCTCCAAAAGGCTGATGTGCCCCACCACCGGCATATCTTACAGCGACCCGGCACCCAACAACTTCTCGTTCAACTCGCCGCAAGGGGCGTGCCCGAGATGCAAAGGGCTGGGCTACATCAACGAGATTGACATAAGCAAAGTAATACCCGACCGCTCGCTGAGCATCTACAAGGGAGCCATCGTGCCACTGGGCAAATACAAGAACCAGATGATTTTCTGGCAGATAGACTCCATACTGCACAAATACGACTGCGACATCAAGACGCCGGTTGACAGCATTCCCGACGACGCGCTTAACGAAATACTCAACGGCTCGATTGAAAACGTGAGGATAGACAAGGAGCTTGTGCACACGTCGAGCGACTATTTCGTGGCTTTCGACGGGGTGGTGAAATACCTGCGGAGCGTGTTCGAAGACGACGACTCGGCCAGCGGCCAGAAGTGGGCCGACCAGTTCATGGCCGTGTGCGAGTGTCCCGAGTGCCACGGACAGCGCCTCAAGCGCGAGTCTCTGTCGTATAAGATATGGAACAAGAACATCGCCGAGCTGTCGATGATGGACATAGCAGAGTTGCGCGAATGGCTCGACGAGGCCGAAAGCCATCTCGACGAGCAACAGAAACAGATAGCGGAAGAGATTCTGAAGGAGATTCGCACGCGCATAGACTTCCTGCTCGAGGTGGGGCTCGACTACCTTTCGCTCAACAGGCAGTCGGCCACGCTGTCGGGAGGAGAGAGCCAGCGCATCAGGCTTGCCACGCAAATAGGCTCGCAACTCGTCAATGTGCTGTATATACTCGACGAGCCCAGCATAGGCCTGCACCAGCGCGACAACGAGAGGCTCATACGATCGCTGAAAGAACTGCGCGACATAGGCAACACGGTCATTGTGGTTGAGCACGACAAAGACATGATGCTCAATGCCGACTACATCGTAGACATAGGCCCGAAGGCCGGGCGCAACGGCGGCGAGGTGGTGTTCCAGGGAACGCCACGCGACATGCTCGCCAAGCACACCATGACAAGCATGTACCTAAACGGCGAGCTCAAGATAGAGATACCCAAGCAACGGCGCAAGGGCAACGGCAAGAGCCTGTGGCTGAAAGGCGCAAAAGGCAACAACCTGAAAGGCGTCGACGTGGAGTTTCCGCTCGGAACGCTCATCGTGGTAACCGGGGTCAGCGGCTCGGGCAAATCTACATTGATCAACGAAACGCTCCACCCCATACTGAGCCAACACTTCTACCGCTCGGTGAAACAGCCGATGGAATATGGCTCAATAGAGGGAATGGACTTCATAGACAAGGTGGTCAACGTAGACCAGAGCCCGCTTGGCCGCACACCGAGGTCGAACCCGGCCACCTATACGGGTGTGTTCAGCGACATACGGGCGCTGTTTGTCAACCTGCCGGAAGCAAAGATAAGGGGCTACAAGCCCGGACGCTTTTCGTTCAACGTCAAGGGAGGGCGCTGCGAGGCCTGCGGCGGCAACGGATACAAGACGATAGAGATGAACTTCCTGCCCGACGTGATGGTGCCATGCGAGGTGTGCCACGGCAAGCGCTACAACAGGGAGACCCTGGAAGTGCGCTACAAGGGCAAGAGCATTGCCGACGTGCTCGACATGACCATCAACCAGGCGGTGGACTTCTTTGAGAATGTGCCCGACATCCTGCGAAAGATAAAGACCATACAAGACGTAGGACTTGGATACATTAAGCTCGGACAACCGTCGACAACGCTCTCGGGAGGCGAGAGCCAGCGCGTAAAACTGGCCACGGAACTGAGCAAACGCGACACGGGAAAGACGCTATACATTCTCGACGAGCCCACCACAGGGCTTCATTTCGAGGATATCAGGATACTGATGGACGTCATTGAGAAACTGGTAGACCGAGGCAACACCGTGATAATAATAGAACACAACCTCGATGTCATCAAGATGGCCGACTACATAATCGACATGGGGCCCGAGGGAGGGCGAAACGGCGGCTACGTGCTGTCGGCCGGCACTCCCGAAGAGGTTGCCATGAGCGACAAGGGGTTCACCCCGAGGTTCCTTCGCGATGAGCTCGGCATAGGTTAAGCCCTGTCCGTCCGCCGGGCCAACAACCTATTCCGCAACGTTGCCGGCATGGTTGGCTGTCGGCTTCGCCGGAAGCGTTGCAGCCGGAAGCAAGGCAAAGCGGCCAACAGGCTGACGGCATGAGTGCAGAAGCGCTTGTTTGGCACGACATGGACACAGGTACAGACATGCCGAGGCATTACTGCCGTATGGTGGCCGACGCCACGCAGTATGCGGCAGGGCCCCAGATTGGCATAGACACAGGCAGACAACATCCCGCCATGCTTTCAGCGCAGTTATGCGCGGAGGCATGGCGGGATTTCTTTTGATACCCTAAAAAATACAACCGTATGTCAGAATCTGGTCATGAACTCAATCACTATCTTGTCGCGCTCCGACGGCTTGGCAACCGCATCTTCGCGATAGAAATACTTCTCATAGTTGAGACGGATGTCGGAAACAAACGGTGTGCCAAGGCTCAGGGTCACACCGCCCGTTATGCGCGAGCGCCGGTAGTCGGTGGTATTGAGCAGCCCCGTCTCTGCGTCGGCCGTACCGTCGCTGTGGTCGCTCATGTAATCAAAGCGCGCCAAGGGCGACACTTTCTTTACCAGCGGCTTCTTTCCGCCCACCTTTATGTCGTAGTTGACAAAGCCGTCGAAGGAATGAACAGCCCCGTAGGCATTGTCGGCATAGTGCTTGTACAGGTATTCGGCCTCCACATGCCATCCGTTGCCATGGTAATAGGCGCCGGCGTCATACATCATTATGTTTACCGCCTCGGGCTTTATCTTCTGCACACTCAGCGTGAGGTTGAAACCTTTCGGGAAGAAGAGCTGAGCCTTGGCCGAATAGTTTATGTTGTTGGTCCAGAAATCCTTCTGGTCGGTGAGCCCCGAGCCATTGAACATGCCGGCTTCGAGTATTATCGGAAATCCCACGTTGAACGTATAGCCGAGAGTGGCGCCCACGTCACGCACGTTGCCCACCTGCTTGGCTATGAACGAACGGTTGGCAAAATACTGCTGGTGGGGCGAACGGTGGGCGTCGATGGTAAAGGGCACGCGCATCTGGCCTATGGTGAAATTGAGCGTGCGCCACGGACTGATGCGCGTGTATGCGTCGAGCATCTTTATGCTGCCCTCGTCGGAGAGGTCTATTTCGGCCTTGTACGACACGGCGTCAACCACCTTTCCCGACAGGCTGAAGCGGGCATTGCGCACCTGGAAGCGGCCCTCGCCTTCCTCGGTCTGGTATTCGTACTTGCCGCGAATCGTTCCGTTGATTTCGGGCTTGAACTGTGCTGCGGCATCCATGCCTGCAAACAATGCCAAAATGGCCAGTAAATGTTTCATACGGTTGCGTGGGTTGTTACTCCAATTTAGCGCGGGACGGCCGATGGCTGTTGGCTAAACCACCTGTCATGTGCCCGCCGTTTATCAGCCACAAAGGTCGGTATTATTTATTACAAAACGGTTACAGGAGTTTTAAAGAACGGTAAAATGACCGTAAAATAGCGCATACAGACAAGCCATGGGCCGGCACGCAGCTACCGGGGCGCCGTCCGGCGGCAGCTATCGGACTGTTGCCTACAGCCACTGTGGGCAGAAGCATCTCACGCCCCCCACTCTCTTGCCGACTCCATGTGCCGGCCGCAAATGGCCAGCAGGCGGCAGACGCATACGGCAACGACGTAGAGCAGCACCACCTGTAAAGGGCTAAGCCGCGGCAAACCGACCGATGCCCACGGCTGCGACGCCATGGCAAGCAAAAAAGCATTGAGCCACGTGGCCACAAAGGCAAGCACTGTGGCCACGGCCTGCTGCAGCACAGGCACAAAACCCACGGCAAACAGAGCCACCGCCAGATAGATTATGGCCGTGGCGGCAGGTATGACAACAAGGCCGGTGAGCAGCGAGCAAACGGGCAGGCGACCGAAATAGAACGCAACGAGCGGGGCTGTGCCTATCTGGGCCAGCAGCGACATGACCGAAAGCTGCCATGCCCAGCGCAACAGGCGATGGCGCTGGAGAAAGCGGACGGAGGCTATCGAGCCTACGGACGACTGGAAAACAAGTATGAAAGCCACGGCCGCGAAAGAGAGTTGGAAGCCTATGTCGAAGAGCGCAAGGGGGTTGGCAACGAGCAATACCACTGCGGCGAAGGCAAGCGCATTGACCGACATGCGGCTGCGGCCTGTCAGGCCTACAAGCCCGTAGACTGATATCATGAGGGCCGACCGCACCACCGACGATGGCATGCCGACAATAAAGACGTAGGACCAGATGGCCATGAGCAACAGGCATTCGCCAAGCAGGCGACGGCGACGGCCGGACAATAGCATCGACAGGAGCAAATAGATGACGCCGAGGTGCATGCCGGAAAGCGCAAGTATGTGAGATGCGCCGGCAAGCGAGTAAGCCTCGCGCATCGAACCGGTGAGCGCCGACTTGTCGCCAAGCGTCATTGCGGCCACCACGGCAAAGTCTTGGCCTTCAAGACCAAGGCTGCGGTAGCGCCCAAGCAGCCAGTGGCGAAGGCGCATGGCTGAGATGCGGGCGCGTTGAACAACGGTCAGGGCCGACAGGCGGGGCTCGGACTTGCGCCAATTGCGGTAGTAGACAAACGTTGTGGCCACTATGCCGCGGCTCTGAAGGTAGGTTGCATAATCGAAATTCGACTCTCGGTAATTGGCCGGAGGCACCAAACGCGACCGCACCAACATGCCGTCGCCCACGCCAAGGGTGGCATACCTGCGCTCTGCCGTGTCTTTGAGCAGTGTCAGGCGCACCCAATGCCCCTTCAAAGGCCCCGAGCATGCTATGACGTCGAAGCGCAGCGTGCGGCCGCGCTCTACGGGCTCATCGGCCACAATGGCCTCGAAGGCTGTCTCGCCTTGTGGCAGGCTCACACTCTGACGGCGCTCGGCCAAGGCCGCCATGGCACAGCCCAACAGCAACACCGACAACAGGATGGCCGCGGTCTGGGCCTTTGGACGCCCCCCGAGCAACAATGCGGCTGTGAAGGCAACGCCGAATGCCACGGCCCAAACGGTCATTCCGACCATTGTAGCCATGCTCCGCCCTGCAAGTATGCCTGCTGCAAGGCTAACGCACAGCGGCACCAACGGGTAAAGCCTGAATAAACCTGTGTTGCCCAATTGTATTTATGGTGTTTGATGGTTATATATCGGCGGCGTGCAATTGCTGAAGGAGCGGAATCTGCGACCGCAAGCGGAGAAACCGACCGACGGCCGCTATGGCTGCAAATGGCTTGGTGCATACGCCATGACGGCCGGACGAGTGGTGCCAACTGCCTGCTTCCATGTACCGCCATCATGCGAAAATGCGTTACATCGTGGCGCCACGCCTCAAGTAGTCAACCTGCATCAGGTGTGAGAACGTGCCCGCCGTTTTTGCAAAACGGCCAAGACTGAATTTCAAAACGGCCCATACGGCATGGTAAAACGGGCCAAACGGCAGCATGGAACGGGCCGTTTCTGACCGTGGCGCCATACGGCGGCCATCTGCCTGCAGCTCAGGCTGTTGCGTCACAAATGCGATGTGCAGTTGAAGACCGCCCCACACCGAAGGCAGGCTATGTGCACAACGGTCTGCAAAATAAGAAAAGCCGGACAATGACATGTCCGGCTTTCCATATTGCAACGGGCGTGACGTTTCAGAGAACGGCACCCGCAATCCAGTCGTAAACGCAGCTGAACACACCGAAGGCCACAATGCCTGCCGTGCAGAGCGTAAGGGCCAGCTTGGTGTTGCAGTCGCTGCTGAATGTTGGCAGCGGCGTGTCGGTGTTCTTGATATACATGGCCTTGACGATGAGCAGGTAGTAGTAAAGGCTGACCACGGTGTTGATCAATGCCACAAACACCACGAGGTATGCCCAGAACGAACCTTGCTGGGCTGCTGCCATGAACACGAAGAACTTGCTGAACATACCTGCAAACGGAGGTATTCCGGCCAGCGAGAAGAGGGCCAGCGTCATGAGCAGGGCCAACTTCGGGTTGGTCTGGTAGAAACCGTCGTAGCAGTTCATCTTCGTAGTGCCGTTGCCTCGTGTCTCTACAACGTTGATTACCGTGAAGACAGCCATGTTGGCCACAACATACACAAGCACGTAGTATGACAGGGCAGCCACTCCCATGGCCGAGCCGCCAATGACGGCCAGCATTATGTAGCCTGCCTGCGAGATGGAGCTGAAAGCCATGAATCGCTTGAGCTCTGTCTGGCGTATGGCAAAAAGGTTGGCTATGGTGATGCTGAGCACTATGACAATGTAAAGCAGGTATTCCCAGTACTCAATCATAGGCGCAAACACCTTCATGAGTATGGCCATGAGGGCAAATGCGGCGGCTCCCTTCGACACTACGCTGAGGTAGCCCGTCACCGGTGTGGGTGCGCCCTGGTAGGTGTCGGCCGTCCAGAAGTGGAACGGAACGAGCGATATCTTGAACCCAAGGCCGCTGAAGAAGAACACCAAGCCCATGATGGCAAGCGGCGTGTTGCCTATTACTGCGGCCACATCGTCAAAATATAGTGTGCCGGCAGCTGCATAGATAAACGATATGCCGTAGAGCATGATGCCGCTCGAGAACGTGGCGGTGAGCACAAACTTGGCTGCGCCCTCGGCCGAGTTCTGGCGGAACTTGTCGAAAGCCACGAGGCATGCCATTGGCACTGAAGCCATCTCGAGGCCGAGGAAGAACATGAGGAAGTGTCCCGACGACATCATCATGTACATACCGAGCAACGTTGAGGCCACCAAGGCATAGAACTCGCCAGCCTTGTTGCTCACGTCGGCACGGCCGAGCCAAGGCTGGGCCATGATGCATACAATGAGAGTGCCGGCGGTGAGTATCACTTTCATCACGTTGACTGCGTCGCCGGTGACGTAAAGGCCGCCAAATGCCGACGACGGCTCGGCCGTCAGGCATACTGCCGTCTGCACCACGAGCAGCACGTTCATCAGCAGGGCCAACGAGGAAACCTTCTTCTCGCCCTTCATTATGAGGTCGGCAAGAAAGACAATTATCAGGATTGCCACAAGCGTGGCTTCCGGAATCATATTAAAAAACTGACTGTAATCCATTTTTCCCTACTGGTTTTGTTAGAAGTTTATTACGTTGAGAATTGGGCCGACGGCATCGCCGATGACATTGCTGACCCACAGCGGGGCAAGGCCGAGGCCGGCTACGCAGAAGATGAGGCAGCAAACGGCCACGCGCTCATCCCATGTGGCGTCGGTGAGCTCGAGGTAGTGGGGGTCGGCCACTTTCTGATAGAGTATCTTTCCGACCACACGCAGGATGTAGACAGCCGTTATCACTATCGAAGTACATGCTATGATGGTGGCTGCACGGTGGAAGGTGTCGCCGTTTTCAAATGAACCCACGAAGATGGTCATCTCGGCAACGAAGCCCGAGAAGCCCGGCAAGCCGAGGTTGGCAAGACCCGCTATGACGTAACCCACGCTGAGGAAAGGCATTATCTTCATCAGTCCGCCGAGCTTGCGCACGTCGCGCGTGTGGGTGCGGCCGTAAATCATGCCGATGAGGGCGAAGAACAATGCTGTCATCAAACCGTGCGAGAGCATCTGGAGTATGGCACCGGTACATGCCGTCTTGGTCATCATGAGCAGGGCGAAGAGCACCAGGCCGCAGTGAGACACCGACGAATAGGCGTTGATGTACTTGAGGTCGGTCTGCACGCAGGCCGAGAATGCTCCGTAAACCACGGATATGGTGGTCAGGATGAGGAATATCCACGACAGTTCCTGGGCTGCGCTGGGCAGGAGGAACATGGCCACGCGGAAGCAACCGTAGCCTCCGAGCTTCATGAGCACGCCGGCATGGAGCATCGACACTGCTGTAGGCGCCGAGGCATGGCCGTCGGGACTCCACGTGTGGAACGGGAACAGGGCGCCAAGCACACCGAAACCGATGAATATGAACGGGAAGAACACGTTCTGTATGTCGGCAGGTATGTGGTTGTTGGCGGCAATCTCCATCACGTTCATGGTGGTAGCACCGTTGAAGAAGTATATTCCGAGGATACCGAGAATGAGCAGGGCCGAACCTCCCATAAGCATCAGCGTAAGCTTCATGGCGGCATACTCCTTGTTGCCGCTGCCCCATACACCGATGAGAAGGTACATCGGGATGAGGGCTACCTCGTAGAACATGAACATGGTGAACATGTCTATGCAGATGAAGAAGCCGAACACACCGGTTGACAGAAGCGTGAACCAAAGGAAATACTCCTTGGTCAGGGGCTTCAACTGCCACGACGCGAATGTGCCTGTGAATACAATTATGCTCGAAAGCAGCAGCATCACGACAGAAATGCCGTCAACTCCCACTGCATAGGCTATGTTGAGGGGCTTGAACCATGCTACGCTGTATGTGAACAGCATGGGGTCTGTGTTTCCCGATTGGCGAGCCTGGATGAAAGCCACGGTAAGCCACACCGACAGAGCCAGCAAGCATGAAGAGCCGGCCACCATCACGCCACGCACTTGGTTGAGGTTGCGGGCTATCCACAAGCCCAGCAACATAAGCACGGGGATTACTACGAATAGACTTAATATACTCATTTTATATCTGTCATTATATGCAAAGTAATACTAATGTTAAAGCGACTGTACCGGTGATGAACCACACGGCATACTGGCGTACGTCGCCGCTCTGCCACGGACGGATAGTCTCGCCGGCTGCATTTGCGCCCCAAGCCATGAAGTTGAAGGTGCCGTCGATGACGTGACGGTCAAACCATGCTATCGGGGTGGATATGCAACGGAAGATAATCTTGTGGGTGACAAACATCCAAACCTCGTCGAGGTAGAAGCGCCTGTATGCTGCCTGGTGCAGTTTCGGGAAACGGCGGGCAAGCATGTCGGCAACCGGTGTCTCCTCGCCCTTGTACATATAGGTGGCAAGGCAGATGCCGAGTATGGCGAGCACGGTGCTCGTGCCTGCTATGGCCCAGTTGATGTGTGTGCCGAAACCGATGCCGTTGGCAGACACAAACTCGCCGAACTCAAACACATGGAGTGTGCCGAAGATGCCTACAAGCATCGTAATGGCTGACAGCACTATCAGGGGCACGGTCATGGTGAGGGGCGCCTCGTGGGGCTGGTGGGCACCTTCTGCCTTGTGGGTCTCATAGTAGCTCTTGCCCCAGAAGATGACATAGTAGAGACGGAACATGTAGAACGCGGTCATGGTGGCTATCGCGCTCATGATGACTCCCATCACGGGGCTGAAGTTGTAGCACGCCACGAGTATCTCGTCCTTGGAGCAGAAACCTGAGAAGAACGGTATGCCGGCTATTGCAAGGCACGATATCAGGAAGGTGACATGGGTGATGGGCATGTACTTGCGCAGGCCTCCCATGTACATCTTCTCATTCGAATGGACGGCGTGGATGATGCATCCGGCACCGAGGAACAGGCAGGCCTTGAACATGGCATGGGTGAACAGGTGGTACATGCCGGCCATGTAACCGAGACCGTTGACATCGGCATACTCTACCGTATTGTCTACACCACCGGTCTCACCGGGCAGGCATACGCCAAGGGCAACGAGCATGAAGCCTATCTGGGATATCGTAGAGAATGCCAACACGCGCTTGATGTCGCTCTGGCAACATGCCACGGCTGCTGCATAGAAGGCCGTGAAGGCGGCTATGTAAGCTATCCAGTGGAGGGCCTCAGGGGCGAACTCAACAAACAGCGGGAACAGGCTTGCAACGAGATACACACCGGCAACAACCATCGTTGCGGCATGGATCAGGGCAGAAACAGGCGTCGGGCCCTCCATGGCGTCGGGCAGCCAGATGTGCAACGGGAACATTGCAGACTTGCCGGCACCTCCGATGAACATGAGGAACAAAGCCATCGGCATCACCCAAGCCACACCGGCTACATTCTGATGAAGCTCGGGCATTGCCGTGAGGTCATAGCTGAATGTGCCTACATAGAAGCTGTAGAAGAGTATACCTATCAAGAAGAACAGGTCGGCGAAGCGTGTCACGATGAATGCTTTCTTCGAAGCGGCAACCGCAGAGTGCAACGGGTAATAGAAGCCGATGAGCAGGTAAGAGCTTACACCCACCAACTCCCAGAACAGGTACATCTGGAATATGTTCGTGGCAACGACAAGGCCAAGCATCGACATGGTGAAAAGCGACAGGAAAGCGTAATAACGCTGGAAGCCCTTCTCGCCATGCATGTAGCCGAACGAATAGATATGAACCATGAAACTGACCGTTGAGATGACTATGAGCATCATCACCGATATCGGCGTAAGGCGGAAGCCAATGGTGAACGTCAGCAATTCCGAGAACTTGATCCATACAAAATCAAACGCCGTAACGGTGGGGAAAAGGCCGGTGGCATCCCTCCCGTCAATCAGAAAATACTTTATGGCAGTGTAATAGCACAGCACCGTCACCACAGCGAGCGAGCATGTGCCTATCAGTCCTGCGACCTTGTGCGACATCTTCATGCCGGCCAAGCCAAGCACGAGGAACGACAAAGCCGGCAGAAGGAGTATCAGAAATACATAACTATAATCCATAACACACTTTAAAATTTCATGTTTTCAATACTATTCACCTGATCGCTGTGGAAGTTGCGGTAGACATTGATGATAATGGCTATGGCCACGGCGCTCTCTGCTGCACTCACTCCTATGGAGAACAGGGTCATGAAGAAACCCTCAAGGCCCTCGGGGAACAGCAGGCGGTTGAACGCTGCAAAGTTGATGTCGACAGCATTGAGCACAAGCTCAACGGAGATGAGCATGGCTATCAGGTTGCGGCGGGTGATGAAACCGAACACGCCGATAAAGAACAACAGTGCACTGAGCACAAAATAAGCTTCAACTGGTACCATCATTATTTCTCCTTTTCTTTTCTCGCTACAACGATGCCGCCGATGATACATGCCAGCAGGAACACTGAGATGAATTCAAACGGAAGCACATACTGATACTTCTCACTGCCAAGCAGGGCCGTACCGATGGTCTCCATCGGGACTTCGGCGTCGGCCACGCTGCACGCACGGTAAATGAACTGATTCTTGAGCAACACCAGGGCGACGGTCAGCAAGCCGACAACTGTCACGATGCCGCCAAACAATACGCGGCTGCCCTTCATGTGCTCTACAAGGCCCTGGAGCGTGCGCTTGCTCACAAGCTGTATCGCGAAGATATACATCATCGTTATACCTCCTGCATATATGCTTATCTGGGCAGCACCCAAGAATGTGTAGTCAAGCAGGAAGTAAAGCCCGGCCACGCCAAGGAGGACAAACAGCAGGAACGTAGCAGCCCGCATGATTCTCTTTGTCATCACGCACAACACGGCAGAACCAAGGATGACCACTGCCAGTATGCAAAACATTACTAAATTTGCCATTTCTTATTAAGCCCTCCTTTACTTTGTTGCAGTGTTAAACTTTCCGATTGTCAGCGGTGCACCGCCATCGAGGATGTTTGGCAGCGAGCTCTCGTAATGCTCCTTGTCAAGGTGGAGCACCAGCTTGTCGCGGTCGAACACACTGTTCTCGAAATCATTCGTAAACTCGATTGCGTCGAAGCTGCACGCATTGACGCAAAGCTGACAGAACATGCAGTCACCCAAGTCATACTGGTAATCGACCAGCCGGCGCTTCTTCTTGCCCTCTTCGGTCGTCACCATCTCCGATGCTATCTTTATGGTGCCATTGGGGCATGCCTTCTCGCACAGCGTGCAGGCAACGCACTTCACCACACCATTCTCATCACGCTTCATAACCAGGCGGCCGCGGTGACGCTGAGCCACATGTAGCGTTGTCTTGCGATTCTCGGGATACTGCTCTGTGCTCTTCTTGGTGAAGTACTCCTTGAGAGTGACTTTCAACCCGGTTGCGAGCGACTTCAGGGCATCCCCTATCTCGCCGAAATATGATTTATTGTTTGCTTCCATTTTTACTTACTTGTTTAGAAGTGCCACCCAAAGGCAACGATTATTGTCATGAGAACCAGGTTGAGCAGACACAGCGGCATGAGATACTTCCACTCGAGCTTCAGTATCTGGTCGATGCGGAGGCGTGGGTATGTCCAGCGAATCCACATCAACAGCCACACAATGGCGAAGGTCTTGCCCAGGAACCATACGATGCCGGGTATGTAATCCATCACTGCGTCGAAAGCCTCGATGCCTATGTTGACCGGCGCCCAGCCACCAAGGAACACTGTGGTTGCTATGCCTGCAATGACAAACAGATTGAGATACTCGGCCAGGTAATAGAAGCCGAATCCCATACCGCTGTATTCCGTGTGGTAACCTGCGGTGAGCTCGCTCTCGGCCTCGGCAAGGTCAAACGGGCCGCGGTTGGCCTCTGCGTTGCCTGCGACGAGGAAAACGAGGAACGCAATGATGGCCGGAACATGGCCTTGGAATATGAGCCAGTTCCACGGACCGGTCTGTGCCTCCACTATTCCGGACACCTGCATGGTGCCGGTGAGTATAACTGCCGTTACGAGACAGAGCCCGAGCGACATTTCATAAGATATGAGCTGCACGGCGCCACGCATGGCCGAAACCACGCCATACTTGTTGTTACTGCCCCATCCGGCCATGAATATACCGATGACTCCGATGCTCGACACGGCAGTAAGCAGGAAGATGCCCACGTTGAAGTCAAGAATCTCGGCACCCTTGTTCCAAGGCAGGAATGAGAAAGTGCCCACAGAGGCAATGATGACGAGGAAAGGCGCCACGCAATAAAGCAGCTTGTCGGCCTTGTCGACGGCGAAAATCTCCTTGATGAGCATCTTCAGCACATCGGCAAACACCTGGAAAATGCCCCACGGGCCCACTCGCATCGGGCCCAGGCGGCACTGGAAGTAAGCACACACCTTGCGCTCCATGAAAATCAAGACGATAGCCAGCATGGCGTATCCAGCAAGGATGAGCACGCCCACCAGTATGCACTCGATAAGTATCGACCAGAAATCTCCCAAGCCGAGGGTTTGGCGCAGGAGGCTGTCGAACCACGTTGTAACTATGCTAAAATCAAACATTTCGTTTAATCGTGAATTTTAATTATGAATAAAGAACATGCCGTCATCTGTCGATGTCGGGTATCACGAAGTCGAGTGCGGCACCGGTGGTGATAAGGTCGGCCACCTTCTGTCCGCGCAGCATCTCGTCCATGGCAGCCACGAGGTTGAGTCCCATTGGCTTGAACTTGAGCCTGTAAGGCGACTTGTCGCCCTTCGAGTCGAGGTATACGCCTATTTCTCCGCGGCTACCTTCGCATGAGAAGAACCACTGTCCCTCGGGAACCTTGATTATCGGCTTCTGCTTTATGTAGAAGTCTCCTGCAGGTATGTTGTCGATAAGCTGCTCGATGATGCGCACACTCTGTTTCATCTCCTCGATACGGATGAGGTATCGGCCCATGGAGTCGCACATGCCGTTGGTCACCTCGTCGAAGTCAACCTTGCCATACATGGCATAGGGATGGTTCTTGCGCACGTCGTTGTGCCAGTCGGAGGCGCGTCCTGAGGCTCCTGATACACCGTAGCTTATGGCGTCGGCCTTCGACAGCGGGCCCACTTCCCTGAAGCGGTTCTGCATGATGACATTGTCGCCGAACACATCCATGTACTCCTGGAACATTGGCTTGATGTACTGGCACAGCGCCTTCACGTTGCTGACGAAGTTGGGGTCTATGTCGTCCTGCAAGCCTCCTATCCTGTAGTAGTTCTGTATGAGCCTTCCGCCGGTGGTTTCCTCCATTGCGTTGAGCACGTGCTCGCGGTCGCGCATAGAGTAAAGGAATGCCGTGAGCGCCCCGAGGTCCTGTGCGCAGCACCCTATATACAGCAGGTGGCTGTCGAGTCGCTGCAGCTCGTCCATTATGGTACGTATGTACTGGATGCGGTCAGACAGCTCTATCCCCATGGCTTCCTCGATTACGCCGCACAGGGCGTGGCGGTTCATCATGGCGCTGAGGTAGTCGAGGCGGTCGGTCAGGGCCAGAGTCTGCGGGTAAGTGTACTTTTCGCACATTTTCTCCACACCGCGGTGAATGTAGCCGAAGTGCGGGTATATCTTCTTTACAATCTCGCCGTCGAGCACGGTCTGCAACCTGAGCACGCCGTGAGTAGAGGGGTGCTGCGGGCCAATGTTCACAACGAAGTCGTCGTCGGTGAACAGCTTGTGCTGCTTAGCCTGCAGGTTGCCGTCGGCGTCGAGCGAATACTCGTACGTAAAGTCGGGCTCTATGTCGTCGTCGAGCGTATATCTGTTGTTCTCCGGGCTCATGTCATAGTCCTTGCGGAACGGATAGCCCACAAAATCGCTGCGCAGGTAGAGGCGGCGCATGTCGGGGTGTCCGAGGAACTTGATGCCGAAGAAGTCGAACACCTCGCGCTCGAGCAGGTCGGCCGACTTCCAGAGGTGGCACACTGTGGGGATGACATAGTCGTCACCAATGCGCTCGGCCATCTCCTTCACCGACAGGCGCTCGTTGGTATCGGTGTTCTCAAGAATGTATATACACCCGAGGCCCTCCTCGCCGAAGTCTTCGCCGACGATAGTAACAAGGTAGTCAAAATGCTTGTCATTCCTCAGCTTGGCCATTTCGGCGGCGAAGCTGTTCTTGTCGAATACTAAGTTATTCAGTTTCATATCTTCTCTTACCTTATTATATTATTCAGTCTGGCCTGCCTTCGGGTCGAAGTCCTTCGGCACATTGGTCACCACGATGGGCTTCATGGCCTCTCGGCGCTCTTCGGCAGTCTGCTTGTGGTTGACGCCTCCGAAGAATTTCTCTATCTTGACCTTGCGCTGCAACTGCATCATGCCGTACATGATGGCCTCCGGGCGCGGCGGGCAACCGGGGATGTAAACATCCACGGGCACAATCTCGGATATGCCCTTCACCACGTGGTAGCTGTCTTTGAACGGGCCGCCTGATATGGCGCATCCGCCCACAGCAATCACATACTTCGGGTCGGCCATCTCGTCGTAGAGGCGCTTGAACACGGGTGCCATCTTGTGGGTTATCGTTCCGGCGCACATGATGAGGTCGGCCTGTCGCGGCGAGTTACGCGTCACCTCGAAGCCAAAGCGCGCGAAGTCATAGCGGGCGCAGCCCACAGCCATGAACTCGATACCGCAGCAGCTCGTTGCGAAAGTCAGCGACCAGAGCGAGTTGCTTCGCCCCCAGTTGATCACTTGGTCGAGCGACCCGAGTATCACGTTGGCTCCGCCCTCGTTGAGCTCGGCGATGAGTTTCTCGAGGGTCTCGTTGTCCTTGAACTCCCCATAGGGGATGCTCTTGATTACAGGCTTTCTTACTTCCATTCCAACGCTCCTTTCCGCCAGGCGTACGCCAAGCCAAATACAAGTACCAGCATGAAGAAGCCGATGCTGCAAAGAGCCATCGCTCCAAACTGCTTAACGACAACTGCCCAAGGGTAGAGGAACACCGTCTCGATGTCGAACATCAAGAACAGGATTGCGAAGAGGTAGTAACCCACGTGCACGGGAATCCACGATGTGCCCCGAGTCGGGATACCGCACTCAAACGGCTCACCCTTTACCGGATTGTATGAACGCGGTCCTATCAGCTTGGCCACGACATACGCGCCAACAACCAATACGACAGCCGTCAAGATAACGGTAATAAATAAAGTAAAATACATAAAAAACTATAATATTACAAATTTGTACGCCTTTAGCGCTTGCAAAGGTAGTAAATTTATCGCAAAGAAAAGCTAAACGCCGCAAAAATGTTTTTACCTAAGCGATAGTTTAACGTACGTGCGCGCGTGTACGAGGGCCGCCATGCGTATTTGCGACGATGAGAGCCGCTGCCCTCCCCGCCGACACGCGTTGCCGGCGACAGGGGCCGGGGGCGAAAAACCGCCACGACGAGGCGCCGCCCACAATGCCGAACGGCACGCCTGCAAGTGCCGCGCACGACGCTTGGGAATGGCAAACGGCAACGACGGCCACAACCGGCAGAACCCGCCGCATATCCCTGGCTGCCAGCGCATTGCGCTCCGGGGCCACAGCAAGCGCGAAACCCTCGGCTGGCACCGACCAGGCGCACGCCACACCACCGCCAACAGCCTGCGGCAAGGCATGGCCGACAGCCATGCCCCCTAAGGCCTAACGGCCTTGGCTGGCGTGATAGGCCACAAGCCCCTCCATCGGACTGCGCACCACCCGGCCAAGGCGGAAGCCCTCGGCATCGGCCGCCTCTGACAATTCTGCCGAATAATAATACCCCACGCTGCCAACCACACCCACAGGCAGGTCGGCCCGGCCGTATGCCGACACGTTGCGACGGAAGAAGCTGCGGAAGTTGTCGATGACCAGTCTGCGCAGCGAGGCGTCTGCAATGTGGCGGTGGATAAACGGCGACAGCGAGGCCAGGAACCTGTTGGCCATGGGCTCGCGGTATACGCGGCGCACTATCTCGGCCATGGTCAGCCCGCTCTCGGCAATGAAGCTGTCGCGCAGCCCCGCGCTCAGGCCGCCCTTGAACATGGCGTTGACGAAATTGCGGCCCAGCACAGCCCCGCTGCCCTCGTCGCCGAGGATGTAGCCCAGCGGCGGCGTGTTGAGCTTTATGGACGTGCCGTCGTACAGGCAAGAGTTCGACCCCGTGCCCAATATGCAGGCTATGCCCTGCTCCGGGCCGCATACGGCCCTGGCCGCCCCGAGCAAGTCGCCGTGCGCCTCTATAGCCGCGGCATGCGGGAAAGCCCTGCCGAGGGCCTCAACCACCACAGGGGCCATCTCATGGCTGCACCCGCTGCCATAGAAGAACACGGCCCGCGGCTCGTCGTCGCCCAGTTGCGGCAGCAGCTCACCGTCGACAATGCCATATATCACGCCTCCATCCTGATGGAACGGGTTTATGCCCTGCGAGGCCGCGCGCCTCACCACGTGGCCGCCATCGGCAAGCCACCAGTCGGTCTTTGTGCTTCCGCTGTCTGCTATAAGTATCATATCCAACAGTATCTTTTTGACCGCAAAAGTAAGAATAAAAGCCCGGAAAACGGCAACGCAAGCCCGGAAAAACGACTTTTCAGCCAACCGGCCCGCCCCACGGCGCCACCGCTGCCCACTGCGGCACCGCCACCGACGGCAAAAAACTGCCGACACAACACAAGTTTTAAGCGTCTGTAAGGTCATTTAATCGTTTTTCTTCGTTTATTACAGTGATTATTCGTACTTTTGCAACGCATAAACATTAGGATTACATTTACATGAAACATACCATAATAGCAGGCCCTTGTGTCATCGAGTCGGCAGAACTGCTCGACACGGTGGCCGCCGAACTGGTAAGGATAAACAGCCGGCTGGGCACCGACATAATATTCAAGGCATCGTTCGACAAGGCCAACCGCACGTCGGTGAGCTCATTCCGCGGCCCCGGACTGGAGCGTGGCATGCAGATGCTTGCCGACATCAAGAGCCGCTACGGGCTGCGCATACTCACCGACATACACGAGAGCTGGCAGGCACAGCCGGTGGCCGAGGTGGCCGACGTGCTGCAGATACCGGCCTTCCTCTGCCGCCAGACCGACCTGCTCGTGGCCGCTGCCAAGACGGGGCGTACGGTGAACATAAAGAAAGCCCAGTTCCTGAGCGGCGCCGACATGCGCTTCCCTGTCGAGAAGGCGCTCGACGCCGGGGCCACCGAGGTGTGGCTCACTGAGCGGGGCAACATGTTCGGCTACAACAACCTTGTGGTAGACTTCCGCAACATTGCCGACATGCTCGCCATTGTGCCCACGGTCATCATGGACTGCACGCACAGCGTGCAACGCCCCGGGGGCGCAGGGGGCAAGACCGGTGGCGACCGCCGCTTCGTGCCTCAGATGGCCATGGCCGCCAAGGCGTTCGGGGCCACGGGATGGTTCTTTGAGGTTCATCCCGACCCCGACCGCGGACTGAGCGACGCGGCCAACATGCTCGAACTTGCGAAGCTCGCCGACTTGGTGAAGGAAATAACAGAATGACGCAAAAAACCGGCTAACGACATGACAGTAAGAGACTATGCCACACAGTGCATCAAGGACGAGGCCCAGGCCCTGCTCGACCTGATACCACAACTCGACGACAATTTCGACCATTCTGTCGAACTGATACTGGCCTGCCACGGCAAGGTGATTGTCACCGGCGTGGGCAAGAGCGGACACATTGGGGCAAAGATTGCAGCCACGCTATCGAGCACCGGCACACCGTCGTTCTTCATCAACCCGCTCGACGTTTACCACGGAGACCTCGGCGTGATGACGCCCGACGACGTGGTGCTCGCCATATCCAACTCGGGGCAGACCGACGAGCTGCTGCGCTTCATACCCATGCTGCAGCACATGAAGGTGCCCATCATCGGCATGAGCGGCAACCCCGGCTCGCTGCTTGCCAAATACTCCACCTACCACATCAACGTCAGCGTGCGCAAGGAGGCATGCCCGCTAAACCTCGCGCCCACAAGCAGCACCACGGCCACGCTGGCCATGGGCGACGCCCTGGCCGTGGCACTGATGGAACGGCGCAACTTCCAGCCCAAGGACTTCGCCCAGTTCCACCCCGGCGGCGAGCTGGGCAAGCGGCTGCTCACCACGGCGCAAGACGTGATGAGAACCACCGACATGCCCATCATCACGCCCGAGATGCACCTGGGCGAGGCCATCATACTTGTCAGCAAAGGCAAGCTGGGCCTCGGGGTGGCCGAGTGCGACGGCAGGATTGTGGGGCTCATCACCGACGGCGACATCCGACGGGCAATGGAGAAATGGCAGGCCGAGTTCTTCGACCGCACCGTCGCCGACATAATGACGCGGCAACCGAAGACGGTTTCCCCGCAAACAAGGATAACGGAAATACAGGACATCATGAACAAGTACAAGATACACACAGTGCTCGTGGTCGATGGCGACAACCATCTGCTGGGTGTCGTCGACCACTACTCATGCATGGTGTGACCACACCTAAACCTTACGAATGACCAGACTTAACTACCTTATCATTGCATTGATGCTGTCGGTGGCCACTGCATCGGCAGACGAAGCCACGCCCACCAGCGACTCGACCATTGTCAGTGTGCTGGAGAAGGAGGGCGTGACGTTCACCGACAACAACAAAGTGGTGCTGCTGATGTCGGGGCAGGAGAAGTTTGACGACATGTTCAAAGCCATCAGGCAGGCCAAAAGCAGCATCCACCTTGAGTACTTCAACTTCCGCAACGACTCGATAGCCGCCGAACTGTTCACCATACTGCGGCAAAAGGCCAAGGAGGGGGTCGAGGTGAGGGCGCTGTTCGACGGTTTCGGCAACGACTCCAACAACCGGCCGCTTAAGAAAAAGCACATTGAAAAGCTCCGGGAGGAAGGCATACAGATATACGAGTTCGACCCTATACGCTTCCCGTGGATAAACCACGTGTTCACACGCGACCACCGGAAGATTGTAGTCATCGACGGCAACGTGGCCTACACCGGCGGCATGAACGTGGCCGACTACTACATAAAGGGCACGAAGCAGGTGGGCGAATGGCGCGACATGCACTGCCGCATAGAAGGCGGGGCCGTGAGCCAGCTGCAAATGATATTCGTGAGGATGTGGAAGAAGGTGACGGGCGAAGACATCTGGGACCAGAAGTATTTCAGGGCCTACCAACCGGTGGAGATAACGGGGCTGAAACCCGACACCACGCAGACTGCCGGCCACAAGAAAGTGGGCATCATCAACCGCGAACCGCGAACCACCAACGAGATAATACGCACGTTCTACATCAACGCCTTCAACAGCGCGAAAGACTCGATAAAGCTCATCAACCCCTACCTCACGCTCAACCGAAAGGTGAAAAAGGCTATAAAGAACGCCCTGAAGCGCGGGGTGAAGGTAGAGATATTGGTCTCGGCCCACAGCGACATACCGCTCACGCCCGACTGCGTGTTCTACAACGTGCACAAGCTGATGAAGAAAGGAGCCGACGTATGGCTCTACCAACCCGGCTTCCACCACTCGAAGGTGATAATGGTCGACGGCCGCTACTGCACGGTGGGCAGCGCCAACCTCAACTCAAGGAGCCTGAGCTGGGACTACGAGGAGAACGCCGTGATAGTGGACAAGCCCACCACGAAGCAGCTCGACGACATGTTTGACAACGACAAGAAGCAAAGCATATACCTTACGCCCGAATACTGGGACGAGTTCCGCACGCCGTGGAAGAAGTTTGTGGGATGGCTGGCCCACCTGCTCACGCCGTTCCTCTGACACACGCCCGCGCCCAGGCCGCGCCGGCATCCGTGGACTCCGCAACAACCTGACGCGCAGCGCATTGCAAAACGGGCGGAACCACGCTGCCAAACGGGCCGTCCGGCATCGCCATACGGCCCGTTTGGCAAGGCAATACGGGCCTTGCCGCAAAAGCAGCCACACGGCGCGGCCGCACAACTCACTTAACACATAAAGACAAGACAACCAAACAACGCTTGCCACGGTGAGAAGCCGCGCAAGCCAAACGCAAGCCAACGACAATGGGAAAGCGCAACACCGTGATATCCATCTGCAAAGCCATAGGCATAATACTTATGGTGATAACCCACAGCGAGTGCCCTTCGGCCCTTTGCACATTCGCCTACGAATTTCACATGCCGCTGTTCTTCATCACGGCGGGCTATTTCTTTTCGGTGAAATACCTTTCAGATGAAGCCACGTTCGTAAAGAAAAGAATCAAGGGGCTCTACCTGCCGTTTGTCAAGTGGGCGGTGTTCTTCCTGATAATACACAACTGGATGTTCGACCTTGGCATCCTCAACGAGAAATACGGCAACCCGGGCGGAGGCGTCACCCACCCCTACTCATGGCACCAGATGCAGCAAAACCTGTGGACGATTGTGACGGCCATGGGCGGCTACGACCAGTTTCTGAACGGGGCTTTCTGGTTTTTCCGCGGACTGTTCGTGGCAAGCATCTTCTACCTTGTGCTCTTCAAGCTGTTCGACATGGCTGCCACGGGTGCGGGCAAACAGGCATGGCGCACCACAGTGGTGCCCGTGGCCGTCTGCTTGGCGGCCCTGGCCTTAGGGGCATGGAAAACGGGCGAGGGCCTCAGGGTGACCAACCTGATACAGGGCGGATACCGCGAGATTATGGGAACGTTCTTCTTCGGCTGCGGATTCATATTCAGGCAAATGCATGAAAAATACAAAGCCACATGGTGGTCGACGGTTGCATTTGCCGCCATCACACTTGTGTTTTCGCTCTATGCCCCGTCGAGCATGGCGTGGAACGCCGACTTTGAGCGTTTCCTGCGACTGCCCCTGCCGGCCATCTGCGGCTTCCTGATGACATACAACATAAGCCTGTGGCTCGACAGACGTGAGGGACGGCTCAAGCGTTTCCTCGTCTTCTGCGGCGACAACACCCTGCAGATACTCGTTTTCCACCTCGTTGCGTTCAAGGTAGTGAGCCTTGTCAAGATTTGGTGGTACGGCCTCGACTTCCTGCAAATAGGCTGCCACACCGTCATCCACGTGCATTCGCAAGACGACTTGTTCTGGATTCTCTACACAATAGCGGGTGTGGGCATCCCGCTGGGCTTCACTTACCTTATTCGGAAAGCCAAGTCGCACACAAGGTCGCACATCAGGTGAACCTCTGTTGGCGTGATGCCATTGCCGGCAAGCAACTCCCGCTCCTTGTCGGCCACGTCGGCATAGAACAGCGAGCGGCACCCGGCCACTCCTGCATCGCCTCCGTGCGCCCTGACATATTCAACGAAACACTCTGCCGCCCCGGCCTTGTCGCCGGCAAGCCACCGGCAAAGCCCGTGGTTGAGGTGGTCTTCGGGCTCCGCCTCCTGCCCGGCGCACAGCGCCAGGTAAGCCTTTTCGGCCTTGTCATACTGGCCAGCGCACACCAGCGCCCGCGCCATCACGCGGTTCACCCTGTCGTCGTCCGGACTTTCATAGTTGAGCTTATACAGGTGCTTCAGCGCCTCGTCGCTCTTGCCGAGGTTTACCATGCACACCGCCATGTTGAGCACGCTGCTCTTGCGCTCGGGGTGCATGGCCGACAAACGGGCATAGGCATCTTCGGCCACGGCATATTCTCCGTCGTAAAACTTGGCGCGTGCGTAACCACTCAGAGCCTTGGCAGAGTCGGGGCGCAGGCGCAATGCCTCCTCAAAGCATGCCGACGCCTGCGGCAGGGCCAGGCCACCCGATGCTGCCGGATGGTGCAGTCGCAGGCTGCCGCAGTGCATGTAATATAGGAAGTCGCGCCCCGGCACACTGCAGTTTGCCAGCACTGACGCCGCCTCGCGGTACATGCCGCGCTTCATCATGCAGCCCACCACCTCGCCGTAGCAGGCCTCGAGCGGCGTGGCAGAGAATATTGGGTTTGCGAAAAAAACATAGTTGAACACATGGCCGTCGGCATCATGGCCAAAAGGATTGTAAAGCATGCTGCGCGACGGGTAAAGCCTGAAGAAGCGGTAGAGGTCTTGCAGATACTGGCGGCGTATGTATTCGGGCTTTCCCTGCTCCTCGGCAGCCACGGCCTCCATGCCCGCCACGCTGCCGTTGGCAAGCATCTCGCGGATGTTTTGCGGAATCCGGTCAACCACTTGCCTGAATGCTATCACAAACGAATACTTGTCGCTGTTGCAGAATGGCATGTGGTCTACGATGTTCCTTATCATCCTTGTGTCTGCATTGGTGCCGTAGGCCTGGCTGATGGCCGGGTGCTCGGGGTAGAACGGCACAAACCAGTTGCCAATGCTGTCGAAAAACGGGAAACGCTTCATCTGCGAGAAGCCGCCGAAATATATGTCGGCGCCCGACTTCTGCATGTCGAGCATCCGCCGGAAGCTCTCTTCCACCTTCTCCATCCTGCGTTCGGCCTCCTCAGGGTGGATTATGTCTTCGATGGAGTCGCCCTCTTTCTCTTCTATTCCGTTTGGTGTTATGCTCAAGCCGTTGTGCTTCAGCAGGTCGGGCATTATCTCTTGCTGTATCTTGCGGTTGTCGTTCTCGGCGCTGAGGCAGTAGAACAGCTGTATCTGCAGCTCTACGAGCTCCTTGCAAACATGCTCGTCGGCCAGCAATCCGCCCACCATCTCGCGCTCTTCCGGGAATATATGGTGCATCCCCACACCCGCAGACAGGGCCCAGCCCACCAGCGCCCGCTGGCGCACCTGCTCGTCGGAGCTCTGCCGGTAGACGGTGAGCATCACCCTGAACTTGTTTATGTCAAACATGTTCATGCAGCCCAGCATCACTGCCGACACAATGAGCTGCTGGTCGATTGTGTCGACCGTGGGAGCCAGGAGCAGCTGAGCCATCGACTCGGCGGTGCTGTCGGTCCACTGAGACGACGTCCAGATGTAATCAAACAGGTCGTTCATCATCTGCCGGTGGGCCCTGTGCAGCCCCTGCTTCTTCTCGGCACGCACGTGGGCAGGCTCGAGTTCGAGCAGTGCCACGTCAGATACAAAGCCTTCAAGCCCGGCCTGCAAGGCTGCCGGCGACCAGTCGCGGCCGGCCGACCTGACGCGGTTGTCTATTGCAGTCAGGTATGAAGAGTGGGCTATGGCGTAGCGCATGCCCACGTCGGCCGTCAGCCTGTACATCCGATATATGAAGTTGCGGTATACAAGCTCCAGCTGTTCGTCCTTGAAACCCTTGCTCCAATAGTCGAACATCAGCCTGTAGTCGCTGCGTATCTCGCGAAGGCGCGCATCCAACGAAAGCTCCGGGTGGGCAGCGCCGAATGTCTCGAGCTCGTCGATGGCCTCGCTGAGCGCCATCGAACCGAGCAAACTGAATATGTGGTCGAGTGTCTTGTTTCTTTCCATAAGCCATTGTTTCACTGCCTGGCGAGCCAACTGTCTGCCAGTTCGATGTCTTTCTTGCGTGGGGCGGCGGCATGGCCAAACTTCAAGCCGGCCGGAATGGAGTCGGCAGCGGCCTCTCCCACCCCACAATATCGCGCCACCAGCTCCCTGTAAGCGGCCACTCCGTGCTCGTTGATGGAGTCGCACGCCATGTTGTAAGCCCTTAGGAATATGTCTATTTGCTTCTTCCGGCCCTTGTCTTCCATCAATTCGCTCCTGAAGGCAAACGCCCCCAGGCTTATGTCCAGCTTGCGCGAGTCGAGCAGCACGCGGTGCTTGCCGATGCGGGCCACGGCAGCCTGGGGCTCGGTGAGCATCATTGCGTCCATCGAGTTGTTCTGCAGCATCTTAAGACGCACGCCCACATCGTTTATCTGCACGCGGAAAACGCGCTCGGGCTTCAGCCCCGACATCGCCACGGCACGGTCGGCCAGCAGGTCGGTGGCCGAATAGCGGGTCATGGCCAGCATCTTGTCGTCAAGGTGCTTCAAGTTGGTTATGCGGGCGTTGCGGTTGGTGATGAGCTGCCAATAGGCATTGGTCGATGTCACATAGGTAAGCGGCGTGCCCTCCTTCACCATCCTTTGGCCGCGCACGAGGTCGGTGACGGCACCCTCCACTCGCTTGCGCTGCAAGGCCGTGTCACAGTCCATCTGCGCCGTATATGGCTTCAGCCGCACGTCGGCACCGAGCGTATCAAACAGATTGTACATCTGTGCCACATACAAGGGAAGGCAGTCGAGCGTAGGCATTACAGCCACCTTGAGCGCCGCCGAGTCTTCGCGGGCCAGACGCAGGCGCTCCTGCCGCGACAAGCGGTCTTTCTCTTCGGCCGACTGTCCGCAGGCCACCAGCATGGCCAATATGATGAAAACGATATGGATATGCTTCATCCTGATTTGCTGTTTTTTAAATCTAAAGAGGGACGCCCAGCGTATTGATTACACGAGCGCCCCTGCCGAGTTCTATAAATTAATGTGCGATATTAGCCGTTTGCACGGTGCAAAATTAATAAATAATTTCGTAATGACGAAAATAATTGCTACTTTTGTGCTGTTATGGCAAAAGACAAGACAGCTTACGTGTGCAGCAACTGCGGCCAGGAGTCTGCCAAATGGATTGGCAAATGCCCCAGTTGCGGACAGTGGAACACGTTTAAGGAGATAAGGATAGCGGCAGACACGGGCACAATGGCGGCCAAGTCGGCCGCAATGACCGTGCGCCACGCCCATGCCTCGGGCAAAGGCAACAAACCGCTGAGACTGAGCGAGATAAGCGCAAAGGACGAACCGCGCATGGACATGTACGACGCCGAACTCAACCGCGTGCTCGGCGGCGGGCTGGTGCCAGGGTCGATAGTGCTTCTGGGCGGCGAGCCCGGCATAGGAAAAAGCACGCTCACACTGCAGACAATACTGAGGATGCCCGAGCGCAAGATACTCTACGTGAGCGGGGAGGAAAGCGCCCACCAGCTGAAAATGCGCGCCGAGCGGATAGATCACCCCGAAAACGACTCTTGCCAGATACTATGCGAGACGTCGCTCGAGCACATATTCGAGCACATAAAGGACGTTGCCCCGGAACTGGTGGTAATAGATTCCATACAGACAATATCCACCGAAGACGTAGACTCAAGCCCCGGCAGCATCACACAGGTGCGCGAATGTGCCTCGGCGCTGCTCCGTTTTGCAAAGACGAGCGGCATCCCGGTCATCCTCATAGGCCACATCACCAAGGAGGGAACCCTTGCCGGCCCGAAGATACTGGAGCACATAGTAGACACGGTGATACAGTTTGAAGGCGACCAGCACTACATGTACAGGATACTTCGCAGCATAAAGAACCGCTTCGGAAGCACTTCCGAGCTTGGAATATACGAAATGCTGCAGACAGGACTGCGCCAGGTAAGCAACCCTTCGGAGCTTTTGCTCAACCAAGACCATGAAGGCCTGAGCGGGATAGCCATCAGTTCGGCCATCGAGGGCGTGCGCCCGTTTCTCGTCGAGACGCAGGCGCTGGTGTCGACAGCAGCCTACGGCACCCCGCAACGCACGGCGACGGGCTTCGACCAGAGGCGGCTCAACATGCTCCTGGCCGTGCTCGAGAAGCGCGTGGGGTTCAAGCTGGCCCAAAAAGACGTCTTCCTCAACATTGCGGGAGGCCTTCGCGTGACCGACCTGGCCATGGACCTGAGCGTAATAGCGGCCGTGCTGTCGAGCAACGTAGACACCCCGATAGAGTCGGGATGGTGCATGGCCGGCGAAGTGGGCCTCAGCGGAGAAGTCCGCCCGGTAAACCGCATTGAGCAACGGGTGGCAGAAGCGGAGAAGCTGGGGTTCAGCCACATGATCGTTCCGCGCCACAACCTGCAGGGATTCAACCGCAGCAAATTCAACATCGAACTGGTGCCGGTGCGCAAAGTGGAAGAAGCCTTGCGCGCACTCTTCGGCTGACGCCCACTGTCATTGCGTATACCAACAACAGGTAACAAGGCTTGCCGGCTGCCCTGTGGCCGCCGTCAAGCCCCAACAGTTTCACCATTGCCACCTGCGACGCCCGCCGCGGCTAAGAAAGACGAAGCGGGTGCGCCGTCAGGAACAGTTTCCCGCATGGCGCACCCCTATCAAGTCATTATGAAAAAATTGTCAGAAAGAATAGCCAGTCCAGCCAAAGCCGGTTGTAGGACAGCCAGCGTTGCCCTCAACAATGCCCACTCCCTCGTAAGTGCCGTTTTGGTTTATCTCTGCAGAAGTGACGTTGGTGGCGCTGTTGGTCACGCTTATCTCAGTGCTTGCGGCGGCGTCTCCCTTGCTGTCGGTAAGGTCAATGAGGTTCTCGATGGCTCCCGAGCCGGTAACGAAAGCATTGGTTATGTGTGCTGCGGCTCCGCGGCGAATCTTGATTGCATCCTGCATTGACTGTGCAGAGGCAAGGTTTTCGATGGTCATGTTCTCGATGGTGAAATCCGACTGCGGCGTGTGGTCGGGGCCATTGCCGTCGAGGTTGCCGTCGGCCTCGACCCCGCGGGGGTCTTCCTCGGTGCTCGTGAACGACGACTCCCACCGTCCGTAGCAGTTGCTTAGCGTTCCGCAGTAGCCCTGAGTGAAGTCAAACATGTCGTCGTCGCAGTTGACAGCCAGCAGGTTGCTCACGTTGACAGAGCCCCCGAAGAACTCGATGGCGTCGTCGGCACCCTCGGCAATGTATATGTTGCTTATCTGCGTGCCGTTGCCCACGGCATTGAGCGTGAGCCCGTTGTGCTCTATGTCAGCCGAAGAGCGTGCCCCCGAGTACAGAATGCGCACGTATGTCAGCCTGCCGGAGTTGTCGGCATTGTCGTCACCGCCATACATTATATTATTGTCAACCTCGGTTGCGGCTTCGTTCACGCCGTCACCGGCGCCGGATATGCGGGCCCTACCGTTTAGGATTATGCCTCCCCAGTAGCCGGCAGTGGCCGTTTCGCTGTCGGCGGTGAATGTTATGGGCGCGTCTTCAGTGCCGTCGGCATATATCTTTCCGCCACGCTCCACAAGAATGAAGCTGTCGAACCCTTGCCTTGCCTTTATAGTCATGCCAGCGGGAATGGTCAGCGAGCCACCCTCCTTGACGTGAACGCTACCGTCGATGAAATACTCTTTGCCGGCCTCGAGAGCCACAGCCGTGGTTATCTCGGCAGGCAGGTTGCCCTCGGCAATCACCTCCGGGGCCGTAGCCTCGGGAAACTCATATCCAGTCCAGCCGAATACAGAGTTGTCGGCACCGGTGTTTCCGGCCACCACCTCAACGCCGGCATATTCGCCATCCTCGTTGATCAGTGTGCCGGTCAGCTGCGTAGCGCTGTTGGTCACGCTCATCTCGGTGGCAGTGTTGGCTCCGCCCTTGCTGTCGGTGAGGTCGATGAGGTTTTCAATAGCCCCGTTGCCCGTCACGAGAGCGTTGGTAATGTGAGCCGTAGCGCCGCGGCGCACCTTTATCGCGTCTTGCATTGACTGCGCCTCAGAGTAGTTGGCAATGGTCATTCCGCTGATGTTGAAGTTTGCCTGCGGCGTGTGGTCGGGGCCGTCGCCGTCGAGGTTGCCGTCGGCCTCAACTCCGCGCGGGTCTTCCTCGGTGCTGGTGAAACCGCTCTCCCACACTCCGTAGCAGTTGCTTAGCGTTCCGCTGTAGCCCTGGGTGAAGTCGAACATGTCGTCGTCGCAGTTCACTGCCAGCAGGTTGGTCACGTTTACAGAGCCCCCGAAGAACTCGATGGCGTCGTCGGCACCCTCAGAGATGTAGATGTTGCTTATCTGCGTACCGCTTCCCACGCCGTTGAGCGTAAGTCCGTTGTGCTCAATGTCTGCCGAAGAGCGGGCACCGGTGTAAAGCAGCTCGACATACTGCAGCACACCGCTGTTGTCGGCAGCGTCGGTGCCTCCGTACATCTGGTTGTTGTCAACCTCGGTGGCAGCAGTCGTTCCCGACGCGTTGCCCGAGATGGGAGCATACCCATTGATGACGAGCCCGCCCCAGAAGCCGGCCGAAGCGTTGTCGCTGTTGGCCGTGAAGACGATGGGGTTGTCGGCCGTGCCGCGCGCTTCAATGCGGCCTCCCTGTGCCACGAGTATGTATTTGTCGAATCCCTGGTTGGCCTTGATGGTCGTTCCGGCCGGTATTACGAGCGTAGCTCCGTCGGGCACGGTAAGGGTTCCTGTGAGCACATATTCTTTCGAGGCGTCGAGCGTCATGGTCTCCGACACGGTTCCGCTCAATTGCACGGTAGTTCCGAGGTCATCGTCGCCATCGGTATTAGCATTTTCGTCATCACTGCATGATGTGAGTGTCACTGCACTCGCAATGGCCGCGAAGGCCAAAGCGTTAAGAAAAAACTTTCGCATGATAATAATAATTAGTTGAATGTCGTTTTGTTGTACTCTCTTTATGTCTGTTTTCAAAAACTATATGTAAGTCCCAGGCTCAGGTCGATGCCCTTGCGGTATTTGCTCAGCACCACCTCTTCGCCCGTGGCGTTGCCATTTCGTGTGAGCTGACGGGCCGAGTTGAGCAGGTTTCGGGCCTTGAAGTTGATGCCGAAATGGCTTCCGAGCTTGCCCGATGCCACAAAGTCGAGCGTAGGTATGCCGTTTTCCACAATGTCCTGGTAGCCTTCAGTGCCGATGGTGTATATCCTGTCGCTGAAATAGTTGAACACCACAGCGGCGTTGAACGAGTTGGCCCCCGTGCGCAACATGTATGTGAGGTCGGCGTTGACAATCCACGGCGCAGCGCCTTCGAGCTGCGAACCAGACGGGTCGGTGGCCAGCGGAACCTTTGCGCAGGTGTATGTGTATGCGCCGTTGACGCCGAACGTGAGCCTGCTCAGGCCTCCGTCCTTGCGCGGCGTTGAGAAGATGTGCTTCTTGAGCTCCACCTCGACGCCTGCCGCCGTGGCGTGGTCGGAAATGTTCTCATACGACAGGAAGCCGCCCGCACTGGCTATCTCGATGCGCGATATCGGCCGCTTGATGTATTTGTAGAACCCGGTCACGGAGAATATCTCAGACGGAGAGAGGTAGTAATCCCACTTCAGGTCGAGGTTGTAGTTGTCTGACGGCTGCAGGTCGGGGTTACCCTGGCTGTTGAAACTCACGCTGACGTAGCGGAAAGGCGATATCTCCTTGGCCTGCGGCAGGGTGTAGGTCTTGCTCGCCGCAAGGCGCAGCGTGTGCTTGTCGGTGAGGTCGTAGCGCAGGTTGAGGCTCGGCAGGACATACGACTTGTCTATCTCTTGCTCGCCCTGGCTGCCGCCACGGTTGACGTTGTAGGCCACGCGGAGCAGCACATCGTCGTATTTCAAGCCCACATTGGCCGTGAACAGCGGTGTAAACTGGTATGTTGCCTCGGCGAAAACAGAGTGCACGTTCTTCTTTACCGAATACTCGTCGACATTCCTGTCGAGCTGGAAAGCACCGCCGGCAAAGTTGTCTTGGTTGAAATAGTCGTCAAACCTGACGTCGTCGATGTCGAAGGCGTCTTGCCTCACCACCGACATGTCGTACTCTACGGCCTCAAACGAGTCGTCTACAATGCGCCCAATATACCCCAGCTGCACGTTGGAGTGCTGTTCGAACCCATCTTTCAGCTTATATGTGAGCGCCGCCCTTAGGTTGAGGTCTTTCTCGTCGAGTTCAGAGAAATAACGCTGCTGTATGCCCGTTCCCTTCATTGGCACATATCCCGAGGCTGTCTTCACAAGGTTGTTGATGCGCCTGTCGGGCTCGTTGCCGCTAATTGTGTTGTAAGCCACGCCTGCGTCGAGGTCGAGGTTGGTGCCTATCTGCCATTTGGTCGACAACTGGTTTACAAGCAGCATGTTGTCGTTGACCTGCTGCCGGCGCATGAACCCCTCGTAGGTGTCTGACGACTGATAGTCGGCATCCATGCCCAAGTAGTCGCCCACCGACTCTTTTGTAGAGTGCACCATCATGAAGTTGTAGCCAATGCGGTGCTTGCTGCCAATGCCGTAGCTCAGGTTGGCCATGGCTATCTGGCTGGTCTCCACCTCCGATATGTTGCCGGTCATGTCTTGCGAGAGCGTTCCGCTGGTGATTGAGTTGCGCACCTCTTCGTCGTAATGCGAGAAGTTCTTGTTGTGCCCGGCCACGACGAAAAACCTGAGCGGGTTGTTGCCCACGGTAAACTCGCGCCCTCCTGATATGTAGTAGCTCTGGTTGACCTGCAAGCTGTGCTTGCTCGGGTCGAGCGAATTGCCGAATGTGTAGGCCCCCAGGTCGGCCCCGGGCTGCGACTTGTCGGCAAATCCGAAGGCGTTGACCCCGTCGAGCCTCATGAAGTCGGCCGACACGGTCTGCGTGTTCAGCCCGCCCGATATGCTTATGTCCAGCTTTCCGTCGCCGGTGAGCTCCTTCGATGTGATGTTGATGTCGGCTCCGGCCACGTCGGAAGGTATGTCGCTGTAGAACGCCTTGTTGACGTCTATCGACTGTATGATGTCTGTCGAGAAGAAGCCAAGGGCAATGTTCTTGTACTCGGGGTCTTCCGACGGAACGGGAAACCCGTTGAGCGTGGTCATGTTATAGCGGTCGCCGAGGCCGCGCACAAACACATTCTTCACCCCTTCCTGCTTGGATATGCCCGACACCTTGGCCACTGCGGCCTCGGCATCGCCCACTCCCTTGCGCGACAGCTCCTGGGCGCCCACCGACTGAACGGCTATCACGGCGGCCTTCTGCTCCATCAGCGTCACGTTTTCCGACTCGCGGTTGGCCCGCGACACCACAACGACATCGGCCAGCTTGTGCTCGTCGCTCTCAAGCTCCATGTCGAGAGTGGTCAGCTTGTCGTCTTCTATCTTCACCTGCCGCTTTACTGCTGTCTTGTAGCCCACATATTTTATCTCAATGTCATATATGCCGTCGGCTATGCCCGACAGCCTGTAGTTGCCTTCGGCGTCGGTCACAGTTGCAATGTTACTCCCAACAATCTTCACCGTAGCCCCGATGAGAGGCTCTTTCGACTTGCCGTCCTTGATGCTGCCCTTCACATTGACACCCTGGACAACGGCGTCGACGGCAAAAACGCGTGTGGCCAGAAGCGACGTGAGGGCGGCTGCACCCATCATTCTCTTAAATACTTTCATCTTGCATTTACAACTCTGATTTCTGCCTGCAAAGGTCGGCATTCATCATTACAACTCATTGTCGCCGAAATGAACATTGGTTTACGGAAACGTTGCTTTGTGCTTAACGGCTGTTACACGGTGTTTTCATTTTTGGGCAAGATGTTACAATGGCTTGGCATTACTGAAAAAAATGGGCCATCAACGCCACTGCCCGGGCCCGTGGCGGGGCCGGCTGCCGGGGGTGACGCACTGCCCGGCTGGCAAATCCATACCGGCCATCCAACCGCCGTGGATGAGCGCTGCAGCGTTTCACGGCTTCTCGCTTTGGCCCCTTATGCCAGATTGCATGTGAATAGGGCCGTTCGGCAGCGCGGAACGGCCCGTATGGCAATCTGACACGGGCCGTTTTGCGTTGCAAAAAGGCCCGTTTTACAACACTCTGGTTGCCAATGTGTTACGCAGATGCGAAAGGCGGGCGGAATGGCACGGCTGTCACCCACCGACCTTTACAGCGCTGCAACAATGGCAGGGCATGGCCACCGCAACGACATGCTTGGTCCGGAATAGGTGGCTTTGACGCTTGCAGGTGATGGCTATTATTCGTAACTTTGCCTTTACTTACCCAATGTTTTACGCTAAAACAATACAACGACTCATGGAAAGGCATCAAATTATGACACGGCGGGCCACTGTTGGCGACCTGCCCGGGATAAAAGAGCTGTTCAGGCGCGCCGTGGCCGGCGTGGACAACAAGTATTATAATAATGAGGAAAAAGCCGACTGGGCTGCCTGCGCCGACAAGCCGGGGCACTGGGAGCAACTTGTAGACACGTGCTTTTTCATCGTTGCCACGTCTGCCGACGGACGCATTACAGGCTTCGCGGCAATAAACGGCAATGGACTACTTGAACTTATGTATGTAGACAGGGCATGCAAAAGACAGGGAATTGGCAGCGCCATGCTCTACGAACTGGAGGATTACGCCCGGGGCAAGGGCCTTAAGGAGATAAGGGCAGACGTGAGCTACGCCGCCGAGGGGTTTTTCAAGAACAAGGGATATGTGGTCTTGAAGAAGCAGGAGCGCAAGGCCGTAAACATGGTAATGGGCAATCTGCTGATGATGAAGAGGCTGGTAGCTGGCAATGGGCACGCTGACAGACGGGAACAAGACTGACCACAATGGCCACCTTATGCCTGAACGACTTGGCACTACGGACTGTAACCTCCCACAAAAGATTTGATGCAGTTGCCTCAACATGCCACGAAACATCGCCAGGCGTGTTGAGACAACTGCATCAAAACATATTTAACTACCCGCAGGCCAACCGACGCGGCAATGCCGGAGGGCATCACGCACACACGCCCGACGGCACATGCCGCCACCGCCGGCGTGCCCCGGGAAAGCCAACGGCGCTAAACAATCTCCTCACCCCCGAGGAACACCCTGCTAACAATGGGCGTGGTGTAAGCATACGGGATGAAATCTACAGACGGCATTGGCTCTGTAACGAAGAAATTGGCCACCTTGCCAACGTCTATTGAACCGTAATCGGCACTCAGGCCCATGGCGCACGCGGCGTTGATGGTGGCGGCGTTGATGGCCTCAGACGGCAGCAGCCGCATCTTGATGCATGCCAGCGACACCACAAACTTCATGTCGCCCGATGGCGTTGAGCCCGGGTTGTAGTCGCTGGCCACGGCCACAGGCAGTCCGCTGTCAATCATCTTGCGCGCCGGGGCGTAAGGCATGTTCAGGAAAAACGACGTGCCCGGCAATGCCGTCGGCATGGTGATGCTGCCGCGCAAAACGCCAAACTCGTCTTCACGCATGTTCTCCAGATGGTCGACAGACAGTGCGCCACGCTCCACCCCGACTTGCAAGCCGCCAATGGAAGCCAGCTCGTCGACGTGAATCTTTGGGCGCATGCCCCACGGCGCTGCCGCATCGAGAATGCGGGCAGTGTCTTCGGGGGTGAAGAAACCCTCGTCGCAGAACACGTCGACAAAGTCGGCCAGACGCTCACGGCCCACCTCCGGAATCATCTCGTTTACCACAAGGTCTACATACTCGGCGTGGCCGTAACCCCTGCCGATGGCATGGGCGCCGAGAAACGTGGACACTATGCGGGCCGGGACGCTCTCGCTGATGCGCCTGATTACGCGGAGCATCTTGAGCTCGTCGGCCGTATTGAGCCCGTAGCCGCTCTTTATCTCCAAGCAGCCGGTGCCCTTCTTCATGACCTCGCGCACGCGGCGCATGGCCTGGGCGTACAGTTCGTCCTCGCTGAGCGTGTGCAACAGGTCGGCCGAGTTGAGTATGCCGCCGCCCCTGCGGGCTATCTCGGCATAGCTCAGGCCGCGAATCTTGTCGACAAACTCGCCCTCACGGCTGCCTGCATACACCACGTGGGTATGTGGGTCGCACCACGACGGCAACACCATGCCTCCGCGGGCGTCGACCACAACGTCGGCCCGCAGCCCCTCCGGCGGCATGTCGTCCATGCCGCCGAAGGCTGCAAAGCGTCCGTCGTCTGCAAGCAGCCAGGCATTGTCGAGCGTGTTCAGCCCGGACATCTCGCTTCCGCAAAGCCTCAACTTGCCGCCTATGCCTGTACCGACAAGCGTGGATATGTTCTCAACGAGCAGGCGCATTGTTCCTGATGAAATCTATTGAATGACTGATATGCGGGAACATCACCTCGTCGTTGACAATGAACGGAACCACACGACGGTAGGCAGCGTATACCGACTCGATGGGCTCCGACGACTTCAACGGGCGGCGGAAGTCGAGGGCCTGGGCGGCATTGAACAGCTCGATGGCCAGCACGCGCTCTGTGTTGAGCACCACCTGGTGCAGCTTCAGCGCCGCATTGGCTCCCATGCTTACGTGGTCTTCCTGGCCTTGGCTTGACGGTATGCTGTCGACAGACGACGGAGTGCACAGGCTTTTGCTCAGGCTCACTATCGAGGCCGCCGTATACTGGGTAATCATGAAACCGCTGTTGACGCCCGGGTTGGCCACGAGGAAACTCGGAAGTCCGCGTGTGCCCGACACGAGCTTGTAAATGCGGCGCTCCGATATGTTGGCCAGCTCACTGACGGCAATGGCCAGGAAGTCCATGGGCAGGGCGATAGGCTCGCCGTGGAAGTTGCCCGCCGAGATGATGATGTCGTCGTCCGGGCACACGGTCGGGTTGTCGGTGGCCGAGTTTATCTCCGTGTCTATCACCGACTCCACGTAGGCCAGCGTGTCTCTCATGGCCCCATGCACCTGCGGTATGCACCTGAACGAATACGGGTCTTGCACATACCCCTTCGGCTTGGCAACAATCTCGCTGCCATCAAGAAGCTCGCGCATGCGCTGAGCGGTGAATATCTGGCCGCGATGCGGGCGCACCTGGTGCACGGCATCGATAAAAGGCTCGACGAGTCCGCAATAGGCATCGAGCGACATGGCCGCTATGGCATCGGCCCAATCGGCCAGCCGCTTGCTGTTGAGTATGGCCCACACGGCGTAAGCGCTCATGTTCTGCGTGCCGTTGAGCAATGCCAAACCCTCCTTCGAGGCCAACTGTATTGGCTTCCAGCCGTTTTTGCGCAATGCCTCGGCCGCGCCCATCACCTTGCCGCGATATTCCACCTCGCCAAGGCCTACAAGAGGAAGGCACAGGTGGGCCAGCGGCACAAGGTCGCCGGAAGCTCCCAGTGAGCCCTGCTGGTAGACAACGGGATATACATCGCTGTTGAAGAAGTCGACAAGGCGCTCTACCGTGTCGAGCTTGCAGCCCGAATAACCGTAGCTCAACGACTGCACCTTGAGCAGAATCATTATCTTCACAATCTCGTTGGGCACGCGGTCACCCGTACCGCAGGCGTGCGACATCATGAGGTTTATCTGCAATTGCGACAGCTGGTCGTTGCCGATGGACACGTTGCAGAGCGAACCGAAGCCCGTGGTGACACCGTATATGGGCACATTGCTCTCTGAAATCTTCTTGTCGAGATACTCGCGGCAGCGCATTATGCGGTTGCGCGCATCGTCACTGAGCCTCAACTTGTAACCCTTGTCTATTATTTCGCCGATGCGTTCGATTGTCAGGTGCTCGGCAGATATTTCATGTACCATAACCGTTTCGATAAAAATACAACATTAAGAACCAAATACTGAGTCGACAACGCTGTCGTCGACGATGTTGGGCATGGTGACCTTCAAGCCCGGGGTGCGCTCCATCTCGCGCACGATGCTGTGCATGGAGCCCTCGTTGCGGGCCCAGCTGCGACGGGCTATGCCGTTGTTGACATCCCAGAACAGCATCTCGCGTATGTGACGGTCGCTGTCGTCACCACCGTCGATGACCATGCCGAAACCGCCGTTGATGACTTCTCCCCAGCCTACTCCGCCGCCGTTGTGCAGCGACACCCACGTGGCCCCGCGGAAAGAGTCGCCAATCACGTTCTGCACGGCCATGTCGGCGCAGAACTGCGAGCCGTCGTAGATGTTGCTGGTCTCACGGAATGGCGAATCGGTACCCGACACATCGTGATGGTCGCGGCCAAGCACTACGGGTCGACTGATTTCTCCCCGGCGTATGGCCTCGTTGAAAGCAAGGGCTATCTTGGTGCGCCCTTCGGCGTCGGCATAAAGGATGCGCGCCTGCGAACCGACCACGAGATGGTTTGGCCCGGCCTCTTTTATCCAGTGGATGTTGTCGTCCAACTGGTGCTTTATCTCCTCGGGCGCAGTCTTGCGGATGCCTTCCAGCACAGCCGTGGCTATGCGGTCGGTAGCCTCGAGGTCCTTCGGGTCGCCCGAGGTGCACACCCATCGGAATGGGCCGAAGCCGTAGTCGAAGAACATCGGGCCCATGATGTCCTGCACGTATGACGGATAGCGGAAGCGGCCGTCGGCCCCCATGATGTCGGCCCCGGCCCGCTGCGACTGCAGGAGGAAGGCATTTCCGTAGTCGAAGAAGTACATGCCGCGCTCCGCCAGCCTGTTGATGGCTGCAACCTGGCGGCGCAGCGAAGCCTGCACCCGCTCGCGGAAGGCGGCCGGATTGGCTGCCATCATCTCCTTCGACTCCTCGAGCGTCATGCCCACGGGATAGTAACCGCCGGCCCACGGGTTGTGGAGCGAAGTCTGGTCGCTGCCCAGGTCGACCTTGATGCCCTCGTCGGCGAGGCGCTCCCACAGGTCTACCACATTGCCGACGTAGGCCATCGACACAGCCTTGCGCTCGCCCACAGCCTTGCGTATTGCCGGCATGAGCTCGTCGAGGTTGTCGTGCAGCTCGTCAACCCACCCCTGGTCGTAGCGTTTCCGGGCCGCCAGGGGGTTGATTTCTGCCACCACACTGACCACCCCGGCTATGTTTCCGGCCTTTGGCTGTGCTCCCGACATGCCTCCGAGTCCCGACGACACGAACAGCATGCCGCGTATGTCAGAGCGGCCCGGCTCCTTTGTCATCTGCATGCGGGCAGCGTTGAGCACGGTGATCGTGGTGCCATGGACGATGCCCTGCGGCCCAATGTACATGTAAGACCCGGCAGTCATCTGCCCATACTGGCTGACGCCGAGGGCGTTGAAGCGCTCCCAGTCGTCGGGCTTCGAGTAATTCGGTATGACCATGCCGTTGGTCACAACCACCCTTGGAGCATTCCTGTGCGAGGGGAAGAGGCCGAGCGGATGGCCCGAATACATCACCAGCGTCTGCTCATCGGTCATTTCGCTGAGGTATTTCATGGTCAACCGGTACTGCGCCCAGTTCTGGAAGATGGCCCCGTTGCCCCCGTAGACAATCAGTTCGTGCGGGTGCTGCGCCACAGCGGGGTTGAGATTGTTCTGTATCATGAGCATTATAGCTGCGGCCTGGAGCGAGCGATGAGGGTATTCGTCAATCGGACGGGCATACATCTCGTACTTCGGGCGGAAGCGGTACATGTATATCCGCCCATACGTCTCAAGCTCGTCGGCAAACTCCGGGGCAAGCACAGCGTGGAATTTCTTGGGGAAATACCTCAGCGCATTGCGCAAGGCCAGCTTCTTCTCAGCCGGTGTGAGTATGTCCTTGCGCTTTGGCGCATGGTTGATTTCAGTGTCGTATGGCATCGGTTCGGGCAATACGTCGGGTATGCCGGCCCGTATCTCTGCAGCAAATTGTTCCTTGTCCATAATCATTATTATCATTAATCCTTGTTTATCACCTTGTTCACCATATCTATAATGGCAGCCTCGGCCCCGCAGGCCTCGGCCATGAGCCTGTCGGCCTCGGCCACGAGTCCGTCGGCCACGCCCTTGTCCTTGAGCGAAGCGGCGTTGATTTTCACGTTCAGTCCGGCTCCCATCACTGCGGCGCGCGCGGCCAGAGCCCCCACTCCTGCGTCTGACACGCTGTTGGGGTTGCCCTGCTCCACCATTGCCCTGCACAGCTCAAACACCTTCGACGACGCCTTCATTGTCTCGAGCGGCACCTGTGCCGCAAACAACGTGGCCCGCTGAATGGCCTCGGAGCGCAGTTTCTTGTCTTCGTCGGTAGCCTTAGGCATAGAGAAAGCCGCCATGATGCGGTTGAAGGCCTCTGTGTCTTCATCGACAAGGCGCAGCAGCTCGGTCTCAATCTCTACTCCCTTCTCAGCCCAGACGCCGAATTCCTCCCAGCGGTCATCCCATCCCGGCTTGTGGGCCGAG
Source organism: Marseilla massiliensis (assembly GCF_023336985.1). NCBI lineage: Bacteria > Pseudomonadati > Bacteroidota > Bacteroidia > Bacteroidales > Prevotellaceae > Marseilla > Marseilla massiliensis. The sequence continues at coordinate 85,811 of NZ_JAMBLP010000001.1, read as the reverse complement.
AGGTTTGCCACCATCGTACCGAGCGCGGCGCCCAGCGCCCCCATGTAAGCCGACACCGAGCCGCCGCCTGGTGCCGGCGACTCACGCAGCGTTTCGTCGGCAAATCCCTCCACGGTCATTGCCGTCAGCCGGCCCTCATGGTTCTCGCCGGCGGCGAGCAGGTACTCTATTACCTTCTCTTCGGGCACGAAAGGCTTAAGGTCGTCGAGTCCGAGCGACTTCACCGCGATGTTCAGTATGTCGCCCTTTGGTATGCCGCACGAGCGGTGTTGCTTTTTCAGGAAATGCTTGCCGGCATCAATCAGCGAATGCTCCGGCACGAGGCCCACTATCTCTGTGCCCGTGACACGCAGCCCCCTGGCCTCTGCACAGCGGCATACCTCCTCGAAGGCCACGTGGAGCGGGGTGACATTGACGTTGGTGATGTTCATCGAAACCTGCGCAATGCCATACTCCTTGATAAACCATCCGATGGCCTTTGTGCACTTCAACGTACCGGGACGCATCACCGGATTGCCCTCGGCATCGCGCACAATGGGCCCCGTGATGGGGTTGCCCGTACGCTCGGGTCGCCCCTTCTCCCTCACGTCGAAGGCCACGGCATTGGCCCGCCTCGTGGAAGTGGTGTTGAGGTTGAAGTTGACCGCTATCAGGAAATCGCGCGCTCCGACCACCGTGCAGCCCGTGCGCGCCATGTCATCGTCGTATGGCCGGTAGCCGAAGTCGGGTCGCTCGGCCTCGTCGCCGAGCCGTTCGGCGATGGCCTCATACTCACCCTTGCGGCAAACGGCAAGGTTGGCCCGCCCGGGGCGCAACGCCGCAGCCTCGTAGCAATAGCACGGTATGCGCAATTCGGCAGCTATGCGCTCGGCCAGGCCGCGCGCGAGCTCGGCACACTCTTCGAGCGTTATGCCGCTCACCGGCACCAAAGGCAACACGTCGGTGGCCCCGATGCGTGGATGGGCGCCGTGGTGCTGCCTCATGTCAATCAGTTCGCCGGCCTTGCGCACGGCCTTGAAAGCCGCCTCGACCACAGCCTCCGGCTCGCCCACAAAGGTGACCACCGTGCGGTTGGTGGCCTCGCCCGGGTCGACATCCAGCAGCCTTACGCCGTCGGTAGACTCAATCTCGCTTGTTATCTGCTTTATTACTCCCATGTCGCGCCCCTCGCTGAAGTTGGGCACACACTCTATAATCCGTTTAATACTGGCCATAATCTTTTTGTAGTTTTAGGTTATCGGCGGCCGGGCCGCCATGGCCCGCCGCCGTTGAAAGTCAGTTAAAAGCCCCGCCCCGTGCCATCGGCAGACAGCTACGCGGTCGGGCCCTGTCAGTCGTCATACTCGGTATGGTCGTCAATGCCGGCGGCAGCCAATGCCTCCCTGCGCTCTACGCAGGTGCCGCAACGGCCGCAATGGCGCTCGCCGCCTTTGTAGCACGACCACGTCTGGGCATAGTCAATGCCCAGCGCCTTGCCCTTCAGGGCGATGTCGGCCTTGGTCAGGCCGGTGTAAGGCCCTTCGACGCGCACGCCCTCGTAAGTGCCGGCCACGGCAGCGGCATCCATGGCCGCGATGAACGCGGGCCTGCAGTCGGGATAGATGGCATGGTCGCCACCATGGTTGGCCAGCAACACGCGCCTGAGCCCGTTGCTCTCGGCCAGCCCCACGGCAATGGCAAGCATGATGCCATTGCGGAAAGGCACCACGGTCGACTTCATGTTGGCCTCGGCATAGTGCCCTTCGGGAATGGCGTCGGCCCCTTCGAGCAGCGAACTCTTAAAGTGCTGGTGCATGAAACCGAGGTTGATGGTGACATGCGGGATGCCCAAGCGCCGGCAATGCATCTCGGCCAGGGGTATCTCGCGGGCGTTGTGGTTGCTGCCATAGTCGAAAGACACCCCCATGGCAATGCTGTCCTTCATGTCGTAGAGCAGCGTCACGCTGTCCATGCCGCCGCTAACCACTATCAGAGCATCCTTGCCTGTCATCGCGCCGCAATCATTTCAATCTCCACCAAGGCACCCTTGGGCAAAGCCCTGACGGCAAACGCCGAGCGGGCGGGATAAGGCTCGCCGAAGAACTCGGCGTAGACCTCGTTCATGGCGGCGAAGTCGGCGATGTCTGACAGCAGCACTGTGGTCTTGACCACATTAGACAGCTCGAGCCCCGCAGAGCGGAGTATGGCCTGGGCGTTAAGTATCGACTGCCTGGTCTGCTCCTTCACCCCTCCTTCGGGGAAAGCCCCGGTGGCCGGGTCGATGGGCAGCTGGCCCGATGCGTACACAAATCCGTTTGCCTCAATTGCCTGGCTGTATGGCCCAATGGCTGCAGGCGCCTTTTCAGTAGTCAATGCTTTCATAATGATGTTCACATTTTATATTAATACTTACTCTTATTTTCCTTAAACCCGTGGCTGGCACAGGGCGTTGTGAGCACGCGCCCGATTGTGCATAAACTATTGCACAAAGATAGCATTTCTTCCGCGAACTGCCAAGAATAAGGCGAACTATTTTTACACCGGCGGTAATGCAGCGTGCCGCAACGCCCATTGCGCCGTCATCCGAAGCCCACCGCGGCCCGCCTGCCAAGGCCCGAAGCCACGTCGCCCGGTGCCGCAAGGCAGCATGGCGACAACCGTGCCGCCCCAGTCACATGCGCCCTGGCGGTTGAGCCATGGTCGTGGCGGCAAGCGGCAACTTGGCCTGAGGTAAGGGGAGGAGCAGGTGGCTTACGGTTGTGGCGGGCGGTATCATTTGTTTACAATATCAAGGGAGGGGCGCAATACGGGCCGTCCTATCCTGCCGTACGGCCCGTTTTATGTTGCCAAACGGCCCATACGGCGATGCACCGCGGGCCGTATGGCAACACGGCAAGAGACCTGGCCGCAACAGACTGACGGCCAGCACGATGGCCAACCTGACGGCGCGGCATGGCAGCGGTGACTTTATGTTTACACGATGCCGGCCCGAGGCATTGGCGGCCGTGGGCTGCCCCCGGCGGCACGCCAGTCTGTGGCGGGGCCTGAAAGCAGTCGGCCGACATGCCATTTTTGCAAAGCGGAAGTTGCATTTGAATGTAAATGCCGTAAAAAATATATAAAAACTCGACCGGCATGGCCCAAATGTTAATTATAATCGCTAACTTTGCGTTCGCAAAAACAAGAAGTTCAATCAAATTACAATACAGCTATGAATATCGATCAGTTCAACTTTGCCGGCAAGAAGGCAATTGTCCGCGTGGACTTCAACGTGCCACTGGACGAGAATGGTAACGTAACGGACGAGACTCGCATACGCGGCGCGCTCCCCACACTGAAGAAGGTGCTGGCCGATGGCGGCGCGCTCATCATGATGAGCCACATGGGCAAGCCCAAAGGCAAGGTGAAGAAAGAGCTTTCTCTCTCGCAGATTGTCAATAATGTTTCGGCAGCCCTGGGCGTCGAAGTCAAGTTTGCACCCGACTGCGCCAACGCCGACGCCGAGGTGGCCGCCCTGAAGCCGGGCGAGGCACTGCTGCTCGAGAACCTCCGCTTCTACCCCGAGGAGGAAGGCAAGCCCGTGGGCATTGACAAGGAAGACCCGAAATACGACGAGGCAAAGAAAGAGATGAAGGAGCGCCAGAAGGCTTTCGCCAAGAAACTGGCCTCGTATGCCGACTGCTACGTGATGGACGCATTCGGCACCGCACACCGCCGCCACGCCTCGACAGCCGTAATAGCCGACTACTTCGACGCAGACCACAAGATGCTGGGCTACCTGATGGAGAAGGAGGTGAAGGCCGTAGACAACGTGCTGAGCAACATCAAGCGCCCGTTCACCGCAATCATGGGCGGCTCAAAGGTGTCGACAAAAATCGGAATCATCGAGAACCTGCTCGGAAAGGTTGACAACCTCATCCTCTGCGGCGGCATGACATACACCTTCGCCAAGGCACAGGGAGGCAAGATTGGCAACTCCATCTGCGAAGACGACAAGCTCGACGTGGCCCTCGACGTGATGAAGAAAGCCAAGGAGAACGGAGTGAACCTCGTGCTGGGCACCGACTGCATAGCTGCCGACGCATTCTCTAACGATGCCAACACCCAGGTTTGCCCCTCCGACAACATTCCTGACGGATGGGAAGGCCTCGATGCCGGCCCCGAGACGCGCAAGGCATTCGCCGACGCCATCAAGGACGCCAAGACAATACTGTGGAACGGCCCTGCCGGTGTGTTTGAGTTCGACAACTTCATCGGCGGCTCGAAGGCCATTGCAGACGCCATTGCAGAGGCAACGGCCAACGGAGCGTTCTCGCTCATCGGTGGCGGCGACTCTGTGGCCTGCATCAACAAGTTCGGCATGGCCGACAAGGTGTCGTACATCTCCACAGGCGGAGGAGCACTGCTCGAGGCCATCGAGGGCAAGGTGCTTCCGGGCGTAGCCGCCATCAAGGGCTAATCGGCACGCCTGAGCATTAAAGAACACCATATCAAAGGCAGCCCGGCCAGCAAGCGCGGGCTGCCTTTTAACAATAAAACCCATACTGACAATGAGAACTAACTTTATCAGCATAGTCTTTGCATCGGCCATGGCCGCCGCATGCGGAAACACACAGGCAACACAAGAGGGATTCACAACCGAACCGGCAAAGTACGAAAACAAAAGCCACGCATCTGACGTGACGCTTCTGGCCGACTATCCCAAAAGCGGCAATGCAACACTTACCAACGCCGTATGCGAGTATATCAGCGAGCAGCTGGGCGGCACTTACACCGGCCCGCTGACCAGCAGCGACTCCATAATGGCCTACTACGGCAACGGACAGACAACACGACTCAACGAGCTGGCCAAGGACATGCAGGGCTCGGCAGCCGCTCCGCTGTACTACAAGCAGGAGATAAAGGTGGCCGCCGAGACCGACACGTATGTGACTTACACCGACTTCAACGAACAGTTCCTCGGCGGGGCGCATGGAAGCCACTCGATGAGCGGCATCACTTTCCGCAAGTCCGACGGACGGCGCTTCGGATATGAGATGCTGCGCAATACCAACACCGAGGACTTCAGGAAACTGCTCAAAATGGGACTGAAGCAGTATGTTGAGTCGACGGGGCAGAAGGTGAACGACGACAAGCAACTGGCAGAGGTGCTGTTCATCAACAACGACGTCAACTACCTGCCGCTGCCTGAGACACCACCGTACCTGACGGAAAAAGGCATGGCCTTCATCTACCAGCCGTACGAAATAGCGCCGTATGCCGTGGGGAGCATCTCGTTTACCATTCCATACGAAAACCTGAAGCCGTTCCTTACCGAGACGGTCAACAAACTGCTCGCCACACAAGGCAACGCCAAGCAATGACGCAACCGCCTGCGCCGAAACGGCTACGGGCAAGGCATGGCGGAACACGGCCGACGGGCGGGCTGCATGGCCCGACACATGCCCAAAAGCCATGGCGCACCACACAATGGCGCGCGGAACAGACAGCAAACCACTATCTTGCAAACAGCGAAACAGCAAGACGACAATACCGAAAGGCCATGGCACACTGGTGCCATGGCCGCTTCGGACTAACAAAAGGCCATGGCCGGGAAGCCCCCTGACGGTGGCTGTCACGGCGGGACGATATCGCCATTTGCGCATACAGCAACACCAAAACTACACAATACCGCACAGGCACGGCCTGAAAGGATAACTCAAGGCCAACAGGCCTCACGGCCCGAAGGCCACAAAGCCCGCACCAACACGCGGGCAGCGACAAGACCGCGTGGCGGCATCAAGACACAAGACAAACGGGCAGACAAATCAAAAAGCCGTAGATGCCGCCCCACACACATTGTTTTCCGAGCGCGGCAACACCGGCCATGTCAGGCGGAAACCACAAAGGCGCCAAGGCACAAGCAAGCCGGAGCCAACGCAAGGCCCACAGCCAGACACGCCACCACGGGCCCCAACGCGGCCACCGGCGCTGCAGACTGAAACACCAAGGCACGGGCCACTCTCTCGACCATGCTAACAGAAACAAGCATTATGCCCATACCAACAGCAACTTAACAAACAAGCAGAAAACAACGAATAGCAAATGACAGCAACACTCATCATCCTTGCGCTTACTGTCGTGATGTTCATCATAGGCAAGATACGCGCCGACATAGTGGCCCTTTGCGCCCTCACAGCACTAATCCTGCTCGGAATACTCACCCCCGAGGAAGCCCTTGCCGGCTTCTCGTCTACAGTCATCATCATGATGGTGGGCCTGTTTGTGGTTGGCGGAGCCATCTTGCAGACCGGCCTGGCCAAGGCCGTGAGCCAGAAGATAATGAAGCTGGCCGCCGGCAGCGACACACGGATGTTTCTACTGGTGGTCATAGTGACCTCGGCCATAGGCGCCTTCGTAAGCAACACCGGCACCGTGGCGCTGATGATGCCCATAGTGGTGAGCATGGCTGTGCAAAGCGGCACGCAACCCGCGCGCCTGCTCATGCCACTGGCGTTTGCAAGCAGCATGGGAGGCATGCTCACGCTCATCGGTACCCCGCCCAACCTCGTCATACAGGATGCGCTCACGGCGGCAGGCTATGAGCCATTGGAGTTCTTCTCGTTCTTCCCCGTGGGCGTAATCTGCATAATAACGGGCATCGTGGTGATGCTGCCGCTCAGCAAGAAGTTCCTATACAAGAAGAAAGGCAGCGGCAAGCACAACTCCGGCAGGGGCAAGACTCTCGACGACTTGGTAAGCGAATACAACCTGAGCAACGCCCTGAGGCGCTACAGAATAAAGCAACACTCGGCAATAGCCGGCAAAAGCGTGGCCGAGCTTGACCTGCCCGGACGCTACGGACTGTCGATTCTCGAGATTCGCAACGAAAGCTCTGACCGGAGCGGACTGATACGCAACGTCACGCAAAGCCTTGCATCGCCGGAGAGCATACTGACTGCCGGCGACATAATATACCTGACGGGCGACACGGCCAAGATGTCGCAATTTGCCAGCGAGAACCGAATGGAAGAACTGGACAACAACAGCATCGACTTCTACGACATCGGCATATCCGAGATTGTGCTCATGCCTACTGCGCGAATCATTGGGATGCCACTGCGCAAATCGGGCTTCCGCGAGCGCTATAGCATCAATGTGCTTGGCATAAAGCGCAACAATGACTACATAATGAACGACCTGCCGCAGGTGAAACTGCAGTCGGGCGACGTGCTGCTCGTGCAGGGCAAGTGGAGCAACATCGCACAGCTCGACGACGACGAGACCGACTGGGTGGTGCTCGGGCAGCCTGAGAAGCAGGCCTCGCAGGTTACTCTCGACTACAAGGCGCCAGTGGCCGCCATAATAATGCTGCTGATGATAGCGGCCATGGTGTTCGAGTTCATTCCCATCGCGCCGGTGACGGCTGTCATGGCAGCGGCGCTGCTTATGGTCATAACGGGGTGCTTCCGCAACGTCGAGGCTGCCTACAAGACCATCAACTGGGAGAGCATCATGCTCATAGCGGCCATGATGCCCATGTCGGTGGCACTCGAGAAGACGGGCACATCGGCCCTCATATCCCACTCGCTGGTGTCGTCGCTCGGCTCAATGGGCCCCACGGTGCTGCTGGCCGGCATATACTTCACCACGTCGCTGCTCACAATGTTCATCAGCAACACGGCAACGGCGGTGCTCATGGCCCCAATAGCCATGACATCTGCCACGGAAATCGGCGTAAGCCCGTATCCGTTTCTCTTCGCCGTGACGCTGGGGGCAAGCATGTGCTTTGCCTCGCCGTTCTCGACACCGCCCAACGCCCTTGTAATGCACGCCGGTGAATATACCTTCAGCGACTACATCAAGGTGGGACTGCCACTGCAAATCATCATCGGCATAGTGATGGTGTTCGCCCTGCCGCTGCTCTTCCCGATGTGACAAGGACCCCGGCGGCCGTGGCCCGGGCGGCGAAAGCATGGGCGCACGGCCCTGACACGCCCCCACCCGCCTACTGCCGCCCCAAAGCCACAGCTGCACGCGGTGATGCAGGCATGCCGGCGAGACGCATACACTCAAAATACATCAACAACAGAAAACAACCAACAAACATTCAAAACTGTGATTCGCAGCATATTTTTAGACATCGACGGTACGCTTGTGAGCTTCAATACCCACACCATACCCACGTCAACCGTCGACGCCCTCGCCCGCGCAAAGGACAACGGGGTGGGAATTTACATATCAACAGGGCGGCCGAAACTGCTCATCAACAACCTCGGGCAGATTGAAGACCTCATCGACGGATACATAACCACCAACGGGGCCTTATGCATAAAGGGCGAAACCACGGTTTACTGCAACCCTGTGCCCCAGTCGGACATAGACGCCATATTGGCCGACAGCATTGCCTCCGACTACGCCTGCCTGGTGGCCGGCGAGCGCGATGTGGTGCTGGTGAATGCCAAACAGGTGTTCACCGATGTGTTCGTCAATCAGCTCAACGTGACCAACATCGACACCTCGCTGCCCCTGAGCGCCCTCAACGGCCAGCGCATACTGCAGTTTTCGCCGTTCATCGACGCCAAGCGGGAAGCGAGGCTCATGCAGCTGATGCCCAACTGCGTCTCCGGCCGGTGGCACCCGGCTTTCTGCGACATAACGTCGAGCATGGCCGACAAGGGCAAGGGGCTCGAAAAGATGGCCGAGTACCTTGGGCTCGACATTGCCGAGACGATGGCTTTCGGCGACGGCGGTAACGATATTTCCATACTGCGGCGGGCCGGCGTGGGCGTGGCCATGGGCAATGCGGGCGACGATGTGAAGCAGGCTGCCGACTACGTGACCTCGCACGTTGATGACAACGGCATACGCAACGCCCTGATGCACTACGGGGTGATTGACTGAGCAAGGGCTGCAGCGCCCCAAGGCCGCCAAGGCCGCCACTCCCTAAGAGCGGGAGGCTTTAGCCGCACGGCATGGCCGGGGCCACGGCAAGCAAGACTGATGACTGCTGCAGCAACAGACACCGGCGACCGAATGGCGAGCCACATGAGGCGCAACGGCCTTATGGCGATGGCCGCAGGGCCGCACCGGCAACGCCGACATAGCGCCTCGATGATGCCGGCACACACAGGCCAAGCCACCGTACTGCGGAATATACGGTATGAACGATGCCCAACACACAGCCCGGCAGTGGCATTCAACTGGCCTGCGGCAACGGCAGACATAATAAAATCAAGCCTTGTTTCGGTGTGCGACGGCCGTCGCACACCGAAACAAGGCTTGATTTTTGATACGGAAAACGGGCAGTGTCGCGGGCCTCCCACACCCGGTTGGCTTGCCCATGCCTGCCGGAAGTAAGCGCAATGCCCGCCCGCAGGCCATTGCAACCTGTACCGGCAGCCCGGGCGGGCAGCCATCAGAGCTTGTGAAGTATCATGCCGTTGGCCGTATCGACAACCGAATTGTCGAGCGAGGCAAGGTAAAGGCGGGTGGTGTTCTCGGAGTCATGCCCCATCCCCTCGCTGATCACGCCCAGCGGTATGTCCTGGCTGTTGGCCGCGCTGGCCCACGAATGGCGCGCCACATACATGGTGAGCCCCGAAGTAACCCCAATCATGGCTCCAACCTCCTTAAGCTTGTGGTTTACCAAATGGAGCGCGCTCTCATACTGACGGCGCTCATTGTTGCTACGCTTTATTATCGGCAGCAACCTTCCGTTTTCTGCGCCGGGATACTTGTCGACAATGTCCTGCATGCAGGGCTCCCACTTTATGTAAAGCGTCTGGCCGGTCTTGCGCCGGCGGTATGACAGCACGCCGTTCTGAATGCTGTCGCGGTCGAGGTAAGCCATGTCTAAAAACGACATGCCGCGGGTGTAGAAACTGAACAAGAACATGTCGCGGGCAAACTCAAGCGACGAGTCCGATGTCAAGTCGATATCCTTCATGCGCTTCACAAGGCCGAAAGGCAGGGCATGCTTCACGGTCTTGTCAACCCCTGTGTACACGTTGTCAAACGGGTTGGCCTGCGAGGTGAGCCCGCTGTCGACGGCCCTGTTGTAGGTGGCCCGCAGTATGCGCATGTAAAAAGAGATGGTGTTCTTCTTCAACCCCCTCTTCTTCAGGTAGGCCTCATAATGTACGATGAGGTTGGAGTTCATGGCATCCAACGTGACATCAACCTGGTTTCTGAACTCCATAAAGCTACGCAGGGCCGAATCGTAGGTCTCGGCTGTGCGCATCCGCCCCTGCTTGCGCAACTTGGCAATGACGCCGTTCATAAACACAGAGAACGACAGGCTTGCATCCTGCCTGTGATATGAGTGCACAACCATGTCGGCCGTGTAAGGGCCATGGCTGTCGAGCGAGGCCACTACGTTGTCGAGCAAAGCCTTCTCGCGCCTTATGTCCTCGCCTATGCCATGCACCTCTGCAGCACGGGCTTCGCCCTCGCCAAGCTCTGCCGGCATCGACGAACCATCATCCCACTCATTGCTGTAAAGCCTGTAGCCTGTGCCTATCTGCCTGACTACCCTATTTTGTATTACCTGAAAGTAAACACTCCCCATTCCACCTTCCACTGTCGAAGGCCTGAACTTCACCTTTACTGATGCCATTCCATCAATTATTCTAAACTGTTATATACTTTAAAACGACCATGACGAATAGCCCGGCAACGTTGAGTGCCTGAATGCACCATGCATGCCCTGCATCAACCAACTGCCATCCGGCTCGAAATATGCAGGCCGGACTGAGGCAAGGGCCACCGTGAGGCTTGCTGCCGGGCTATGCCTTAGGGCTCAGGAACATGCTGCTTGAGCAATCCGAGCCAACTGTCGTCACCCTTTCGTTTTATGCAAAATTAGATATATATATATATGAAACAATGCGACTTACATTCCCACACATTGTCCTTTTTGTCTGAATGCGGTGGTTTGGGCTAATTGTGGCACCAATATGACTAATTGCAAAACACCATTAAAGCCACCTGCAGCGTAAAGTCCTGACACAAAGCGCACAAACACCATGATGAAACGGGATGTAGATAAACAAAAGCAACAGTAACGCAGTGGCTTTACTGCTGGTGATATGTGATTGGAAACTTAAACCAACGACAGAACGGATAGGGCCAACTAAGCCGCAGCAGTTGGTTCTATTACAATAATGATGTGGCAAAAAGAATACAGCAGACGATGTTGATTGGGTAACAGGGGAGCTACCGCTGGCGTAGCATGGGCATTGTATTACGATTCACTCACTGTCGCCCATCGGGCGCCGAATCGCCTTTTCCGCAACAACATCATGCTCGCCAAACGTTTCACACCATCTTGCCTGCTGATTGGCTGCCACATTGCCTTGGGGCAGCCAGCCATGCCCAGGGACATTACGGCAGGCAGGACATGTGGGGAAAAGGAAGCAATGGCTTGGGGAGATAACGGGCGATTGAAGACGGGCGGTGAATGCCGGCATGCGAGAAAAGGCCGGAGAACGCCGCTCTGCATGGAAAACAAGGCTCGTGGAGCCATGCGAATAGGCATCAGTCTATGTCGGCAGAAAATACGATGTGGCGCATATACTGCCCACGGTAGTGCCTGACTATTGTGCCTTCGGGGCGCATGCCTATACGGAATGCCACTTTTTGTGAAGCCACATTGGTTACTCTGATTATGGAATATAGCCTGTTGAAATGCAAGTTGGCCATGCCATAACAACGGCAAGCCATGGCAGCCTCGGCGGCATATCCATTGTGCCAGTGCCCACGGGCAAACAGATAGCCTATCTCCGGCACAGTCAAATCATTGTATTCTTGCATCGTTATGCCGCACTGCCCTATCATCTCGCCTGTATCATTCAGGCACACGGCCCACAGACCGAAACCAAGTTCGGCATAACGACGCAACTGTTTGTCAAGCCACGCCTCTGTCTCGGCCGCACAGAATGCTCCGCCATAAGCATACATCACGCCGTCGTCTTGCAACATAGCCGCCAATGGCATAAGGTCGGATGGCGACATTTCCCTTACCATCAGCCTCGCGGTAGACAATACCAACTTATCCGTTACTTTGTGAAAATAAAAAACATGCGGGCCACCCACCTGCACCCTGACAGACGAAACCGGCATGGCAGGCTACTGCCAGCAGTGACGGCAGGCACCGACGCTCAGCACTCAAGGATGTGGGCGGCCAGTGCATCGGCCGCCTGGAGTATGGCCACAAGCGGCACGTCGCTCGCGGCAGAGATGTTGCTCTTCGACTCGAAGCTCTGAAAAGACAAGTCCCACGCAGACATGTGCCAACGTATGGCCAGTATCTCGTCATTCGACAGCTCCAGGCCGAGGCGAAGCAGCATCACAACAGATTTCTCGCCATGGCCGAGGGGGAAGCGGGTGTAATCCACGTCGTAGCCGTCGTAGGCTTCCCAGCGGTTGTTGGCGTCCTTGCGGTATTTGGTTGTCTTGTGGTAAATGTTCGCCTTGCAAATGTCGTGAAGCAAGGAAGATATAACCACGCTGTCTACCTGAAGCCGCCCTTCTATGTCGGGACGCATGGCAATCATCTGCTCTCGCAGCATCATGGCGGTCCGGTAGACATTGAGCGAATGCTCGAGCAGGCCGCCGTCATGGCTCAGATGGCGGTTAACCGAAGCCGGAGCCTTGAAAAAACCCGCCTTGTCGAGGTAGTCGACCACACTGTCGATGCCGCTGCGACCGGTCGACTTCAACAGTGATATGTATTCTTCCCTTGCCGTATTTGCTGTCATAGGCTTGTTGTTATTGTATGAAACACTGTATCTGCAAAGGTATGAAATAAAGCCGAGAACGCAAAACCTTACAGCGGCAAAGTTTTGTGTGACAGGCAACTGTTGCCAACAAAAGCATACGAGAGCGGAAAGTGGGCGACTGACCAAGCCTTGAAGGCAAATACATAAGCGCACATTATGCCATTAGCGGGAAATGTTGTATCTTTGCACAAAGCAGTGCGTCCTTTGCCGACGTAGTGCAACGACTAACAATAACAACCTGAAAGAAACAGATGAAAAAACATTTGATTGCGGCACTATGCCTTTGCGCTGCCTTAAGTGGCGCGCATTCACAAGACTACAAAGTGAAAGTAGCAGAAACAGACGAGAAAATGGAACAAGGCAACTACCGCCCCTCGTGGGAGTCGCTGGCCAACCATGAGACGCCGGAATGGTTCCGCGACGCCAAGTTTGGAATATGGGCGCACTGGGGGCCGCAGTGCGTCGAGGCCAGCGGCGACTGGATGGCGCGGAAAATGTATCTCGAAGGCAGTTACCAATACAAGTACCACGTTGAGCACTACGGCCATCCGTCGGAGTTCGGATTCAAGGATATCCTGCCATTGTTCAAGGCGGAGCATTGGTCTCCCGACTCTCTCGTGGCATATTACAAGGCAATTGGGGCCAAATATTTCTTCGCCCTTGGCAACCATCACGACAACTATGACCTATGGGACAGCAAGTATCAGCCGTGGAACTCGATGAATATCGGCCCTAAACGCGACGTTCTCGGAGAATGGGCAGCAGCAGCCAGGAAAGCCGGCCTGCCTTTTGGCATTAGCCTGCACGCCGACCATGCATGGACATGGTACGAACCGGCACGGCGATACGACCGCAGCGGCGAGAAGATGGGAGTGCCATATGACGGATGGATGACAAAGGCCGACGGCGTGGGCAAGTGGTGGGAGGGCTACGACCCGCAAGACCTGTATGCCCAAGAACATACGCCAAGCAAAGCCACATGGGCAGACGGCATGATTCACCAACAATGGGCATGGGGCAACGGTGCAAGTCTGCCATCTCAGAAATTTGTCACCAACTTTTACAACAGAACCCTCGACGCCATCAACCGCTACGACCCCGACTTGCTGTATTTCGACGCCACGGTGATGCCGTTCTACCCGATAAGCGACGCTGGGCTGAAGATTGCCGCCCACTTCTACAACCACAACGAGAAAATGAACAAAGGCAAGGCCACTGCCGTGATGTTCGGCAAAATACTGGACGAACAACAACGCAAAGCCATCACATGGGACGTGGAACGTGGAGCACCGAGCAAGATGATTGAACAGCCTTGGCAAACATGCACATGCCTGGGCGACTGGCACTATAACACGCGCACTTACGAAAAAGGATATAAGTCGGCTGCATTGGTGGTGCGCCAGCTTGTGGACGTTGTGAGCAAGAACGGCAACCTGCTGCTCAGCGTGCCTCTGCGCGCCGACGGCACCTTCGACGAGAAAGAAAAGGCTATTCTCGACGAGATAGGCAGGTGGCTGAAGACAAACGGAGAGAGCGTTTACGGCACCCGTCCGTGGCTTGTGTTCGGTGAGGGCCCCATAGCTAAAAAAGGCATTGCGCTGAATGCGCAGGGCTTCAACGACTCGCAGTACCGGGATATGGACAGCCGCGAAATAAGGTTCACGCAGACTCGGAGGTACGTTTACGCCACATCAATGGCATGGCCAAAAGACGGAAAACTCACCATAACGTCGCTGGCTTCAGGCAACAAGCACATAGGCAAGACAATAAAAAGCGTTTACCTGCTTGGCTACGGCAAGCTGAAAGCGGTGCAGGATGCCGAAGGTCTGCACATCACACTGCCGAAAACAGCCAACAACATTGCACCGGTTGTGCGGATAATAAAGTGAGGCGGCCGACAAGCATGGCGTTGTCAACATACAACTGCACAATAAAGAAACGCGCCGGAAGATGCTTCCGGCGCGTTTTTCATGCCATACAAAGACGAGGTTTTGCTCAATCCTCGTCGAGCAAGATGTTCATTATCTCCACTGCAGCCTTGGCAACAGATGTGCCCGGGCCGAATATTGCGGCAACACCGGCCTTGTAGAGGAAGTCGTAATCCTGTGCGGGGATCACGCCTCCGGCAATGACCATGATGTCTTCGCGCCCGAGTTTCTTCAACTCGTCGATGAGCTGAGGGATGAGTGTCTTGTGGCCTGCAGCCAGAGAAGACACGCCCACCACATGCACATCATTCTCGACAGCCTCGCGTGCAGCCTCGGCCGGAGTCTGGAACAACGGGCCCATGTCGACATCGAAACCGCAGTCGGCATATCCTGTGGCCACAACCTTTGCACCACGGTCGTGCCCGTCCTGTCCCATCTTTGCTACGAAGATACGCGGGCGACGTCCTTCTTTCTTTGCAAACTCCTCGGTAAGCCTGCAAGCCACGTCGAAGTCCTTGTCATTTTTGCTTTCTGATGAATACACGCCTGAAATAGTTCTGATTACTGCTTTGTAACGGCCTACGACCTCTTCGCAGGCATCACTTATCTCACCGAGAGTGCAACGCAACTTGGCGCATTCGATGGCATGGGCCAAAAGGTTGCCCTTGCCGCTGCGAACGCATTCCGTAAGTTCGGCCAGCGCTTTCTTGCAAGCCTCGTTGTCGCGCGTTGAGCGGATCTGTGCCAGAAGCTCTTCCTGCTGCTTGCGCACGGCGGTGTTGTCAACCTCGAGGATGTCAATCGGGTCTTCGTGGTCAAGACGGTACTTGTTTGTGCCGACGATAACCTGCACGCCACTGTCGATGCGGGCCTGTGTACGGGCTGCAGCTTCCTCGATGCGCATCTTTGGCACGCCGGTCTCAATGGCCTTGGCCATGCCGCCGAGCTTCTCAATCTCCTGTATGTGCTCCCATGCCTTGTGAACGAGCTCATTTGTGAGCGACTCCACATAATAAGAACCGGCCCACGGGTCGATGTGCTTGCAAACCTTTGTCTCGTTCTGGATGTATATCTGGGTGTTGCGGGCAATGCGGGCAGAGAAGTCGGTTGGCAATGCTATGGCCTCGTCGAGCGCATTGGTGTGCAGCGACTGGGTATGGCCAAGCACGGCAGCCATTGCCTCGATGCAAGTGCGGCCGACATTATTATAAGGATCTTGCTCGGTGAGCGACCAACCTGATGTCTGCGAGTGCGTGCGCAGAGCCATCGACTTCGGGTTCTTGGCTCCAAAACTCTTCACAATCTTAGCCCAAAGCAAGCGGGCCGCACGCATCTTGGCAATCTCCATGAAGTGGTTGACGCCTATTGCCCAGAAGAATGACAGGCGGGGTGCAAACGCATCGATGTCTATCCCGGCGTTGACTCCGGCACGGATATACTCCATTCCGTCGGCAAGCGTATATGCAAGCTCAATGTCTGCAGTGGCTCCGGCTTCCTGCATGTGGTAACCGGAGATGGATATAGAGTTGAACTTAGGCATATTCTGAGAAGTGAACTCGAATATGTCGGCAATAATCTTCATTGAGAAGGCTGGCGGATAGATGTAGGTGTTTCTCACCATGAACTCCTTCAAGATGTCGTTCTGGATGGTACCGGCCATCTCCTCCAGCTTGGCCCCCTGCTCCAGGCCTGCCACGATGTAGAACGCGAGCACGGGCAACACCGCACCATTCATCGTCATCGACACAGACATCTTGTTGAGTGGGATGCCATCGAAGAGCACCTTCATGTTCTCTTCGTTGCAAATCGACACGCCGGCCTTTCCAACGTCACCGACCACACGCTCGTTGTCGGGGTCGTAACCGCGGTGTGTTGGCAGGTCGAAAGCCACCGACAGACCTTTCTGTCCGGAAGCCAGGTTGCGGCGATAGAAAGCGTTTGACTCCTCAGCCGTTGAGAATCCGGCATACTGACGTATCGTCCACGGACGGAAAGGATACATCATTGAGTAAGGGCCGCGCAGGAACGGCGGAATACCGGCAGCGAAGTCAAGGTGCTCCATGCCTTCGAGGTCTTCCTTTGTGTAAACAGGCTTCACTTCAATATGCTCCGGAGTCTTCCAATTGGGAGCAATACCATTGGACTTCTGCCAGTCGGCTCCGTTGGCAGCCTTTATCCCGGCAAATATATCAACATCTTTAAAACTCTTTCTCATGACTCTTGTGGTTATTTGATTCCCAATTTAGCGTTATACTCTCTCAATGTCTCAAGCACATTGCACTTCACGTGTATAAAGTTCTCAATGCCTGCAGCCTTGAGCTCATCCATACATGCCGGTGCTCCGGCAACGATAAACATTGCGCGGCCGGCAAGGTAATTGTATGCCGGAACTGCAAATGTAGCATACTCATCGTCGCTTGAGCAAAGCACGACAATGTCGGCACCGGCCTTCATTGCGGCGTCCACTCCTTCTTCAACCGTGTCAAATCCAAGGTTGTCTACAATCTTGTATCCGGCGCAGGCAAGGAAGTTTGAACTGAACTGCGCACGTGCCTGGCGCCAGGCCAGGCTGCCTATCGTAAGCATAAACGCCGTAGGCACCTTGCCACTGTGCTCGGTCTGCAAGCGCAACTGCTCAAAGTCGGCGGCAAGACGCGTGGAAGTGATGGCCTTGAACGGAGCGTCTTCATGCTTGCTTCCGCATCCGCAAGAGCACGACAAGGGCGCCTTTCCGTCAGAAACCTCCGTGAAATTAGGATATTGGTTGGTTCCGAGGATGAACTCCTTGCGCTTGGCGGCATCTTCATGGCGCTTGGTGTTGGTCGTATTTACATCATCCTGCACGACGCCACACTTGACAGCTTCAAGGTATCCGCCCTGTTCTTCTATCTTGAGGAACAGCTTCCACGCTGCATCGGCGAGCGAAGTGGTCAGCTCTTCGATGAAGTATGACCCGGCAGAAGGATCCACCACCTTGTCGAAGTGGCTCTCTTCCTTAAGCAACAACTGCTGATTGCGGGCAATACGCTCAGAGAAGTCGGTAGGAGTCTCGTAAACGGCATCGAATGGAACGACAGATATAGAGTGGACTCCGCCAAGTGCTGCACTCATTGCCTCGGTTTGCGTGCGGAGCAAATTCACATAGCTGTCATACATAGTCATGTTGTAAGTGGTGGTCGTTGCATTGACACACATCTTGCAAGCGCAATCGCACTTGGGCTCATACTGCTTCACTATCTCGGCCCAAAGCAAGCGGGCGGCACGGAACTTCGCTATTTCCATGAAATAGTTTTCGGTGATGCCCATATTAAACTTTATCTTGCTTGCCGCCAAAGCGGGGTCTACGCCTGCTTCAACCAGCTCGGAGAGATATTCATGTCCCCATGCGAGGGCATATCCCAACTCCTGTACGATATATGCTCCGGCATTGTTAAGCGAAGCAGCGTTAACGGCAATGCAGCGGAAATGAGGATAATCCTTGAACATGTCGACCAGCTGTGAAGCGAGTGGCAGCAGGCGGGTGACGTCCTTGCCCTTCATCACAATCTTCTCAATAGGGTCCCAGTCAATCGAACCGACAATGCTCTCCTTTGCATACCCCTTGCTTTCAAAATATGCGCACAGTATCTTTGCAAGGTCAACAGAGCGCCGTTTGCAAGTGCAGAAGTTGAGTTCCACACAGTCACACTTGACGCCGTCGAGCAAAGTCTCAACGAACTCTGCGCTTATGCAGTCCCCACAGAAATGGAAGCCCAGCGAGTCCACCCCCTTAGACAACACATCCAAGGCCTTGGCGTTTCCTTCCTTTGCGTCATCAACCTTTATGTCTTGGCGCACATACCATGAGTTGCTGTCCTTCTTATTGCCGCGCACGAACGGGAATTCACCGGGCAAAGCATCAGGGGTCTTCAATTTCTCGACATCTTCCCTGCGATAGAACGGCGGTACGGAGAAGCCTTCATTGGTTCTCCAAACCAGTCTCTTGTTGAAGTCTGCACCCTTCAAGTCAACTTGAATCTTATCAAGCCATTCCTGGGTTGTAGGAGCTTCGAACTCAGTAAAGAGTTTTTCTCTGTTGTTTGACATAAAATACAATATTTATTATATAAGTTATTGAATCGTTGAGTCACGCGTCAAGCTCTCAGAGCTGAAATACCGTCCGCCTCAGGTGAGGCATGCCCTCGCCCGTGCCGGCCCGTGCCGGCGCGGCATCACCGCCATGGTGAGCCACAGGCCGGGCAAGCCGCGGCGCCACCTTCAGTGCGCCGGGCGCAGCCGATCATTATGCAAAGATATACAGAATATCCGAGTTTCTGAAAAATATAACGAGAAAAAGATTGCCAATCGTGAAAAATTCAAAAACTTCAAGCGCCGAACGAAAATAATTACACATAAATTGTTATTTGCGCAATATTTTACCTAATTTTGCAACTTAGATAATATTAATATTCCACATGGATTGGCTAATAAATCTATTCACTAACACCGAGTCTGTAGCGCACATAGCTATTCTGTATGCTATAGTGATTGCTGTTGGTGTACTCCTCGGCAAAATCAAAGTAGGCGGAATATCGCTCGGTGTGACATTCGTGTTGTTTGCGGGCATAGTTGCCGGCCACATAGGCCAGACAGCCCCACTCAACATACTGACATTCCTGCAAGACTTCGGCCTTATCTTGTTTGTCTTCATGATAGGACTACAAGTTGGGC
Source organism: Marseilla massiliensis (assembly GCF_023336985.1). NCBI lineage: Bacteria > Pseudomonadati > Bacteroidota > Bacteroidia > Bacteroidales > Prevotellaceae > Marseilla > Marseilla massiliensis. Next base: position 66,433 of record NZ_JAMBLP010000001.1, on the reverse strand, counting down.
CCGGATTCTTTGCCAGTTTCCGAAAAGGCGGCATTACGCTTAATGTGCTCGCTTGTGCGGCCATATTGCTGAACATTGGCGTCATGTTCGCATGTTATTTCATTTTCTTCGACACGAGCGACCCCAAGAACCTGCCCATGATGGTCGGAACGCTCTATGGCGCCGTGACCAACACCCCTGGGCTTGGCGCTGCCACGGAAGCCCTCGACAGCGTCTTCCCCAAAGGCCAGGCCCCGCAAATAGCGTCGGGCTACGCTTGTGCCTACCCGCTCGGCGTGTTGGGAATAATCGGAGCGACCATACTTCTGAGATACATTTGCCACATATCGCTCGACAAAGAGGAAGAAGTGCTGAACAAAGACTCTGAAGAGGATGCACACGTAAAGCCCCACAACATGCACCTGCGCGTGACAAACTCATACCTTGCCGGCCGTTCAATAAAGCAAATACACGACTTCCTAAACCGTGACTTCGTTTGTTCCCGCGTATTGCACGACGGGCATGTAAGCATACCCAACGGCCAGACCACGCTCGAACTGGGCGACATCGTATTTATAGTATGTGCAGAGGCCGATGCCGAAGCCATAAAGGCATTCATCGGGCCCGAGGAGCAGGTTGAATGGGAAAAGCAAGACCAGCCAATGGTATCGAAGCGAATCGTCGTCACCCGCCCGTCAATCAACGGCAAGACGCTGGGCCAGATGCACTTCTCTACCGTCTACGGCGTCAACGTTACCCGCGTCACACGCCAGGGCATGGATTTGTTTGCCAACCCCCACCTGGCCCTCCAAGTGGGCGACCGCGTCATGGTGGTTGGGCCCGAGAACCTTGTCAACCGCGTGTCAAGCGTGCTTGGCAACTCGATAAAGCGGCTCGACAGCCCCAACATCGCTACAATATTCATTGGCATCATAGTCGGCATATTGTTTGGCAGCCTGCCATTTGCAGTGCCGGGAATGCCCATGCCGCTGAAACTCGGCATAGCCGGAGGCCCGCTCGTCATAGCCATACTCATAGGGCGCTACGGTTACAAGGTACACCTTGTGACATACACAACCACCAGCGCCAACACCATGCTTCGCGAGATTGGCCTTGTGCTCTTCCTTGCCAGCGTCGGCATCAAGGCCGGTGAGGGTTTCTTGGACACTGTCGTCAGGGGCGACGGCCTGAAATACGTTTACACAGGCTTCCTAATAACGGTGATACCTATACTTATAGTAGGAACGATAGCAAGGCTGAAATACAAATTCAACTATTTCACGATAATGGGCATGATTGCCGGAACATATACCGACCCGCCAGCATTGGCCTATGCCAACCAGTCGTGCTCGAAAGAGGCGCCTGCAGTGGGTTACTCTACGGTCTATCCGCTTAGCATGTTCCTGCGCATATTCACCGCACAGCTGATAATACTCCTGTGTTGCGGCATCTGACAGGTTGAACTAACAATATCAATACTAACATAATACTCACACACTGAAATGAACAAGTTCGGATTACTGTTAGGCCTAGTGCTTACATCAGCTTCAACCGGCGCCTTGGGACAGGTGTCCAACAGCATCAAGCTGAACGAAGTCATGACCAACAACACAACAAGCCTACAGGACGAATACGGGCGTAGGGAAGCATGGGTGGAGATAGCCAATGTGTCATTCTCCACCTACAATATCAGGGGCATGTTCCTGACAACAGACCGGTCCGTACTCGACCCAGAAATGAGTGTTCCCGAGCGCATCAAGCGCATGAGCATCATTCCCAACGGGGATGCACGCACAAACCTTAGCGCACGCCAACACTTGCTGCTTTACTGTAACAGCAACCCAGCCAAGGGAACGCTGCACCTCTCTGTGAAGATCGACCCGGAAAAACCCACCTGGATTGGTCTCTACAACGGCAACGCAACACAACTCCTCGACTCCGTGACTGTTCCGGCACTGGGTGCCAACCAGTCATACGCACGCCAGCACGACGGTTCGCCTGTATGGCAGGTCAAGCCGGCTGACGCCGTAACGCCTGGTATATCAAACTATATACAGGTTGACGAGACGAAAATCGCCAAATTGAAACGCAACGACCCATACGGAATAGGCATCACAGTGCTTGCCATGGGCATCGTGTTCTTCTGCCTTGCGTTGCTTTGCATCTTCTTCACGCTGTTCGGAATGTTCATGAAGCACCGTGCCGCAGCAAAGAAAGTTGCCAACATGCAACCTCTCAAGGCCGGAGTAAAGACGATGGAGAAGACCGTTGAGCTGGGCCACAAGACAAACGTATTGCTGCAAGACGGCCTCAAGTCGAAAGGCATTGACAAAGAGACCTACATTGCTGTAATTGCACTTGCCATCCAGCAATACACGAGCAACACCCATGATGTTGAAAGCGGCATCATAACCATCAAGCCCAAAGACACGGACTGGAACGTGGAATACATCCAGATGACCCAATTTCATGAATAATCCATAACCCAATAAACTAAAGACAAGCAACTATGAACAAGTTTCAATATAAAGTACAAGGTGTAGACTACGATGTAGAGATTGAAGAGCTGGAGGGCAACGTGGCCAAGGTTCAGGTCAACGGCATCAAGTTTGAAGTAGAGCTCAAGCAGCCCATCAACCCTGCCCACGCCATACGCAAGAAGCCCGAGGTGCACCAACAGGCTACGGCGGCTCCACAGCAGGCACCCGCATCGCAGGCACCCGCCGCCGCGGCAGCCCAGCCTGCCGCCTCTGCCACCGGCTCACAGGTAAAGGCACCACTGCCCGGCACCATCACATCGGTCAACGTCAAGGTAGGCGACGTGGTCAAAGACGGCGACACCGTAGTTGTGCTCGAGGCCATGAAGATGCAAAACAACATCGAGACAGAGTTCTCAGGCACGGTCACGTCAATATTAGTTAACCAGGGCGACTCGGTATTAGAAGGTGCCGTTCTGCTCACAATAGCTTGATGACTTATGGGATTCACAGAGTTCTTAGCAGAAAATTTCAATGAATTCCTCGGATACACAGGCTTCGTCAACGCCTCAACGGGGAACATCATAATGATTATTGTGGGCGCGATACTGATATATCTCGCCATAAAGAAAGACTTTGAGCCCCTGTTGCTCATACCCATCGGACTGGGAATCATCATAGGCAACATCCCTTTCAAGGCCGACGCCGGCCTCGAGGTGGGATTATATGAAGACAACTCGGTGCTGAACATATTCTACCAGGGCGTGCGCCAAGGATGGTATCCGCCGCTGGTGTTCCTCGGCATCGGCGCCATGACCGACTTCTCGGCACTGATAGCCAACCCCAAGCTAGTGCTCATCGGAGCTGCCGCACAGTTCGGCATCTTCGGAGCTTACATGGTTGCCCTCGGCTTAGGCTTCGAGCCCAACCAGGCTGCGGGCATAGCCATCATCGGCGGAGCCGACGGCCCTACAGCCATCTTCCTATCGTCGAAGCTCAGCCCCAACCTCATGGGAGCCATTGCCGTGTGTGCCTATTCATACATGGCGCTCGTGCCGCTAATCCAGCCGCCACTCATGCGCATGCTCACCACCAAGAAAGAGCGCCTCATCCGCATGAAGCCGGCACGCCAGGTGAGCCAGACAGAGCGCATACTCTTCCCCATCATCGGACTGCTGCTCACAACGTTCATCGTGCCCTCGGGCCTGCCGCTGCTCGGCATGCTCTTCTTTGGCAACCTGCTCAAGGAGTCGGGCAAGACCACACGACTGGCAAAGACTGCCGGATCGGCCCTCAACGACATCATCGTGATGTTGCTCGGCCTCACCGTAGGATGCTCTACGCAGGCCAGCGAGTTCCTCACGGTCAATACGCTCTACATATTCATCATCGGAGCGTGCTCGTTTATGGTCGCCACTGCCAGCGGAGTGCTCTTCGTAAAGGTGATGAACCTGTTCTTGCCGAAGGACAAAAAGCTTAACCCGCTCATAGGAAACGCCGGCGTGTCGGCCGTACCAATGAGTGCGCGCATAAGCAACAACATGGGCTTGGAATACGACCGCCACAACTTCCTGCTCATGCACGCCATGGGCCCCAACGTGGCCGGAGTGATTGGCTCGGCTGTTGCAGCCGGAGCACTGCTCGGTTTCTTGTCGTAACAGACGAACAAAGACTGCAATCAACATGTCGTCACTGTCCCGCACGGGGCAGTGACGATATTTTTTATGGCAACTCCTCTCTATACACAACTATGCATATTCAACCAACAATATGCTCTCACCAACAAACAACAGCCACATGACTGACTTGCCATACGAACCGGCCTTCACCTGAAGCACCACCATACCACTATCGGAAATTATAAGGCACGGCACGGCTTGTGCCGCTTTGACCGGCCCTTCACATCGCCATCAAACAGCCGATGTGGGCCAATGTCATAACCAACTGAATGACAGCATATTGCAATACGGGCCTCGTTGCCATTCAAAACAGCCCGTTTTATAGCCTAAAACTGGCCAAACGGGAGAGCAGAACAAGCCGAAATGCAAGGCAAACGGATTGCTGGCTACACCACGGCAGACAACGACGTGGCAAAAAACGAATGTGACAGCATTTCAATCAACGCGAATATCCATAGACAGAACGCCGGCAAGGCCTACGCAAGATACAGTCTGCCGGCATTTTCTATCAATGCAAGGCGAGGCTGCTCCGCCAATCGCGGCTTACATGCAAACACAAGACATGCAGAAAGAAAGGGCAGTACACTTTTCCAAACTACGAGGGCGTGGCATATCAAGTAACCGGCCATTTTGCGAAATATGCGGCGCGATAAATATCTACACGCCACGGAACGTTGTTTCGGCAACACGGCTACTGGCCCGGGCAAAGCACGTTTTAAAATATAGTCAAAGCCACGACTGTCTGTCGTCGCCCTACCCAACGTTGCATTTGCGTGCAGTTTGACATGCGGCTCCGGCAGCAGCGATGCTGCATAAAACAACGCAAAGCGAACTGCTGCGCCACCCCGGGAGGCGCTATGCACAAGTTAAAATAAAAAAAACGAAAGAAACAACGCCAGGCAAAGCCAACCGTCAATGGGGCATTCACACCTGTTTCACGTGATTCAGCAAGGCTTTAGTGCCGGCAAGACACAGGCACGGAAGAAACATAAAACCGAAACACACCAGGCACGAGCCAACAGCCCACAGCGCGGGCAGCCGTAGCCACTGTAGCCAAGCACCCAACCGTCATGGTAGCGGCCCGCCGACGCTCCGCAAACTGAAAGCGGTGAAGGCCGTGCGCGGTTGGTAAAAAACAACACATCTGTTTCAGTAAAACTAACCAACAAAATGAAATGCAGGATTTTGCAGACTGGCTATTTTAATGTAACTTTGCAAACGATATGGAGTTAAGCAACAGCCACCGGCCAAAGATAGCAATCATCGACCCCAACACGCCAGCCGCGCTTGGGCTGAAGTTTATGCTGCAAGATGTCGTGCCGGTGATGGAAGCCTACACGTTCGGCTCGTTCACCGAACTGATGGCCAACAGCCCGGAACTATACTACCACTATTTCGTTGCGCTGAACGTGCTCATGTCAAACCACACCTTCTTTGCCGAACGGCGCAACAAGACCATCGTGCTCACGCCTTCGCCCACGGCCGAGTCGCAGCCAGCGGGTTTCCACTGCCTGTGCACCAACTTGCCCGAGCGGCAATTTGTAAAGTCGCTGCTTGCGCTTGAGCAAAGCGCGCATGCCGAGGGGCGCAACCTGCCGCCCATGCACGGCAGCAGCCGCGGCCTGCTGTCTGACAGGGAGACAGAGGTGATGGCCCTAATCGTGCGCGGTTACATCAACAAAGAGATTGCCGACAGGCTGAACATTGGGCTTGCCACTGTGATTACCCACCGCAAAAACATAATGGAAAAACTTGGCATAAAGAGCGTTTCGGCACTTACCATCTATGCCGTGATGAACGGATATGTAGATGTAGACAGCATTTAAATACACAAAACGTAGGGCAAAGAAACGTGGATGCATGTTTCTTTGCCCTACGGCCACATTGGCAAACGCCAGTTTTTTCCGGGGCATGCCGCCCCCGGCTCAGCGCCAGAACCTCGAGGTTATGTCGGCAAATGTGTCACCGGCCACCTTCTTATACAGCCTCTGGTTGGTGGTGCGCTCCCTGAGGCATCCCAGATGGGCTATGTACGGGCCCAGCTTCAGGTAGTCGAAGTCGGCCTTGCGCACAACCGCCGGCACACGCTGCCTGCCACTGTACCACCCCACCTTGAGCCCGGGATGCTCTCGCCTTATATATCGGGCCAGCACACCGACATACGCCGGGTCGGCATCGCCGCCCATGAAGCACACACACGTTATCCCCGACGCATTGGCCCGAACCATCCTTTCAAGCTCCATCGGAGTGAGCGGGGTGCCGACATCCTGCCACAGATAGCGGCTGTGGCACCCGGGGCAACGGCAAGGGCAGCCCGAGAGGTTGACCGCCAAGGTTACCTCGTCGGGTATTTCCTGGAACACTACGCCTGTGTTTACGTATTTCAGCATTGTCCGTCAGTATTTTCAAAACAGTTGGCAAAGTCAGTCGACGGCAAGCTCAACCCCCGCCTTGGCATAGAAACGGCGCCCGGCCTCTTGCTGTCGGGCCTCGGAGAAGTTGCTCACGCGCTTCAGGTAGCCAATTATTCGCGTCATATAGTCAACGTTGGTCGAGTGGCAGTGAGGGCATTCGTGCAGGTAGCGCTTGTCAATATGCCCGCAATCGTTGCATATCGTGTTGGGTATGTTGAACGTGAAATAGTTGCATCCCTCCTTGGCGGCCACGCGGAGCAACTGCCTGTACTGCGCCTTCGACAGGTGCTCCTCGAGGTTCATGTGCAAGGCAGAGCCCCCTGTGAGGTGCTCAATGTATGGTGCCCCGTGCAGTCGGAACTTGTCGATAATGCTCAGCGAGTCGTCTTCAACCACGTAGAAATAGCTGTTGTAACAGTCGCGTGGCACGAAATACCCGTCTTCACGGTCCCACTTGGCATGCTTTACGCCCACATTCTCGGCCGGAATCATCTCGCAGTTAAACATCACATCGCTTGTTCTGTACTCACGGTTCTTCTTTTCTACAAGCCCAAGCACACCTTGCACAAAAGCCAGGTAGTCGGGATTGTCATTTATCTGCAGCCCCATGAACTCGGCAGCCTCTACCAGTCCGTTGACACCGATGGTGAGATACTGCCGCGACATGTTGATATATCCCGCATCAAAAAGCGGCAGCATGCCGTGGGCCTGCAGTTCCTTGAGGTTCTCGTTGTATGCCAGCTGCACCTTGTGGCACATGTCTATCACGTCGGTCAAGAACTCCTTGTAGTCAATGTTGTTGTTTACGGCATACTGGATGCAACGGTTCAGGTTGATGGTCAGCACGCTCTTAGAGCCCGTCGACACGCCTCCTGCCCCAAGCGTATAGCTGAAACCGTTGTCCTGTATCTCGTTGCGCAGGCGGCAACAGCTCGACAGCGAGTCGGCATTGTCGCTCATGTAAGTAAAGAAAGAGTGGCCTTCGGCATACATCTCCGCCGTAAAGTCGCCCCACTCTTCGTCTATCACGTCGCCGTCATTGCTCAAAAGGGCCATCGTCTCGACAGGGAATGTAAGCACAGCCTTGGTACGTTCCTTGTTAAACCACTTCATGAATCGCTTCTGCAACCAGCTGAGCCCCTCCCAGTCGGGCTTGCTTCCGTCGGGGAAATAGAAGTCGCCAAACAGGCTTTCAAAGTACGGGCGGTCGTAATACGCAATGTTCCAGAACACAGCCTGATAGTTGCGTGCGCCAGTAGGCTGGTTTATTGAATACACAATCTGTTCGAAACAGTCGGTTATCATCTTGTCTACCGTGCGCTGCTTCAGCGACAAGTCCACCACCCTGTCGGGCTCCTTGTAATACTCCCTGCCATATTCCAGACCGATGAAATAATTGAGATACATCAGGAACTCCGGCGTGGCGCAAGCACCGCTGAGCATGCTCGACACCATGAAAACCATGTTGACAAACCCTCCGCAAAACGACTTCAAGTTGGTTGGGGCGGTGGAATTGCCGCCAATAGACATCGTACCGCCGATGAGCCATGGATACATTGTGATTGAAGCGCAGTAGTTGGCAAGGCTTGTCTCGTCGTTCTTGTATATAAAATGATGGGTAAGCATGTCGACATATCGGTCGGCCAGCTCCTTGCCATACATCTTTTTGATGCGGTCGGTCAGCAGCCTGCGGTTCAGCCTGATGAAGCCCGACTTGGGCAGCTCGCCTATAAGAGTGGCAATGTTCTTGTGCTCTACGTTTGCATTGGCGTCATACTTAGAGCCCGAGGCGGCGTTGGCTGCTTCGCAATAATCGGCCAGGAATCGCAGTTTCTCCATCGTCTCACGGTCTTCGGTGTGCTTCTGGCGATATAGCATGAACGACTTGGCCACCCGGTAGTAGCCTTCTCTCATGAGCGCTTCTTCCACCTGGTTCTGTATGTCTTCAACGGTTATCCCTTCGTGAATGTCGAGGTGGCTCAGTATCTTCGATATACAGCCAAGGTCTACCGGCTCGCCAACCGAACCGAAAGCCTTGATTACGGCATTCATTATCTTGTCGAGGGAAAAGCGCTCGGCCGCCCCGTCTCTCTTGGTAATCGTAAAGCTTCTCATCTCCATATAAGTTTTCCGTTTTAGATAACTTTGAAACAACAATCCATTAAAAAGTTTCCCGTTTTAGATAATTTCTAAGCGACTGGCAGGCCTCAGCCTTTCCGAATCGGGCACAAAGATACAATAAAATCCGGTAGCAGCCTACCGGATTTATGATATTTTTCAAACCGTCTAAAAGAAATTCCTAAAGCTTTACATTGGATATGTCAACCAGTCCGTTGACAATTGCATAGATGGTCAGTCCGGCCGAACTGTGTATCTGCAGTTTCCGCGCAATATTGCGCCTGTGCGTTATCACCGTGTTGACCGAAATGTACAGATGCTCGGCTATTTCCTTGTTCGACATGCCCTGCACAAGGCTCACCACGACGTCTTTCTCACGGTCGGAAAGCATGTCGGCGTTATCCTGCCCACCCTTGAACACCATCGACGAAATGTTCTTCGTCACGTCGTTCTGTCGCAACATGCGCTCCAGCCTCCTGATGGCCGGCACGAATATGTTGTCTTCAACCTCCGTGTGAAGCCTCAGCCACTCCTCGTTGTTGTATATATCGTAAAGCGTCGACATGAGCTTATGGTTGCGCTGCATGTCGGTAGGCAGGTATTTTATTATGGTAGTCTTTAGCTCCTTGAGCTTTATGTCAGTCTGGCTGTGGTGCTTGGAGAATGTCTCTATGTTGTAGTCGCCCAGCGGCTGCCTGTCGATTAGCGCCTGCACGTATGGGAAGAGCGTCTTTTCCTCATACAGCATGTGCTTTCTCACCTCACGCGCATACTCATCGTACAGCTTCATGAGCAGTCCGCCAAGGCTGTCGTTCTCATTGATTGCCTCCTGGAGTTCCCTCCGTATGAACGGCAACTGGAAGTCGAGGTAATACACGTGGCACGCCTTCAGGTAATGCATTAGCGTAGGCACAGACAGCTGGTCGTCGTCGTCGAACCCGTAATAGCCGTTGATTGTGTAGTTGACCACGGCAAGGAAGGTGTATGTGTCGACACCATTGTCCTCGCACGTCTCTCTGACCGTCTTGTCACCAAAGCCAAGGTTGATTCCGAAACTGCCTAAAGACTGCAACACATTGTAGTTGTCTTTGATGAGAGAAATCATCTTGTCGCTGGCCTCATAAATCTTCTGGTTCTTCATTACGCTACCAATTAATTATTACCTCTGCAAAAGTAATAATTTAAAGCGATACGCACAATAATCATTAATAGGTATTTATGTCGCAAGTTCTGTCCTTCTCTACACATTTCCTGCTAATTCCCGGCAATGACATGGCGCGGATGCCAACTGCCTGGCATTGGCGTTCGCCCTGCCTAACACCCCCGGGCCGAAAGGCCAGACATAGTCAGCGGGCCACATATATATAATGTATCGGCACACCATTTATGTAAACTAAATTTCAAAGAAAGGAATGCCGGCCGGACGCCTGCCGTGCAGTGTGCCCGCACAGCGACCACAGTCGCTTGGCAGCACGACCAAAACCGCAACGCCGAAAAACCGCCGAAACAAGCCGCGAGTCACCATTGGCAGAGGCAAAACCCACTGACGTACTGAGCATTGGTGTACACACTACAACATACAACTGGCAATACGGCATCCTCGCTACCGCCAAATTTTGCCGACAGATGGCGCCAAACAGCCACCAACCATCACCAAAGGTAGGTAGCAGGCGGACTCGGCTCATCACTATTTAGTATTTAGTTACAGTTTTTCATGACTTTTGAGTATTGCCAACGTTTATGTAAAAGCGTAATTTTGCAACGCAAATCACAACTCAAGGCAAACATCAAGACAAAGAGAAAAATGAAAAAAACAGCTATCGCATCCATCGCGCTCGCCATCATTGCCGCACAGGCCGCCACCGAGTCACAGGCCCAGGTGGCAGCCTTCGACAGCGTGTCAACCCACCAGAGAGGCAACCGCCTGAGCATAGGCGGCTACGGCGAAGTGGCCCTTACGCGCAACTTCTACAGCGACAACGTCTACAGGTACAGCCAGGCCAGCAAATACAAGGACGCCCCCGGCCACGGCCGGTTTGACATTCCGCATGCCGTGGTGTATATAAGCTACGACTTCGGCAAAGGCTGGACAATGTCGAGCGAGATTGAGTTTGAGCACGGTGGGGCCGGAGGAGCCGTTGAGAAAGAGTTCGAGGAAGCCGGCGAATGGGAGCAGGAGACCGAGAAGGGAGGCGAAGTGGAACTGGAGCAGTTCTGGATACAGAAGTCGTTTGCCCGCTGGGCCAACATCCGCGTGGGCCACTTTGTCGTTCCCGTGGGTTTCACCAACGCCTACCACGAACCGCTCAACTTCTTCACCGTCTACCGTCCGGAGGGCGAGGCAACCATACTGCCCTGCACCTGGCACGACACCGGCATCAGTTTCTGGGGCCGTTCGGGCGATTTCAGGTATGAAGTGCAGCTTATCGCCGGCTTGGACGGCTTTCTTTTCGACCGCGACAACTGGATTCAGAACGGCGCGGGCTCTCCGTTTGAGTTTAAGGTGGCCAACAAGTACGGCTTTGCAGCGCGCATCGACAACTACACCATACCCGGACTGCGCATAGGCCTGAGCGGATACTACGGCAGGTCGATGCACAACACCTTCCCACACGACCTGGAGAGCAACGGCAACAAATACAAAGAAGTGAAGGGAACCGTGGCCATCGGAGCCATCGACTTCGCTTACAACGCCCACAACTGGATTGTCCGCGGCAATGCCGACTATGGCTATGTGGGCGACGCAGCCGCCATCAGCGAGGCAAAGCGCAACATCAACGCAACGAACGCGCCTTACAAGAAGTCGCCCGTGGGCAAAAACGCCTTCGCAATAGGCGTTGAAGCCGGTTACGACGTGTTCTCGCAAATAAACAAGACGCGCCGCACCAACCAGAAGCTCTACGTGTTCGGCCGTTACGACTGCTACGACTCATACATCCCGAGCAAGCAGCAAGCCCAGTATGAATACACCAAGAAGATACGCATGGCGGCGGGCATAAACTACCACCCGATACCCCAGGTGGCTGTAAAAGCCGAATATTCCAAGCGATTCTTCAAGTCGCAATACAACGACGAGCCTTCTGTCTCGCTGGGCATCGCATACGAGGGCTTCTTCCTCTGAGCCCGGACGCCGCGGCACACAGCGCGCAAGCGGGCACCGACAGACAAACATCCAATAACAACTAACAATATTACACAATGAAAAGATTATTTTACTATGCATCCGCCTTTGCAATGGCAATGGCCATGACCGCCGGGTTAACATCGTGCAGCGACGACAACGGCGACGGCAGTACGGACGAGTCGGCATTGAGCGAAAAGGAACAGATGATGAAAGACATCACCACCCAGTATGTCAACAACGTGGTCTACCCCACATACAGCGACCTGGCCACTGAGACGGGCGAGCTGTATGAGATGCTGGCCGAAGCCAAAGACAAGTTCAAGGCCGACCCAACGAGCCTCACGCAGACAGAGTTCGACGCTATATGCTCAAAGTTCCTGCAGGCACGCCAGTCGTGGGAGGAAAGCGAGGCGTTCCTCTACGGGGCGGCAACAGTGTTCGGAATCGACCCGCACATCGACACATGGCCGCTCGACCTCGACGGTCTTGTAACCGAGCTAAGCAATGCCGACAAGATAGCCATGCTCGACAATGGCGATGAGGGCATCAGCTACGCCGGCAACAAGATGGGCCAGGAGCTGCTGGGATTCCACGGCATCGAGTTCATCCTGTTCCGCAACGGAGCCAACCGCACCGTCGAGAGCCTGAGGGCTTACGAAACCGACGAGGCCTTCACGAGCAAAGGCGTACGCGTGTCGGGCCGCGAGGAGCTGATATATGCCGCTGCCGTGGCCGGCGACTTGCGCGACCGCTGCTGGCAACTCGAGGTTTCATGGAACGAGAACGCACCAAGCGACCACATCACCCGTGTTGTCGACGAGTGTGAACTGCCCAACACTGTGGAAGGCAACAACTACACCTATGGCAAAAACATGCTCGAGGCTACCAACATTGGCAGCACCTATGCAACATGGCGCGTGGTGATGAACACCATTCTCGTGGCCGGATGCGCCAACATAGCCCAGGAGGTGAGCGGGCAGAAGATAGGCCAGGCATACACCGGAGCCGACCCCAACTACATCGAGTCGCCCTACAGCAAGAAGTCGTTTGTAGATTTCAAGGACAACATCATAAGCATAGAAAACTCCATATACGGCGGAGTGGAAGGCCGTCGCGACGAGAACAAGTCGATCATGGCATACCTGAGAAAGTATAACCCGACCATGGCGACATCGCTCGAGAACGCCCTCCAGAGCTCGTTCACTGCCCTCGATGCCTGCATCAACTCCGGCGTGGCATTTGTCGACGCCCCACAGGCCGACTATGTGAAGACGGCCATGGACGCCATAGCCGAGCTTGACAGCGAACTGAACAAGGCTTCCGACTGGATTTCAATCAACTGACGACATTACAACACACTGTGACTGTTGACTCGTGCCGGCGCCGCTGCCGGCACGAGCACATACTGATTAATAACTAAAAAATACGATTATGAATTTGAACAAGACAAGAAACATTCAGCTCTTGGCCGGATGCATCTGCCTGTCGATGGCGGCATGCTCCGACGACGCCCCCTCGACAGGAGGCGGACAGACCGGCGCTGTCGACGATGTGTCGTACATCGGAAAGGCCGTGGGCAACTTCTCTGCCGACGAATGGTATCCCGGAGGAGAGCTGGGCACAACGCTCAACGTGTCGGAAGGATGCTATGAAGACGAGACCCCGGCCACAACCAACATGGGACTGACCGACCAGTTCAATCGAGGCGAGATGTTCTTTGAGCGCAATGTCACCATCGACACGCCACCCTTCAACGGGCTCGGCCCGGCCTCGGTGCGCAAGTCGTGCATTGACTGCCACCCCGGCTACGGCCACGGCAAGCGGCAAGACTCCTACAAGGCCGGCTTCGGCAATGGCTACCTGCTCGTGATATACCATCCCGACGACGGGGCAAACAGCAACGACGGCCCATACATCAGCGAGGTGACGGGCATGCCGCAGACACAGGCCGTATCGCCGTTCCTGCCACCTGTCGACGAAGACAAGATAACAATAACCTGGAAGAACGTCACGGCAATGGAGAGCGGACTGTCGATGACGTTCCCCAACGGCGGCGACTCTTACGAACTGATTTACCCCGAGGTGACCATCGACCCCTCGGCCTTCAACACTTACCCCGTGCCAACCAACTACGCGGTGCGCCTCGAGTCTACTATCGGCATCATTGGCACCGGACTTATAGACGCCATACCCGACGACTCGCTGAAAAAGCAGTATGAGCTCACGGCACGATACTCTGAGGTCAACCCGGCCATGTGGGACAAAGAGGCCAACGACTGGGCGTCGACCGCTTACTACACCAACTGGACAAGCCCGGGCGCTCTGGCCGACGGCACTGCCGTGACGGGCAAGATAAAGCGGTACACCTATGCGCTCACCAGGGCCAGCCTGCAAGACGGGGCCGGAGCCAACGCAATGTGGAACATACCCAACGTGTCGCGACCCGACCGGCCTAAGCTCTACACCACACAGGCATGGGCCGACGCCATGTCGATGAACGCCGACGTGATAAGCGCCATCAAGCGCGACCCGACGTCGCCATACTATGCCGACGGAACCGACGAGGGCATTGCCGACGCCGTGAAGAACCTCCTGTCGCCCAACACCAACCAGTTTGACAACAAGTGGCACAACTTCACACCCGACATGAGCACCGACAACTTCTACGCGTTCATGGTGTGGCACCGCGGCCTGTCGATACCGCGGGCACGCAACCTCAACGACCCCGACGTGCAGAGAGGCAAGAAACTGTTCATGGAAATGGGCTGCGCCACCTGCCACAGGCCGTCGTGGACTACGGGCGACGACAATTACTGGACGCCCGACGTAATAAAGGGGCGCCCGCTGCCGAAGTATCCCAAGCAGAAGATTTACCCCTACTCCGACTTCGTGCAGCACAAGCTGTACATGGCCAACGACATCCACGGCTCGTGGTGCCGCACCACCCCGCTCTGGGGGCGCGGCCTGTCGCTCATCAACACCGGGGCCGAAGACCGCCTGCACGACTGCCGCGCACGCAACGAGGTGGAAGCTATAATGTGGCACTGCTACAGCAAGAAGAGCCAGGCATACGACAGTGCGTACAAGTTCTACAACCTGCCTAAGGCCGACCGCGACGCGGTGGTAAAGTTCTTGCGCTCTATCTGACGGTCCCAACCTACCGTCGCAACCTTCGGCCGGGCCGGCCTGGCACACAGCCACCGGCCCGGCCAAACCCTGACACAAACCAACCTGCAAGGATATGACAAGGAAAGCTCTTTTCGCATTCTACATACTCACCATAGCGGCCATGGCCGCCGCAACGGTAATAGAGAAGTCGGAAGGCACCGACTTCGTGTCTACACACATCTACGGAGCGTGGTGGTTCACGCTGCTGTGGGCCATGCTGGCCGCCACAGGCATTGCGTGGATTGCCAGGCGCAGGCTCAGGCGGTGGTCGCTGCTTACGCTCCACGCATCGCTCGCCATCATCCTTGCCGGCGCGCTGCTCACCCACCTGACTGCCCGCAGGGGCATGATTCACCTGCGCATAGGCCAGCCCACAGCCACCTATTACGAAGACAACGGAACAGATACACCTGCCACGCGCAGCCTGCCGTTCGAGATTCGCCTCGACAGGTTCGACATCGAATACTACAAAGGCACAAAGGCGCCGTCCGACTACGTGTCGGCGCTGACCATCATCGACGGCACCGCACAGGCCAAAGGCCGCGTTTCTATGAACAACATCATGACTTACAGCTCCGTGAGGCTATACCAAAGCTCGTACGACGAAGACAGGAGGGGCAGCATATTGGCTGTCAACTCCGACCCGTGGGGCATAGCCGTGACTTACACCGGCTACGCCCTGCTGTTCATCTCGCTCGTGTGGATGCTCATCGACCCCGGGGCCACCTACCGCAAACTGCTGCGCAGCCCGCTGCTCAGGCGCGGCATCATGGGCGCGGCGGCACTGCTGGCCATGGCCCCCCAGGCCGCACGGGCAGCCACCACCCTGCCCGAGGCCGACGCCGACAGGCTCGGCAGGCTCAACATACTGTACAACGACAGGATATGCCAGCTGCAGACGCTGGCCATCGACTTCACCAAGAAACTGCACGGAAGTCGCTCGTACCGGGGCCTCACGGCCGAGCAGGTGCTCACGGGATGGATATTCTGGGGCGACGAGTGGAGCGACGAACCATTCATAAAGCTGAAGGACGGCGAGCTGAAAGAGACTTTGCAGCTGCCCGACTACGTCTCGGTGAACACGTTTTTCAACTCCGACATGGGCGGATACATTCTCGGCCCATACATACACGAGTATTACAGGGGCAACCGCGACGCATTCCACAAGCAGGCGGCCGACATTGACAACAAGATTCAGCTCATAATGGAGCTGCGCCGCGGACTGACGCTCAAGGTGTTTCCGCACACCGCGGGGGGCCACACCACGTGGTATGCGCCCACCGACAACCTGCCCGACACCATAGACAACGACCGGCGACTGTACATGGCCAACGTGTTCTCGCTGCTCTACGGCGAGATTCTGAAAGGCAACATGCCCGCCGCTCGCACCATCATCGACAAGATGGCGGCCTACCAGACGCAAAACGCCGGCCACTCGCTGCCCGGGCCCGTGCAGACGTGGGCCGAGCGCACATACAACGCCATACCCTTTGCCACCATCCTCTTCATGGTGTGCCTCGCCATGGGCCTCGTCACGCTGGCCGCCGCCATCATACGCCTCAGCGCCCCGCGCCCCGACACCATGGCAGACGGCAGGGCCTGCAAGGCCGTGCGCCGCATAAGCCTCGCCACAATGGGCGCCGCCTTTGCCGCGCTCACCTTCTGCGGGGCACTACGATGGATTGTCTCGGGAAACATTCCCATGTCCAACGGCTACGAGACCATGCTGCTCGTGGCGTGGCTCGTCATGTTGCTGTCGATGGCGGCCAGCCGGCGGTTTCCCATCGCCCTCACTTTCGGATTCCTCATGGCAGGCTTCTTCCTGCTCGTGTCGCACATCGGACAGATGGACCCAGCCATAACCAACATAATGCCGGTGCTCAACTCGCCACTGCTGAGCATCCACGTGTCGGTCATCATGCTTGCCTTCGCCCTGCTCTCGCTGACGTTCATCTGCGGTGTAACGGCCCTGGCCATAGCCGCCGCGCACAGGCTCAGGGGCTCGGCCGGAAGCACCGAGGCGCCACTGGCATCGCTGCAGCTGCTCTCGCGGCTGCTGCTCTACCCCGCCCTGGCGGCACTCGGCATAGGCACCTTCGTCGGGGCGGTGTGGGCCAACGTGTCGTGGGGGCAATACTGGGGGTGGGACCCCAAGGAGACATGGGCCCTGATAACCCTCATGGTCTACGCCGTGGCTGCCCACACCGACACGCTGCCCGCCCTGAGGCGACCGCTGTGCTTCCACGCATTCATGGCCGCAGCCTTCCTGACCATACTGATGACGTATTTCGGGGTAAACTATTTCCTGGGCAGCGGAATGCACACCTACGCCTGAAATGACTACACCATTAACACAATAAAACAACTATGAACAAACAGACTGTAAGCAAAGCCAACACAAAGACAGAGATATTCGAGTTTGACAACGGCACTGAGGCAAGGGAATGCCAGGCCGTGATACACGTGACAAACACATCGCTGAGCTACGCCGAGCAGCTCGACGCCCTGCTCAACACCTACGACGAGCTGCGCTCCAACGAACTGCGGGGCACTGAGGCCGTGTTCAAACGCTACTACCTGAGCGACGCCGCAAACCAGGCGGCCACCATCCACGCAATGGCGGCCGAGGGGTCAGACTGCGCCCTGTCGGTAATCGAGCAGGCTCCGCTCGACGGAACCAAGGTGGCACTGTGGGTATACATGCAGTCTGGAGTGGCCACGGCCATCTCGCCGAGCGGACTCTACCGTGTGGCCCACGGCAGATACACCCACCTGTGGGACGGCGGCGCCCACCGCCACGAGGCCAACTCGGAGCTGCAAACGCGCCTGCTGCTAAACAGCTATTTGATGCAGCTTGCCGCAGAGGGCTGCAGCCTGGCTGACAACTGCATCCGCACGTGGTTTTTCGTCAACGATGTCGACATCAACTACGCCGGCATGGTCAAGGCGCGCAACGAGGTCTTTGCCACGCAAAGCCTCACGCCGGCAACGCATTTCATTGCCAGCACAGGCATAGGCGGAAGGCAGGAAGATGCCACGGTGTCGGTGCAAATGGACAATTACGCCATCAAGGGCATCTGCAAAGAGCAGATACAGCACCTGTATGCCGCCGACCACATGAACCGCACCAGCGACTACGGGGTGAGCTTCGAGCGCGGCACATGCGTGGAATACGGCGACCGCCATCACGTGTTCATATCTGGCACGGCCAGCATCGACACCAACGGCGATGTGGTCTACCCGGGCGACATAAGGAAACAGACGGAGCGCATGTGGGGCAACGTCGAGGCGCTGCTCCGCGAGGCTGGCTGCACGTTCGACGATGTGGCACAGATGACAATCTACCTGCGCGACCCGGCCGACTACTCCACGGTGAAAGCCATGTTCGACGGCAGGTTTCCCTCAACGCCACGGCTCATAGTCCACGCCCCGGTATGCCGCCCCGGGTGGCTCATCGAGATGGAGTGCATGGCAATATGCACTGCCAGCCACAAGGAGTTTGCACCGTTCTGACCATCGCCGGGCCGGCTCTGTGTGCTACAGCCAACGGCCAGCTCAACCCGGCTGGCAAAAGGCAGGCAACAGTCTGGCGAACAGCACTTTGCAAAACGGCCCATATTACGTTCTCATACGGGCCGTATCACACCGTAAAACCGGCCGTTCTGCAATGCAGAACGGCCGGTTTGGCATTTCCACCCACAACAGACAAGGCAATGCCAAACACTTGCCTGCACCAAGCACAGGCGCACTAATGGCAACAAAGCGAAGGTCATCGTGAGGCTATACACCTGAAGAAGACCCGAAGAGCCATGACCGAAAACTTGGTGTTGCCCAAACCCAGCTATATTACAATGCCAATCTCTAAAAAATAATCAGTGTTTATCCCATGCCGACATACACGCCGTGAAACACGACATCAAACGTTTCACAACATATCTACAGGTCTCCAAGATTGGCAGATTTACAACAACACCATAATATTTATACGCAAAAGACCGACGATATACATTAATTTATCTATATTTGCGATATTAATAATTCAAATTAAAAGTCAACGCCTATGGGTTAAAAAGTAACAAAAGTGATTTAAAACAGTGAACATGGGCAAACAATACGAACTGCCCCATATTCTTTGTTGTGCCACCCTTGCATAAGGAGAAAGCCTCAACGAATAAACGCACAACAACCCAAACAAGCAGAGATATTGCGTAAGCGTGAGTTTCGAACCAACAACTTGCTTGTAAGGCCTAAGGTAATTACCACAAGGACTGCTCTGCACAATGTCATGAAGTTGACCAAGCAAACACAAACACCATGGCAGCCACTCACAGACACCATGCAAACGACATCACCGGCAACAGCCGCCGTCATTGCATGATGTTCTATCCAAGCCCTAAAAATCCAACTTTTTTAAAATCAAGCATCATGAAAAGAATTTTATGTATGGTAGCCATGGCACACAATAAACAAAGACCTACAAGGCGGAAACGAAAGCAGTGGCAGAGATACGCAACTGCCCGAAAGGGGTATATGTGGTCACCCTCGAAGAGAATGGAGTGACTATGGACACAAAGAGAATAGTAAACGAATGACGAACCAGTACAGGCCGGGGGCTGCCCGGCCTGCCTTTAAAGGCTTTACAACTATGAAACAAGTTTTGATATTGATGCTGTTGCTCTTGGCCAACGCCATAGAGGCACAGACAAAAAGGGTGGTTGACGTGAAAGACGGGCAGGCTTTGGAGGCATTGCTGGGCGAAGACATGCTGGAAATAGACACGCTGGTGGTCAAGGGAAGCCTGAAGCACACTGACTTCCCGGTGATGCGCCAATGCCTCGCCAAAGGTAAGTTGCGGGTGATTGACTTAGGCGAAAGCGAGGTTGAGAACGATTCGCTGCCCGAAAATGCGTTTTACATATCATTTGACCCGGTACATCTCGATTCGATAGTGCTGCCAAAAACGCTTCGGGTCATAGGAAACGAAGTGTTTTGCAACCCAACAATGAGAGAAATAAGATTCCCAACAACACTCAAAAGCATCGGGGATATGGCATTTAACCAATGTAATTACCTAAAGACTGCCATCATACCGGAAGGTATAGAATCAATCGGAGCAGGCTGCTTTTATAGCTGCTATAGCCTAAAATCGGTCAGCTTGCCATCGACCATCAGGCACCTTGGAATAGAAGCGTTTAACTTGTGCTCCAACTTAATGACCATTGACATTCCATACGGGATTGAAAACATTGGCCCCTTCGCATTTGCAAATATTGCAAAAATAGAGGAGATGGTAATTCCTGAAAGCGTAAAAAACATTGAGGAATACGCCTTTTACGATGATTGGTCCATGCGTAAGATCGTACTGCCCAACCGATTGGCCGTAATAGTGAACAACGTGTTTGAAGATTGCAACAGACTAAGCGATGTTAGATGGCCGTCAGAACTCGCAATGATATTCCAGGAAGCATTCAAGTCGTGCGGCTTCACCACATTGGCGTTGCCTTGTAAACTTGAGGCAATAGGCAACGAAGCATTTTTCGGAAACCTGAGCCTGACAAAGCTCATTCTGCCGGAATCGCTTGAAAGCATTGGCAATGCGGCATTCGCCGGATGCGAGAACCTGAGCGAGGTGTACTGCCCGAGGCAGACGCCTCCCGAAGTTCAGTTCATACACAGCATGGCCAATGCAGGCTCAGGCGCGGCCAATGCCCCGCAGCCGCCTTTCGACAAGATTGCGGCAGATGCCGTTCTGTATGTTCCCATCGGCACAAAGAGCCTGTATGAAGCATCAATGTTTGCCAAGGGCTTTGCCGAAATACGCGAGACAGCCGACTTCCCGGCGGACATAAACGACGAAATTGCGGCATCGGATGGCTGTAGCGTGACAGGCGGAAAGGGGTGCATAAGCATCAGCGCAAACGGTGAGCCTATTGCATATAAGGTATATGCGGCCGGAGGACAGCTCGTGGCTGAAGGTGTGGCCGATGGAACTGACATCGTGGAAGCACCGGCCGGTATTTGCATAGTAAGCGCACATGGCGAAAAGACAAAGGTCGTTGTGAGATAGAAAGCACAACACGGGGCCGCAAGGCAATAAACGCAAAAATGGCGCACCGCCATTGTCGCACTTAACAAGTGGGCACATGACGGAGCGTCATTTTTGCATCCTGCCCACAACATGCGAAAAACACAGAGAATGGCAATAGCATTTTTTCGCAGGGAAGAACATCGGTGATTGATAAAAATGAGTAACTTTGCAAACCGAAGACAACAGAACGACATGAACGAAAAAGAAAGGATAGTGCAGCTGCGCAACGAGCTGCACGAGCACAACCACAGATACTACGTGCTGAACGCTCCAACCATCAGC
Source organism: Marseilla massiliensis (assembly GCF_023336985.1). NCBI lineage: Bacteria > Pseudomonadati > Bacteroidota > Bacteroidia > Bacteroidales > Prevotellaceae > Marseilla > Marseilla massiliensis. The sequence goes on along the minus strand of NZ_JAMBLP010000001.1, from coordinate 45,104 downwards.
GACATGGAGTTTGACATGATGATGCACGAACTGCAAGAACTCGAGGCACGCCACCCGGAAATGGCCGACCCTACCTCGCCGACACAGCGCGTGGGCAGCGACATCAACAAAGAATTCAGGCAGGTGGAGCACCGCTACCCCATGCTCTCGCTGGCCAACACATACAACGAACAGGACGTGGCCGACTGGTATGAGTCGGTGAGCAAGGGCCTGAACGGTGAACGGTTTGACGTGTGCTGCGAGTTGAAATACGACGGCCTGTCGATAAGCCTGACCTATGTAGACGGCCGGCTGACGCAAGCAGTGACCCGAGGCGACGGCGTAAGGGGCGACGACGTGACCGACAACGTGAAGACAATTCGCTCAATACCGCTCGTGCTGACGGGCAAAGGCTACCCCCGCGAGTTTGAGATACGCGGCGAGATTCTGATGCCATGGAATGTGTTTGAGCAGCTTAACGCCGAGCGCGAAGCCGCCGAAGAACCCCTGTTTGCCAACCCGCGCAACGCAGCCAGCGGCACCCTGAAGAGCCAAAACTCGGCCCTCGTGGCCAGCCGCCGCCTCGACGCCTACCTGTATTACCTGCTCGGCGAAGAGCTGCCGGGCGACGGGCACTACGAAAACCTGGCGGAGGCCGCCCGGTGGGGCTTCAAGATAAGCAGTGGGATGCGCAAGGCAACGAGCCTGGAAGAAATATACGACTACATAAACCACTGGGACAAGGAGCGCAAGACGCTGCCCGTGGCCACCGACGGCATTGTGCTCAAGGTGAACTCGCTGCGCCAGCAGCGGGCGCTGGGCTACACGGCAAAAAGCCCCCGGTGGGCAATAGCCTATAAGTTTAAGGCTGAAAGGGAGTGCACCAGGCTCACGGAAGTGACCTTCCAGGTGGGCCGCACAGGGGCGGTGACGCCGGTGGCCAACATGGAGCCGGTGCAACTGGCCGGCACCACCGTGAAAAGGGCCACGCTGAACAACGAAGACTTCATCAGAAGCCTTGACCTGCACATAGGCGACTACGTCTATGTGGAGAAGGGAGGCGAGATAATACCGAAGATTGTCGGGGTGGACACCGATGCCCGCACGCCCGGGATGGAGCAGGTGACGTTTATCACCCATTGCCCGGAATGCGGCACACAACTCGTCAGGTATGAGGGTGAAGCAGCCCACTATTGCCCCAACGACACCGGCTGCCCGCCGCAGATAAAGGGCCGCATAGAGCACTTCATCTCGCGCAAGGCCATGAACATCGACAGCCTTGGGCCTGAGACGGTTGACGAATACTTCCGCCGTGGCCTCATACACAACGTGGCCGACCTGTATGACATACGTGTCGAAGACATCAACGGAGGCGGCACGCGCGAGAAGTCGGCCCGGAAGATTGTGAAAAGCATAGAAGCATCAAAAGCTGTGCCGTTCGAGCGGGTGGTCTTCGCCCTCGGCATCAGGTTTGTAGGCGAGACGGCCGCCAAGCTGCTCGCGCGGCGCTTCCGCACCATGGACGCCCTCGCCGGGGCGCAACTGCAGCAGCTCACCGACGTCAACGGCATTGGCGAGGTGATAGCCAAAAGCGTCATCACCTACTTCCACGACCCGGCCAACCTCGAGATAGTAGACCGCCTGAGGGCTTGCGGCCTGCAGATGGGCGTGAGCGAGGCTGATGATGCCGGCACGGGCGACGCCCTGGCAGGCCAATCCATAGTGATAAGCGGCGTGTTCGAACACCACAGCCGCGACGAATACAAAGACATGATAGAGCGCAACGGGGGCAAAAACGTGGGCAGCATAAGCTCTAAGACATCATTCATACTGGCCGGAAGCAACATGGGGCCGGCCAAACTGCAGAAGGCAGAGAAGCTGGGCGTGCGCATTGTTGGCGAGGAAGAGTTTCTCAAAATGATTGACAACACAAACGGATAAAATATGATCAACATCATCGTATCAGACGAAATAGAGACGGTGTGCCCAGGCTTTGTGGGCGCCGCCGTTGAAGCCACAGCACAAAACAGCGGGCACAGCGACGCGCTGTGGCAAGAGATAGGCGCATTGAGTGCCGACTACCGCAGCAGGCTGACCCCCGAAAGCCTGAAACAGATGCCGGCAATAGAAGCCACGCGGCGCGTCTACCGGGCTTGCGGCAAAGACCCCAGCCGCTACCGCCCGTCGGGCGAAGCATTGGTAAGGCGGGTGTTGCAGGGCAAGGAGCTATACAGGATAGACACACTCGTAGACCTTGTCAACCTGGCAAGCATGGCTTACGGATACAGCATAGGCGGGTTTGACGCCGACAAATTCTGCGGCGACACGCTCACACTGGGCATTGGCCGCGAGGGCGAACCATATGAGGGCATTGGCCGGGGGCTGCTCAACATTGCCGGGCTGCCGGTATACCGCGACGCGAAGGGCGGGGTGGGAACGCCGACAAGCGACAACGAGCGAACAAAAATGACACTGGAAACTACGCATGTGCTGTTTTTGGTAAACGGATACGACGGCGACAGCAAGCAGGTGGAAGCCTGCGCGTCATACCTGCAAGACCTGCTCAGGAGGTATGCCGGCAGCGACGGCGGCACCATCACCACATACAGGTAGGGCAAATGAAGCTGGAATTGTATTCGGCTGACCTGAGCAGCCAACTAAACCTGGCCTTTGCCGACCAGGGCATCAGGGCCGGTTTCCCGTCGCCGGCACAAGACTACATGGGCGAAAGCATCGACCTAAACCACGAACTGGTGCACCACCCCGCAACAACATTCTACGCAAGGGCTGTAGGCGACTCTATGACCGGATGCGGAATTGACGACGGCGACCTGCTCGTGATAGACAAGTCTATAGAAGCGCAAGACGGCGACATAGTGGTGGCATTCATCGACGGCGAGTTCACCCTAAAGCGGGTGAAGACCGACAAGGCCGCCAACTGCCTGTGGCTCATGCCGGCCAACGACCAATACAAGCCGATAAAGGTGACTGAAGATAACAACTTCATAGTTTGGGGCGTACTGACATACAACATCAAGCGGCAACTTAGGAGGTGAGCAATGTTCGGCCTTGTAGACTGCAACAACTTCTACTGCTCGTGCGAAAGGGTGTTCAACCCCGCACTGAGAGACGTGCCCGTGGTGGTATTGTCTAACAACGACGGGTGCATCATTGCACGGAGCAACGAGGCCAAGGCCATGGGCATTGGCATGGGCGTGCCATACTACCAGGCACGAAACCTGCTCGAGGCCAACAAAGTGGCCGTTTTCAGCTCAAACTACGCGCTTTACGGCGACATGAGCCGCAGGGTGATGATGATGCTTGCCGACTTTTCGCCCGAACTGACCCAGTACTCCATCGACGAGGCTTTCATCGACCTGTCCGGCCTCGGCACCGGCAACGAACTGTACGACTACGGAAGGCAGATAGTGAAATCTATCGGACGGGGAACGGGCATACCCGTGACAATGGGCATCGCACCCACGAAGACGCTGGCCAAGGTGGCCGGACATTACGGCAAACGATACAAAGGCTACGGCGGGGTGTGCATGATAGACACCGACGAAAAACGGACAAAGGCACTGATGGGCCTGCCCATAGGCGAAGTGTGGGGCATAGGAAGGCGCAACAAGGCCCGGCTGGAAAGCGCCGGCGTGCAAACGGCATGGGACTTTACGCGCCTCAGCGAGTCGTGGGTGAGGCAATTGCTCACCGTGACCGGCGTGCGAACATGGCAGGAACTGAGGGGCACGAGTTGCATAGACATCGACGAACTGCCACAAAAGAAAAGCATCTGCACCAGCAGGAGCTTTGCCGACGGCGGACTGTGCGAGCTGGGAAAGGTGGAGGAAGCCGTGGCAAACTTTGCCGCGGCATGCTCACGCAAGCTCAAACAGCAGCACAGCTGCTGCGCCACGCTCACGGTATTCGCTTACACGAGCCGGTTCAGGACGGACATGCCCCACTATCCCATCAACCGTACAGTACAGTTTGCCGTGGCAACCAACGACCAACAGGAAATAGTGAGCACGGCGGTCAAGGCGCTGAGGGCCGAATGGCCGGGCGACAACAGGTATCACTACAAAAAAGCCGGTGTAATAACATGGAACACCATGCCAGACAAGGCAATTCAGGCCAACCTCTTTGACACCACCGACCGCGAGAAACAGGCGCGGCTGGCCAAGGCCATCGACACGATAAACAGGAAAAACGGGCATAACACCGTGAAAGTGGCAGTGCAGGGAACGGGCAGTGCATGGCAATTGAAACATGAGCATTCGTCGAAGCATTACACCACAGACATAAAGGAAATAATAAGGGTGAGAACACAATGACAACACCACGGCCGGCCTAAAACCGCCCCACGGGTGGAACGGTTTGGCCGGTTTTGCTCTTTTTAACACTTTCCCACGCAATATTTGCACCGCTACCTCATTTTAGTGGTAGACAAACAAGACATAAGCAACTTACAAACAGCAGAGACATGAAGAGAAACCTAATCGTAGCCGCAGCACTTTGCGCAATGGCATTCACTGCGTGCAACAAACCACAAAAAGGACTTCAGGAAGCCTTGAACAACGAATGGAACATAACAGAGGCTGACGGAAACGCAATAAAGACAACAACCGGACAGGCACCTTACATTGGCTTTGACCTGAAAGAGGGCCGCATCTACGGTTACAGCGGATGCAACAGGATAATGGGCTCGATAGACCCCAAGACGCAGAAGCCCGATTTCCAAAGGATGGGCAGCACGATGATGGCCTGCCCCGACATGGAGACCGAAAGCAAGGTGTTGGCCGCCCTGAACAAGGCCAAGGACTTCAAGCAGGAAAAAGACGGCTCGCTGGCACTGCTCGACGAGAAAGGAAACAAGGTGGCAAGGCTGGAAAAGAGATTTGAAGACATGGCCTACGCCGAAATAGAAGGCGAATGGACCATAGCCAAGGTGTTCGGACAGAGCCTGAAAACCACAAAAGACAGTAAGGCACCGGCGTTGTCGTTCGACACAAAAGCCAACAAACTGAGTGGCACCACCGGCTGCAACCGCATCATGGGGGGCATAGAACAAGGCAAGGACGGGCCTCGAAGCATATCGTTCGGGCAAGCCGCAACCACCAGGATGGCATGCCCCGACATGGAAAATGAAAACAACATAATGACCGCACTTGCCCAGGTGAAATCGTTCGGCAAGCTGAAAAACGGCCATCTGGCTTTCTTTAACAATAGTGGAATGCTGATTTTGGAACTTGCAAGATGATGAATCCGGCGCATGTTCCGGCTTCGTCTACCGCCGGTGTGAGCCGTGTTTTCGGCACATGTATGTATGCTTGCCTCATGGCATAGCCGTTCTCTGCGAAGAAAACAGGCTAACCCAAACGGAAACACGCTCAAATCGACGGCGGCAGGATATGGCCTTGATGAAATGAAAACAGATATTTTATAAAGAAAGGGTAATCACAAACACACAAAATTAAACTCATATTCCGAAGGGGAGAATACGCCAGGCGAGGCTGTTCTCCCCTTTCATGTGGAATGGCAATGCCATGAGACGAAAGCCACATGCTCTATACAAGCCTACATTACGGCTGCAAGTGAGTGCACACTGGGCTTTCATTGCCAACACGACAGGCATGAAAAACAAAACAGCAATGCCACTTGGCCACATGTCACGCAGACTGATTGCCAGGCAACCTGCATGCCGACTGCCGTCAGGGCTTATCCCGGGTGCTGTTGCCTGTTGGCAATGCGGCCCCCCCCGAAGGCATTGCCGTTTACAGAAACATGGCTGCAACAAGGCTGAAAACATTCTGTCGCAGGCATGACGCCCCACTGGGCATACGGCAGTATGGCGGCCGCCGATGCCGCCCCGGCCCCCACAGTCACGCCAACGGCCAAAGGCAAGCGGCCATCACAGCAGAGCATGCACGGCTATGCATGCCTGTCGGCAGGCCACGACTTGAAGAACGCCGATGCCGATGGTGCATGAAAGTAGCGTAAACGAAGCCTGCCTCGACCGTAGCAACCGACGTTCGGCTTTTGGGAAAAATGGCTCCGAGCAACACCACCGGCTAAGCCACACCACACAACGCATCATGATGAAGGCAGGAGTGAAGCAGTATGGCAACGCATATTCACTGTGAATCGAGGTAAACGAAAACATTCGGACACCCGGCATTGCTGCCCCGCCCCCATCCCTGTGCAGTGGCCGGCGGGCAACATGGGCCGTTTTGAAGCGCAGAACAGGCCGTCTTGCATTCCAATACGGGCTGTTCTGCCGGCCAACCCATGCACTTCACCCAACCACCTCTGGCTCAGGCCATTGGCTATTTCAGGCACTACGGCTGTGGATTATGCATAAATGCAGCGAGCCATATAATGGCGTGATGATGCCGCGCGTGCAAAACCACGATGCGGCTCATGCCACGCCTCGACGCCAGACGCCGCACGGTTGGGTCAAGGGCATGCCTGCACCGCTTGCAGTCGTATGCCTGTCTCGGTCGCCTCGACCATACACCGCCGCCAGCAAACAGCTGATTGGATGGCGGCAACCACCGGCCGGCGGGGCCCAAGGCAGCCACGTGGACGGCAGGCCGGGGCAGCACCATCACGGATACAACAATGTAAACAGGCCTACAGGCCCTCAGATCCACAAACAAAAAAGCAGTGCGGCATTGCCGCACTGCTTTTCACGAGTCGTGGCGCAATGGCGCCGCAAAGCCCATCACTTAGCGTAGGCCACGCTGCGCGTCTCGCGTATGACGGTAATCTTAACCTGTCCGGGATAAGTCATTTCCGTCTGTATCTTGTTGGCAATCTCGCCCGAGAGTGCCTCTGTCTCGCTGTCGTCCATCTTGTCGGCACCAACGATGACGCGAAGCTCCCTACCCGCCTGTATGGCATAGGTCTTTGTAACGCCGGGATAGCTCATGGCAATGGCCTCGAGGTCGTTGAGGCGCTTGATATAAGCCTCTACTATCTCCCTGCGGGCACCCGGACGGGCACCGCTGATGGCGTCGCAAACCTGAACGATGGGCGCAAGCAGGGTGTTCATCTCGCACTCGTCGTGGTGGGCGGCAATGGCGTTGCAGATGTCGGGCTTCTCCTTATACTTCTCGGCAATCTTCGCCCCGTACAACGCATGGGGCAGTTCGCTCTCCTCGTCGGGCACCTTGCCAATGTCGTGCAGCAATCCCGCACGCTTGGCTTTCTTTGGGTTGAGCCCGAGTTCTGAAGCCATCACGGCACACAGGTTGGCCGTCTCGCGGGCGTGCTGGAGCAGGTTCTGCCCGTAAGAGCTGCGGTATTTCATCTTTCCGATGATGCGTATCAACTCCGGGTGGAGCCCGTGTATGCCAAGGTCGATGGCAGTGCGCTTTCCGGTCTCAATGACCTCGTTTTCAAGTTGCTTCTTCACCTTCTGCACAACCTCCTCGATGCGGGCCGGATGGATGCGCCCGTCAGACACGAGCTGGTGCAGCGCAAGGCGGCATACCTCACGCCTGATGGGGTCGAAAGCGCTGATGACGATGGCCTCGGGGGTGTCGTCTACCACAATCTCCACCCCTGTGGCAGCCTCGAGCGCACGTATGTTGCGGCCTTCGCGGCCAATGATGCGGCCTTTAACCTCGTCGTTGTCTATGTGGAATACGCTGACGCTGTTTTCAATGGCAGTCTCGGTGGCAACGCGCTGTATGGTCTGGATGACTATCTTGCGTGCCTGGGCATTGGCATTAAGCTTTGCCTCGTCCATAATCTCATTTATATAGCTCTGTGCGTCGGTCTTTGCTTCGTCTTTCATGGCCTCCACAAGCCGTTGCTTAGCTTCGTCGGCGCTCAGTCCCGACAGTTCTTCGAGCTTGGCCCTCTCCTGCAACTGCATCTTCTCAAGTTCTTCATGGCGCATCTGTATCAACTTCTTTTCATTCTCTATGCGCACTTGCTGGTTGTCAAGGTCGTTCTTACGACGGCCCAATTCTTCTTGCCTCTGGTTGAGGGAAATCTCGCGCTGCTTCAGCTTGTTCTCGCTTTGCTGTATGTGCATGTTGCGCACCTGCACCTCCTTCTCCAGCTCGCTCTTCTTGTTAAGGAACTTCTCCTTGACCTCAAGCAGCTTTTTCTCTTTCATAACATTGGCCTCCTTCTCTGCGGCCTCCATCATCTCATTATATTTTCCCGTTAGTACATATCGGAAAACGAGATATCCGCCAACCCCACCAATCACCAATGCGGCGGCGCCGATAATTATTTCTATAATCATAAAGCTTAATATAAAGTTGTTAATATTCTCATCTTTTATCGCTAAGTGCATCCTCGATTTCAGCAGTCAGACGTGTGAGAATATCATTGTATGGCGCGGTGTCGTTCTTATAGCGCTCCTTCTGGTACTGAAGCGCTATATCAATAAGTGTCATGAGTGCTATCGTATGGTCGCCCTTATGGCCCTTGTACATCTGCGCATAGACATTGTAGCGGTCCGTAATGAGCTTAGCGGCAGCCCGATAGTACTCTTCCTCATCGCGGTCGACGACGACTTCCAACTCTTCGTCGTAGACGTGCAACCGTATATGTAGTTTATCTCTGTTCTGCTCTGCCATCAATCTCTATCTATTTCTGTTCAGACAAGATAGTGATGCATTTGTTAACATCCCTTATGAGCCTTGACAAACGGCCTTTGGTGACTTCGATGTCTTCGTCTGAAACCTCCAACATCTTCATCATCTTCAATGCTTCATATTCATCGCATTTCTGCTCCAGCTTCCCACGGAGGTCGCTTATCTCCCTCTCATTCTGGTCAACCATGGCATATAGCTCGTCGTTCTCCTGTTTCAGCCTGTTAAACTGAAGGAGCAAGTCCCGCACGCGGGTCTGGAATAATGCCAAAGTCTGTTCATCTGAAGCCATAGGCAACAAGTCTCTGAATACAAAGGTATTAAAATATCTTCAATTTGTTTGCAATATCACATCAGGGGAATGCTTTATTTAATGTTTTTTATCTATAATCATTTATCATCGCCCTTGGGCTGCGGCTCTTTCTTGGCCAGCATGACAACGTTATAGACAAAGTCTGTCACCCAGCGCTGCGAGAAGCCCAGTCGGTGCGAATACTCACGCACAGACACAACGGCCTTCATCACACCGGGCTCCGTGAAGTTGTTCTTGTTGTATATGCTGTCGACGGTTTTCTCGGTCATCTTGTACAGCGCCCCCTTGAAAACGCTGGGCAAACGCAGCTTGAACTTCATCAGGTTGCCCATGAGCATCATGAGATCCTGGGTGAAACCCTGGAACTGCACAAGGTATACCTGAACGTCTTGCAGCTTGCGGCACCTGCGGCGGACGCTCTGGTCAATCTCCCTGAAGAAGTCGTCGTCCATCGAATATATCTCTTTGAGCATTTTCTTGCAACGGGCCTTCTCGCCCACACCGAGGCGGTTGTTGACCGTCGGCACGTGGAGCGTGGTCTTGAACACACGCATGTCGGGAAGCATGGCAAGGTTGGTGATGCCGAGCTCAGAAGCTATAGCCGCCTGGAAATAAACACGGATGAGGGTCATGAAGTCTTCCATGCCGCCCACTTTCTTCTCTTCAGCATCCTTGTGACGAAACAATTTGGATAGTATATTCATAATAGTCAGTCTGTTACACCCCGAGAACACGCCGCTGCGGCCTCATGCCAAGGCGGCCCCCAAAGGGGTGTTGCTACATATCAATTATTTGTTTTGAGTGCAAAGTTACGTATTTTCTCGGACAAAGGAATGATTTTCAACACAAAATCCTTCCTAATAGGAGAAAAAAGATTACCTTTGCAGAAAATTCATAAACTGGAGTATATTATTCAAAATGAAAGGTATCGTATTAGCTGGAGGTAGCGGAACCAGGCTATACCCGATAACCAAGGGTATCAGCAAGCAGATGATTCCGATTTTCGACAAGCCAATGATATACTACCCAATCTCGGTTTTAATGCTCGCCGGGATTAAGGACATCTTGGTAATCAGCACGCCATACGACCTGCCGGGCTTCAAGCGGTTGCTTGGAACGGGCGAAGACATTGGTGTAAGGTTCGAATATGCAGAACAGCCATCGCCTGATGGACTTGCCCAAGCGTTCCTCATTGGCGAGGAATTCATAGGCGACGACGCAGTGTGCCTGGTGCTTGGCGACAACATCTTCTATGGAAGCGGATTCACAGGAATGCTGAGGCAAAGCGTAGAAAATGCCGAGGAGCACAACGAAGCAACTGTCTTCGGCTACTACGTCAACGACCCTGAGCGTTACGGGGTAGCCGAATTCGACAAGCATGGCAACTGCCTGAGCATCGAAGAAAAGCCGAAGAGCCCCAAATCAAACTACGCCGTGGTCGGTTTATATTTCTATCCGAACAGCGTTGTGGGCATTGCCAAGAGCATAAAGCCCAGCGAACGCGGCGAATTGGAAATCACTTCGGTAAACCAAGCCTACCTCGCACAGCAGAACCTCAAGGTGCAAACGCTACAAAGAGGGTTTGCATGGCTTGACACCGGCACCCACGACAGCCTCAGCGAAGCCAGCACATTCATCGAGGTAATAGAAAAACGCCAGGGCCTAAAGGTGGCCTGCCTGGAAGAGATTGCATACAACCAGGGATGGATAACAAGGGAACAGTTGCACGAACTGGCCAAGCCGATGGCCAAGAACAGTTACGGCCAATACTTATTGAAGCTATAGCGACCCAGCCGGACACCTCCAACTCTATCTACAATGCGCATATTATATCATACATAGCAACAACGAAATCCATTCAAAAACAAATTAATTACTGTTGATGGGAAACAATAATATAGAAACGAACAGCAACGCCGAGCAGCTTGCAGCCAACGAGTCTGAGTCTTCTTTCGACATCAAGGCAATATACACAATGTTCATCCTCAACTGGCAATGGTTTGCATTGTCGGTCATTGTGTGCTTATGCGTAGCCGTAGCATATCTCAGGTACAAGAGCCCGGTATACCAAGTGTCGGCAAAAGTGCTCATCAAAGACGACGAAACCAAGCAAGCCAGGGGTGGCAACCAGATGTTAGCCAACATGCAGGACTTCGGTTTCATCTCGAGCAGCAACGGCATTGACAACGAGGTCGAAATACTGCAAAGCCACATCTTGGCCCGCGAGGCAGTGAAAGACCTCAAGCTTTACACTGAATACAGGCTTGAAGGCAGCATCAAGGACAAGCTGATATACAAGACACAGCCCGTGAATGTGGATTTGGACACAGCCGCCCTAACCCGTATGGACAACCCCGACATACTGAGGAAGGTGCTCTATATAAAGATGAGAGTGTCTATGGCAGGCGGCAAGTTCAATGTCAAGGGAAAGGTGTTCACCAACGAGAGCACCAACAACGAGAAACCGTTCGAGGTCTCTTTCAATTCTCTGCCGGCCAAAGTCAAGACATATGCGGGCCTGCTAACATTCACACCGAACCTGCACGAGATACCTGAAGAGTCGAAGACCAACGACCTCATTGTGACAATAATGCCGCCGTCGACCGTTGCAGCCAACTACATCAGAACCATGAGCGTAGAGCCCACATCGAAGACAACGTCGATAGCTCTTGTCAGCATCAGCGACAAAGACGCAAGGAGGGCCGAAGACTTCCTCAGGCAACTGGTGATATGCTACAACAGGCAGGCCAACGCCGACAAGAACGAGATAGCCATCAAGACGGAACAATTTATCAACGAGCGTCTTGAGAAAATAAACACAGAGCTTGGAACTACCGAAGGCGACCTGGAAAGCTACAAGAGAAAGCACAACCTCACGCAGCTGAGCCTCGACGCCACCGAGACCCTTACCCAGTCAAGCCAGTACGCATCAAAGCTGTCGGAGGCAAAGTCGCAGATAGAACTGCTCAATTACCTCCGGGAGTACATAGACAACCCGAGCAACAAATATGAAATAATACCGTCCAACATCGGGCTTGAAGACCCGGCGTCGACGGCACTCATCACACAGTTCAACCAGTCGGTGCTCGAAAGGAACAGGCTGCTGCAGTCTGCATCGGAGATTGCACCGCAGGTAATGGCACTGACCAACACCCTCAACGAACTGCAGTCAAGCCTCCGCACGGCCCTGCTCCAAGCACGCCGCAGCGCCGACATCAAGTTGCAAGGCATCGAGAAACAATACAACCTGTACCAAAACAGGATTGCAAGCACCCCTGAGCAGGAGCGCATACTGACGCAGATTGGCCGCCAGCAGGAAGTAAAGTCGGGCCTGTACCTCATGCTTCTGCAAAAGCGAGAGGAGAACTCGATATCCCTCGCCGCCACAGCCGACAAGGGAACCATGATTGACGACCCGATATTCGGAGGCAAAGTGAGCCCCAAGGGAAGCGTAATACTGTTGGCTGCACTGGTGATTGGCATCGGCATACCGTTCGCCATACTATACATACTGCAACTGATGAGATACAAGATTGAGGGCCACGACGACGTGGTCAAGCTCACAAGCCTTCCCGTCATTGCAGATGTGGCAGTGGCAAGCGAAAGCGCGAAGAGCGCGGCAGGTATCGTTGTGCACGAGAACAAGAACGACCAGATTGACGAGATATTCCGATCTATGCGCACGAACATACAGTTCATGCTCAAGGACAGCCAGAAAGTGATAATGTTCACGTCGTCGACATCGGGCGAGGGAAAGACGTTCAACGCCGCAAACATAGCAGTAAGCTTTGCCCTGCTCGGCAAGAAGGTAATACTGATTGGCCTGGACATCAGAAAGCCCGCGCTCGGACGGCTCTTCGGCCTCTCCGACAGAAACCGCGGAGTAACCCCGTTGCTGACAAAAGAAACGATAACACCGGCCGACATAACCAGCCAGATACAGCCGTCGGGTGTCAACCCCAAGCTCGACCTGATGCTGGCCGGGCCCATCCCTCCCAACCCGACGGAGCTGCTGGCAAGAGAGAACCTCGGAGTAATCATCGAGCACCTGAAGAAAGAATACGACTACATAATACTCGACACAGCCCCTATCGGACTCGTGACAGACACGTTCCAAATCGGCAAGCTGGCAGATGTGTCAATCATCGTATGCCGTGCCGACTATACGGCAAAGTCGTCTTTCGGCCCAATCAACGAGCTCGCCAAGGAGAAAAAGCTGCCTAACATGTGCATTGTGCTCAACGGAGTAGACCTCTCAAAGAAGAAGTATGGCTACTACTACGGCTACGGCAAGTATGGCAAATACGGGCGTTACGGTCACTACGGGCGCTACGGCACCTATGGCAACTACGCCAACAGCCACTATGGCAACAAAGAAGACAACTCGATAAAAACAAGGTAAAAGCGACATGACGATTGCAGTAGACTTTGACGGAACCATCGTCGAGCACAAATACCCGGAGATAGGCAACGAGATTCCATTCGCCACCGACACGCTCAAAATGCTTATCAAAGACAGACACAGGCTGATACTGTGGAGCGTGCGCGAAGGGGAGCTGCTCAACGACGCCATCGAATGGTGCAGGGAGCGCGGTGTTGAGTTCTGGGCAACCAACCGCGACTACCCCGAAGAGACTGAAAGCAACAACCAGCATTTCAGCCGCAAGCTCAAGGCCGACATGTTCATCGACGACCGCAACCTCGGAGGACTGCCCGACTGGGGCACTATCTACCGCATGATAAAGCAGAACAAGACATGGAACGACTTGCTTGCCGAGGCTGAAAACGGGAGTCTTGACAATCCGTACATGCATGATCGAGGTAACAGCACTAAAAAGAAAAGGTGGTGGCTGTTTGGCAAATAAAACGTCACAAAGCTTAGAATGATGTTTGCGGCAATTGGTTCAGCGATATGGAACCATTGCCGCAAACGTTTTTTTAATGCCAATCGGCCGTTTGGCCACAAAAAGATTTCATCATGCTGCTGTGCTGATTGCCCGGCGCTGTTGGCCAAGGCATGCCGGACTACAACCTGACGCAACGACGGGCATGATGCCCTTTCGAGGATGGAAAAGCTTGATTGGTAGAGGCATTAACTTCTAAACAAACATCTAACTGCTAAATTTCAGAACCAGATTTAACACCAATCGGTCATTAGAGCCATAAGTGGCTATGAACAGCTTCTATTCAAAATAGCCCCTCGCTCCTGGTAGAAGTGCAGCTGGCCTGGTTGAGACAAAGCAGCCACAAGGTGCCGACAGCAGCAACAAAGTATACAGAAAGCCCAAAAAAGCAACCAAAGCACAGCCACAACTGTGGTGATTATCTATTGTGATTAAACCCACGACATGCTGCAAACCACACGCCGTACAACCGTATTCTCTTAGTCGCCTTTGCAGTAGAGAGGGCTTTTTGCATTCCAAAAAAGCACTATTGTCTCAACCGGCATGCCCAGATATTGCCATTATGCCGCATAGTGTTAGCATCGAAAACAAAATCCCTATTCCCAGACGCATGCAACATCACCGTGGCAGGCTGCCTGCTGTGGCGTGGCCTCAGGCTGCTACGCATAAGGCGAGGGCTGAAATTTGTTTGCACTGCAATGTGGATGCGTAGATGCAAAAACCGAATTGCGATTTTGGTTGAATGCATGTTCGCTCTGTTTCGCACGCCGATTTACAACGGAACCAGCCATCCATGCCTGTAAACAGACAATAGCCGTCGAAATCACGACAATAAATGTCTGCCGATAAAATCAAAACGAAATCAAAATATCGCCGCGGAATGAAGAACAAAGCCTGCGGTGAGCCAACCATCTGACTGTCAGCGTGTTGGAAAACAACAACAAAGCGTTTGCAAAAAGCCCCGTTTTGGTCGGCAAAACGTGCCGTTTCAAAGTGCAAAACGGCACGTTCTACGACGCAAAACGGCATGTATTGACATCCGTCAAGCAGTGAGCCGACAATTTGACGCGTTTAGTTCAATCAACTACCGGCTTGCTGTGCACCTTCGATTGCCCTGCTTGCGCAAGGCTTAAAGCATGGTTGCCACACATGGCAAAAAGCCTCAGAACATGGCAACAAACAATTTGCACTACAATACTTTGCAATCATTGTGGCTTAAACTGCCGATTTTTGGAAAACTCAACGGCCCAACATGGCAGGCATAACACACAGTGCCGGTTTCGGCGACGGCAGTGCGCGCACCGTAAAAACTCGCATAGCGCTCCCCGGCGTGCTATTCGTGCAACCGTTTACAAACAATGGTCAAGCGCCAATCACAATGCACCAGCCATTCGGCATATATATTAAAATACACTTGTGCGACCAAGCCCTAGGCAAGAGCGAGCGTGTTTCAAAGCGAAAAAATCTAAAAATAAAAACACTGAAGACATACAAATTCCACGCCAATAATTTGGTTGAAAGAATTATTTTATATACTTTTGCAATATAAAATAAACATTCCAATAACAATTAATCAAAACTGTTAAGCCTATCGACGAGACATTTACTTAATCAACAAAAGACAATTAAGTATGAAGAAATTCGGAAGTATGACCGACGAAGAGTTGGCATTACTGTACGTTGAGGGAGATAACAGAGCCTTTGATGAGTTATTGTCACGAAATCAAACAAAGCTCTTTACTTATATAATGTTCGTAGTGCGCGACCAGGAGACGGCCAACGACATTTTCCAAGACACTTTTGTCAAGGTCATAATGAAGCTGCAGGAAGGAAAGTATACCGACTCCGGCAAGTTCTCATTCTGGGTTACGCGCATTGCCCACAACGTCATCATGGACTGGTATCGCCAGAACAAGAATGAGCACATAGTGGAAATGGCAGAAGACAATGACCTGACAAACCTCAAAAGTGCCTCTGTCATGGACATCTGCCGTGAAGACGAGATTGTCAGCGAGCAGGTTCACTCCGACGTGCGCCGCATGATGAACGCCTTGCCTGCCCCACAGCGCGAAGTGGTATACATGCGGTTCTATCAAGGCTTGTCGTTCAAGGAGATTGCCGACATTACCGGCGTGAGCATCAACACGTCGCTCGGCCGCATGCGCTACGCCATAATCAACCTGAGACGCATGGCCCGCGAGCACGACATAATGCTCAGCATCGGGGCCTGAGCATTATGTAAAGCAGTCTGCCTGAATCACTCCTTACACACCGCAAAGTTCATCCACACAAGCTCTCACCGCCGGGGTTGTGAGCAGCCATGTTGCGTTCGACCGTCATCCTGCTGCCGTTGGCATAACAGTAAGCGCAAAGATGGCCGCAAGTGGAATACATGCCAATGTCCTTGCTTACCATGCACCCACACGCCTTGCGCTGCCCCCTGTCCCTTAGACTGCGCTTTGCCAGGGGCATGACCGACATGTGGCCGCCTGCATCGGGCAGCGGCAGTTTCCCGGAATGCAGATAATAAACCAACTCGGGGTCGTTGCCGAAGAGCCGCTCTATCAGCGTACCGTCGATACAACAGTTGTGAGAGATGCCGTATGCCCCGAAGTCATCTTCTTCGGCGCACGTAGCCAAATCAATTTTCCATCCATCCGAAGCCCACCTGTCGCGCATACGGGCCAAACCGACAGCCAACTCCAAACGCTGCCCGGCCGACGGTTCGGCCGACGTCACGCCCGCCTGTGCATACAAGCTGCACGAGGCACGCAGATTGGAAGCAACGCGCCGATAGGCACCCACGTCGACAAAGCTGAACACGAGCTTCTCTGTGCATCCCCTCATCATGTTACCCAACCGCCAGACACGGGCCAGCAAATCATGCGGTGTCAACGATGGCGTGAGCAGCATCGGGTCGAAACGCCACACCACCCTGCCGGCGCCTATCATTGCAGCCAGCCTCCGGGCGGTGTCGACCCTACAGCCGAGCGATGGCACTCGTGGCTCCAAGCCCTCTTGCTCATAGTCGTTGATGGTAAACTGAAAGTAATAGTGGATGCGTTTACGGTCGAGTATGTGCAGATATGGCATAATCGGTGCAGGGTTTTTCGTCCAAAACACGATGACCTTACACCGCAAAAACGATACGTACACTTTACGTTTGCTGAACGGATTCACCCACACACAGTAGCCACGCTCCAGCCTGCGGAAGAACCATTCGGCATAGAATGCCGGTATGTCGGTGGCCCTGCTGGCCGATATAACCACAGGGGCAACGGCCTCGACCCGCTCACCCGAATCGGTTGTTATCACTACTCTATCCATGCACTTGCGCCAAACGAGGCTTTATATTAAACAACATGAAAACCTGTGAGCGACCATTTGCCCTCGGCTCGTGTGCCATCCTACCAAACGAAAAGACAACACACGCATGCCATCCGGGACTAAGCCATTGCCAAGGAATTGGCAAAAGCGGCTCCTACCGCTACGACGGAACAAGCCCAAAGGCCATGCCCGACAACCGGATGGGACACATACCGTGACACAAACCCACAGTCATGACCCAGCAACAATGACACCACCATTCACTTACAGGCCTAAAACAAAACAGCCGCAAGCGTCTGTTCTTGCGGCTGACTGTAACTGATTGGTTGCTCAAACCGTACGCCCGAGGTTGCGCAAATGCCTTATTGCCTCCTCGGGATGCGGGCTCTTGAACACGTAGCTGCCGCTGACGAGCACGTCGACACCTGCTTCCACAAGCCTCGGGGCTGTCTCGGCCTGCACCCCTCCGTCAACTTCTATGAGGGCGTGAGAGCCACTCTCGGCTATCATACGGCGCAGTCTGCCCACCTTGTCGATGGTGTTTTCAATGAAATCCTGCCCGCCGAAGCCCGGGTTAACGCTCATGAGCAACACCATGTCGAGCTGCCCGATGATGTCTTCAAGCATAACCACCGGCGTCGTAGGGTTGAGAGTGACGCCGGCCTTCATCCCCGCATCGTGTATCTCCTGCACGGTGCGGTGCAGATGGGTGCATGCCTCATAGTGGACATTCATCATCATGGCCCCCAGGCGTGCCGTCTGGCGGATGTAGTTCTCGGGGTGCACAATCATGAAATGCACGTCGAGGGGCTTTGTGCAAGCCCTTGCCACCGCCTCGATGACGGGAAAGCCAAACGAAATGTTGGGCACAAACACGCCGTCCATCACGTCGAGATGAAGCCAGTCGGCCTCACTGCGGTTAATCATCTCTATCTCGCTGTCGAGCCGCAAGAAGTCGGCTGCAAGCAGCGATGGTGAAACCATTGCCATATATCGCTCAATTCAGGCAGAAAGACACAGTCGTCCCGTCTGCCATTTTTATTACTCTGTAAGTGTAAGCTATCTTCTTAATGATATCCAGCGTGCGTTCGTTGGGATTCATTCCTTCCTGTGTAAAATGCATCATAGGCTCCTTTCTTATTGTACTTGCTTACTTTACAAACGGCAGAAGCCATGATTTATTATGTCTGCACACAGATTTTATTCCACCCGGCAACCGTCGATGTCTTTCATTCCGTTGAGGAAGTCGGCCGAAGCCATGCGTTTCTTACCCGCAACCTGCATCTGATCCACCACGACAGCCTCGCCTCCGGCCGTAGTGACGGCCAGTTTTCGCCCGCAACGGAACAATTGCCCAGGTTCGCCCTGCCCCTTTACTATCTCGGCATCGGTGGAATACACTTTCATCACCGAGCGTTTTCCGTCGGCAGTCACGAGTGTTGTCCATGCACCGGGATGCGGACTGAGGCCTCGCACGAAGTTGCGCACACCGGCAGCCGTCTTTCGCCAGTCAATCAGGCATGTCTCCTTGAATATCTTCGGGGCCGCGTGCAGCACCTCGCCCGGCTGTTGCAGTCCGTCTTGCGGCAAAGCCTCGGGATGCCCCCCGGCAGCCACAATTGCCTCGAGCGTACGCAGGCACACGCCGGCACCGAGCTGCATGAGCCCGTCGTAGACGTCGCCGGCGTCGTACTCCGGCTTTATGTCAAACGGCTCGCGCATAATCACGCGGCCGGTATCGATGTCGTGGTCAAGGAAAAACGTGGTCACGCCGGTACGGGTCTCACCGTTTATCACGGCCCAGTTTATCGGAGCGGCCCCTCTATACTGCGGAAGGAGGGCTGCATGCACGTTGAACGTTCCGTATTCGGGCATGTCCCACACAACCTCGGGCAGCATCCTGAAAGCCACCACCACCTGAAGGTTGGCCCGGAAAGAGCGCAGCTGCTCAACAAAACCAGGGTCTTTCATCTTCACCGGCTGCAACACAGGCAGCCCGAGCGAACAGGCATACTGCTTAACAGCCGACGGCTGAAGCACGCTGCCGTGGCGTCCCACGGGCTTATCGGGCTGGGTCACCACCGCCACCACGTTGTAACCGCCTTCAACCAAGGCCCTTAGAGTAGCGACGGCAAACTCCGGCGTGCCCATGAAAACTATCCTCAAATCGTCTTTTGTCATAATGGTCTGTTGGTTATGATGTCAATCTTCACTCATGTCGGCCACCATCTTGCGATACATGCCATACATGCGCTGCCTCGAGATGTAGCCCTTCAGATGGCCGTCGGCGTCGAGCACAGGCAACCAGTCGGCATGTGTGCGGTCGAAAACCTGCATGACCTCGGTCATAGGCTCGTCGTCGCGCAGCGTAGCCGCGGGCGGTGTCATGAGCTGGCTTGCCGTGAAATGGTGGTACAATTCAATGCGGAACACCACATGCCTTATCTTCGTTATGTATATCTCGCCGAGCAGATTGCCGGCTGCATCAAGCACCGGCAGGAAGATGTTGCGGCTCCGGCTTATCTTGTGCACGATGGTGCCGAGCTCCATGTCGGGCGACACGGGCGTATAGTCGCGGTCGATCACGCTGTCGAGGCTCATCAGAGTGAGCACTGCATGGTCGGTATGGTGGGTGATGAGCTTGCCCTCCCTGGCCAGCCGCATGCCGTAGATGCTGTGTGGCTCGAATATGATTATGGTCAGATAAGAGCATACGCTCACTATCATCAGCGGCAGGAAGAGCGCGTAGCCACCCGTTATCTCGGCGATGAGGAATATGCCCGTTAACGGGGCGTGCATCACGCCAGACATCACGCCGGCCATGCCGAGCAGGGCGAAATTCTTTTCCGGCACATAGACCCCCACCTCATACATGTTCCAAAGCCTGGCAAACAGGAAGCCGCCGAAGCAGCCCACAAACAGGCTCGGGGCAAAAGTTCCGCCACATCCGCCCCCTCCGTTTGTGGCCGAAGTGGCAAACACCTTGGTAATGACCACCAGGAAGACGTAGATGACGAGCAGGCTGCCATGGCCGGAGAAAAGCGAATTGTGCATGATGCCGTTCCAGTCGGCCTCCGTACTGCCGTTGAGCAGCTGGTTGATGTCATGATATCCCTCGCCGTAGAGCGATGGGAAGAGGAATATGAGCATGCTGAGCATGCTCCCGCCGATTACCAGTTTGAAGTAAGGCTTGTCCTTGAAGCGCGAGAACATGTCCTCGCACAGCGTCATGGCCCTTATGAAATACAGGCTCAGCAGGCCGCAGGTGACGCCGAGCAGAATGTTGGCAGGCACCCGTTCTACCGTCCACGCAGCATCGAGGTGGAACGTGAACAACGACGTCGAGCCGCTGAAGATGTATGTAAAGCATGTCGCGGTGACGCAGGATATCAGTATCGGCAGGAGCGAAGCCATGGTAAGGTCAATCATGAGCACCTCGAGGGTGAACACGAGCCCCGCTATGGGTGCCTTGAATATGCCGGCTATGGCACCGGCAGCACCGCAGCCAACAAGCAACACGAGCGTACGGTTGTCCATCCTGAACAGCTTGCCCAGGTTTGAGCCTATGGCCGAGCCCGTCAATACGATGGGCGCCTCGGCACCTACTGAGCCGCCGAAGCCGATGGTGATGGCCGAGGCCAGCACCGACGACCAGCAGTTGTGGCCGCGCAGGCGGCTCCGCTTGCTGCTTATGGCATAGAGTATGCGCGTAATGCCGTGGCTGATATTGTCTTTTACGACATACTTCACGAAGAGCCCCGTGAGGTATATGCCCACCACGGGATATACCAGGTAGAGCCAGTTGGCCGTCTTCTCGTTGAACGAGCTTGTGAGCAACAGGGCTATCTGGGCTATGATCCAGTGTAGCGTAAACGCCGCCACGGCACAGAAGAAGCCAACGGCAAAGGCCAGCATGAGCACAAAGGTGCGCTCGCTGATGTGCTTCTCACGCCAGTCCAGCAGCTGCTCAAACCACGATTGCCCCGCGGCGGGCGCCGACAGCCCTATCATTGGCGTATAATTTCGACCTCACCGTTAACCCTAAGGCGCACAATGCTCGACGGTTTGTGCGGCTTGTGCTCCTGGCGGCGGCTCCAGCACACGTAGTCGACGGCATCGAGCAATTCCTGCGCGATGTCGCAATAGTTCTGGGCTGCCGGTTGGCCGGAAATGTTGGCCGACGTAGAGACCACGGCTTTCTGGAAACGGTAGCACAGTTCTTTTGAGAACGGCTCGTTGGTTATGCGCAGCGCGATGCTTCCATCATCGGCTATGAGGTTTGGCGCAAGGCCGGTGGCACCGTCAAGTATCACCGTGAGGGGATTCTCGGCGCAGTCTATGAGCTGCCATGCCACGTCGGGCACGTTGCGCACGTAGCGCTGCAGGCGGGCATCGCTGTCGACGAGGCATATCAATGCCTTCGAGTCGTCACGCTGCTTTATCTTGTATACCTTGGCCACGGCCTCGGGGTTGGTGGCGTCACAGCCTATTCCCCACACGGTGTCGGTGGGATACAGTATCACGCCGCCATTCCTCATGGTCTCTATGGCGCGCCTTATGTCTTCTTCTCTTGTCATCTCTTTTCTATTTACTCACTATTTATTGCTGCAGGCATCGCCCGTTGCGGGGTTCCGGCAAGCAGCTCGTTTTGTAATCAATTTTACCAAAACAGCCATCAGCCTGACTGTCAGCATGTTGCGACATGGCCCGTTTCGCCTTTCAATACGGCCCGTACCACAGTGCCGAACGGCCCGTATTGCACGGTCGGAAGGCATGTTTCGCGCACTGTGGCCGCCATCGTGGCCGGCCGAACCGAACGGCGTAATGATTTTTCGCCGCCGGAATGAGCATGCCTTTTCTGGCCCGTGGCTAAAGCCAATGCACCGCCGGCCACTGCCGGCCGACCGTCAGAACTCGCTGGTGGTGTGAAACTTGATGTGCTTGAAGTCTTCCTGTGCCATGCTGAGCACGTAGCCGCTGTCGGCAAGGAACACGTCGCGGCCCTCCTTGTCCTTGGCCATGTACTGATACTTGCGCTTCTTGAAGTTGGCAAGCTCGGCCTCATCGTCGCTCTCTATCCAGCATGCCTTGTACAGATGCACGGGCTCCCAGCGGCATTTGGCATTGTACTCATTTTCAAGCCTGTACTGTATAACCTCAAACTGGAGCTGCCCCACGGTGCCAATAATCTTGCGCCCGTTGAACTGGTTGACGAAAAGCTGGGCCACACCCTCGTCCATCAGCTGGTCGATGCCTTTCTGAAGCTGCTTCGACTTCATCGGGTCGGCATTCTCTATGTACTTGAACATCTCGGGCGAGAAGCTCGGCAAGCCTCTGAAATGCAGTTGCTCGCCGTCGGTCAGCGTGTCGCCAATCTTGAATATGCCGTTGTCGGGCAGTCCTACGATGTCTCCCGGGTATGCCTCGTCGATGGTGCTCTTGCGCTGCGCCATGAACTGCGTGGGCGAAGAGAAGCGCACCGTCTTGCCCAACCTGACGTGCAGGTAAGGCTGGTTGCGCACAAACTTTCCGCTGCACACCTTGCAGAAGGCTATGCATGAGCGGTGGTTAGGGTCGATGTTGGCTGTTATCTTGAATATGAAGCCCGTAAACTTGGGTTCGTCGGGGCTCACCATGCGTTCTTCGGCCTTCGTCGGGCGTGGGCTCGGGGCTATCTTGACAAAGCAATTGAGCAGTTCCTGCACTCCGAAATTATTGAGCGCAGAGCCAAAGAACACGGGTGCCACCGTGGCATCCCTATAGTCGTCGACATTGAACTCGGGGTAAACGCCGTCGACCAGCTCCAAGTCGTCGCGCAACTTCGATGCGTTGTCGGCTCCCACCCGCTCGTCAAGCTCGCTGCTGTCTATGTCGACCTCCACCTTGTCGGTCACCCTCTGCTTGTCGGGCGTAAACAGGTCGAGCTTGCCTTCATATATATTGTACACCCCCTTGAAGCGCGCGCCTTGGTTGATGGGCCACGACAGCGGCCTCACCTTAATCTGGAGCTCTTGCTCAAGCTCGTCGAGCAGGTCGAAAGGGTCGCGCCCCTCGCGGTCCATCTTGTTGACGAAAATAATTACGGGCGTGTTCCTCATGCGGCAAACGTTCATCAGTTTGCGCGTCTGAGTCTCAACTCCCTTGGCGCTGTCCACCACGATGATGGCCGAGTCGACGGCGGTCAGTGTGCGGTATGTGTCTTCGGCAAAGTCCTGGTGGCCCGGGGTGTCGAGTATGTTCACCTTGTATCCCTCGTAATCAAACTCCATCACCGATGTCGACACGGATATTCCGCGCTGTTTCTCGATGTCCATCCAGTCGGAAGTTGCCGTCTTCCTTATCTTGTTGCTCTTCACTGCACCGGCCACCTGTATCTGTCCGCCGAAGAGCAGGAACTTCTCCGTTAGTGTTGTCTTACCCGCATCGGGGTGCGAGATTATCGCAAATGTTCGTCTTCTTTCTATCTCGTTGTTCATATATCTGGTGTTCTCGTAAAATCATGTCTACATCGCCGGCCTCATGAAAAGGCCCCAAGCCTGCCCTGCCGCAGCCAATGCCCGCGGCACCGGCACAGCAGCCTTGCCGCATTCGGAGCACGCCGGCACTCCTGCCGGCCGCCAGCGCCCACGCCCGGGGCGCCATCTGCCATCACTGAGCCATCAGCCTGGCCATGCAGTCGCCAAGGCTTTCTTCCCAATGGGGAATCTCTATGCCGTACGTCTCCTTGATTTTTGTCTTGTCGAGCACGCTGTAGTGCGGCCTGTTGGCCGGCGTGGGATACTCTGACGTGTGCAACGGGCGCACGTGGCACGTGCCAATCCCGGCCATGCGGTGAACGGCCTTGGCGAAGTCATACCAGCTGCACACGCCCTCGTTCGAGAAATGGTAGACTCCGGGCACGATGCCCTTGTTCACCGCAGCCATTATCGCCACGGCCAGGTCGCGTGCATACGTGGGCGTGCCAATCTGGTCGAAGACCACCCCAAGCTCCTTTTTCTCGCGGCCGAGGCGCATCATCGTCTTTACGAAATTGTTGCCAAATGACGAATAAAGCCATGCCGTGCGCACAATCATCGTGCGCCGGCAGAACTTGACCACGGCCAGTTCGCCGGCCAGCTTGGTGCTTCCGTACACACTGTCGGGCGAAGGCGTGTCGGTTTCGACGTACGGCGTGTGTGCCTTTCCGTCGAAAACATAGTCTGTCGACACCTGTATCATCGCCCCGCCCCGCCTCTCGACAGCAGCGGCGAGGTAGGCCGGGGCCACCGTGTTGAGCGTGGTGCATAGCTCGCGGTCGCTTTCGGCGCGGTCGACGGCTGTGTAAGCCGCGCAGTTAACGATGCAGTCAATCTCATGGCCGGCCACGAAGCGGTCGACAGCGGCCTGGTCGGTGATGTCGAGCTGGCTCACGTCGGTATTGAAAAAGACATGTTGCCCATTGTCTTTTTCCAACAGTTGCATCTCATTTCCCAGCTGCCCGTTGCAGCCTGTGACAAGAATGTTCATCCGTCTCTATGTCTTATATCGTGTAACAATAACCATTGCGTTGCGTGCCGGTCAGAACTCGAGCGGTTCCTCGCGGTCTTTCAGGTAATAGTCGTTGAGCATCCCTACAAGCGTCGATATCTCTTTCACGGCGTGCTCCGTGTCGGGGCTTATCGGCTTCTTGGCCAGCCGGAGCATCATGACGCCGTAAAGAGAGTTGAAGCACGTCTCAACCTCATTCTCGTCTTTGCTCGCCCCGCGGTTGCGCAACTCGACTATGAACGGCAATACCTTGTAATACTCGCTGTTGTAGAAAGGGTATCTGGGGCTCTGCAGCAGCTGGGCATGCAGTTCGGCCAGCTGTTGCATGGTCACCTTGTTTATCTGCAAGTGCCCTTTCTCGCGGCATCCTTCCTGGTTCATCATCCTTATGAGGTTGCCAAACCAGTCGGCCTCTTCCTCCTTCTGCTCGTCGGTATAGTCGAAATGGTCGATATACTCGCGCCTTATCCTTGAGAGCGAGCATCCGAATGCCCTTATCGTATCTTCTATCTGCCACATGTAGAGCAGATACTCGGCTATGTTCTTTTTCCTTAATTGCTGTGCTATGAACATGATTCGTCAGAAAAACCTGTATATGTTGGTCACTGTCCCGAACACCATGATGACCGAACAAATCATCACCACGGCCCCGATGACCTGATTAATCAGCTTGATGCCGTTGTCGTCGAACTTCCCCCGTATCTTGTCGATGAGCCAAGTCAGGCCAAACCACCACAGCATGGCACCGCCGAATATGCTCAGGAAGCCCACGCACATCTCGAAAGGATGGTCTGGCAGCACAAAGGCGAACTGTGCGTAACAGGCCAGGAAGAGGAAGATGATGAGCGGGTTGGAGAACGTCACGAGGAAAGCCGTTATGCCGTTGTGCAGCAGCGAGCCTTTCTTGGTGCCCGAATGGTGCATGTTGCGCGTCGGGTCGGTACGGTAGGTGTACACCCCGAAGGCAAAGAGGAGCACGCTGCCCACTATTTGCAAGTACAGCTTGTTCTCCGGGTCGTTGACGAAATCCATCACCAGGCTCATGCCCAGCCCCGTTATCCCGGCGTAGATGATGTCGCTCAAGGCTGCGCCCACTCCTGTGACGAAGCCATACCAACGGCCTTTGTTGAGCGTGCGCTGCACACAGAGCACCCCCACCGGCCCCATCGGCGCCGACGCAATCATCCCTATAAGGATTCCCTTGAAGATGAAATTCAATATGTCTATATGTATAGGAAACGGCATAACGAATGCAAAATTGCTAAAAATAAACGAAATGAGCAAGTTTTTCAGGCTAAATGTTTGGCCTGTCATGGTTTTTGCATAACTTTGTCTTCGCAACTAACAACACCCATAAATAAAAACCATAGTATGAATATGGACATACAACAAAGCATCAAACCGTACGTCATAGGCCTCGACCTGGGAGGCACCAATGCTGTATTCGGCATTGTAGACAGTCACGGTTACATAAAAGCCACAACGGCTATAAAGACCCAGGCCTACAAAAGTGCAGAGGATTTTGTGAAGAGTGCCACCGACTCACTGCAGATAATAATCGAGCAGGTGGGCGGCATAAGCAAGATCAAGGGCATGGGCATTGGCGCTCCCAACGGCAATTTCTACAGCGGGACGATAGAGCGCGCCCCCAACATCTCGTGGGGCAAGGGCGTGGTTCCGCTGGCCGACATGTTCGCCCAGGCCATAGGCATACCCGTCGCGCTCACTAACGACGCCAACGCAGCGGCGCTCGGAGAGATGACCTACGGCGTGGCAAAGGGCATGAAGAACTTTATCATGCTCACTCTGGGCACGGGCGTGGGCTCAGGCATCGTGGTCAACGGGCAGCTGGTGTACGGCAGCGACGGCTTCGCCGGCGAGCTGGGCCACGTGATAATGGTGCGCGAGGGCGGCAGGCTGTGCGGATGCGGGCGCCACGGTTGCCTCGAGGCATACTGCTCGGCCACCGGTGTGGCCCGCACGGCACGCGAAATGCTGGCCAACACCAACGAGCCTTCGATACTGAGGGAGATGAATGCCGAAGACATAACGTCGCTCGACATCAGCATAGCCGCAGGCAAGGGCGACAAGATGGCCAAAGACATATTCGAGTTTACGGGCAAGATGCTGGGCCAGGCCTGCGCCGACTTCGCCACATTCAGCAGTCCCGAGGCCTTCGTGTTCTTCGGGGGGCTGGTCAAGGCCGGCGAACTGATAATGGATCCCATACGGCGCGCCTACGACGAAAGCGTGCTGCCCATATTCCAAGGCAAGGCCAAGTTCCTGGTGAGCAGCCTCGACGGTGCATCGGCGGCAGTGCTGGGCGCCAGCGCAATAGGTTGGGACATCAACCAGCAATGACCGCCACAGGCCCCTGCCGCCTGCAGGGGGCAGGGCAAGACAACAACAACCATAAGGGCGAGGGCTCTCTCATGGCGCTTCACATTGCCGCCACCATGGCAACGGAAGCACGTGGCGAGAGCCCTCGCCATGTTAATTTGGGTTAACGAAACCACAAATTCACAGCATTTAACCACCTTGATACATTATTTATCTGTAACTTTGCACGCGTTGAGGTTCGCGCAACTGCGATTAAAAGGGAATGGAGGTGCAAATCCCCAACTGTCCCGCAGCTGTAAGTTCCTTTATTACCCACGGGCATTTCAGTCCACTGCTCAGGCCTAACGCAGGCCGGGCGGGAAGGCGCCCGGGGTGGAACGAAGTCAGAAGACCTGCCACAACAGCCGCAAAGGCGGCAATGGGCCAAAGTTCCTCGGAGCAAGGATCATGAGGCATCAGCACAACTTAATACCCCGACAAAGGCGTCACGGCGCCCCATCATGCCCTCCAGACGAAGTGCAAAGCCACTGGCGTTGTTGGCGCCATCTGTGTTCAGATAAAATTATGTGCATTATTATATAAGTTAGTTTGAAAGTTGTCCGACCGTGAGGCCGGGCAACTTTTGTCTTTCCAAATGCCTGCCACGGACAGTGGCAAGCAATCCACATGTCAACATTTTTGGTAAAAAACAGCCCCGTCTGCACCATATCAAACAGCCCGTTGGCCGGAACCATTTTGCCAAAAAGCCAGACCAACATCCCTGTCAAGGCCGCACGCCGGCCGCCATCGGGCCCCATTTTGCCGAAAAACCTGGCTTGAACCACCCCGCCGAACGCCATTGCATACTGCAAGATGGCATGTTTGGAAGGCTGGAACGGCCCGTTCGGGCTTCTAAAACGGGCTGTTTGACAACACCGCTGGGCGCCAGAGGGAGCGCAACCCCCGCCCCACCAGCCGCAACGGCCAGAAAGTCAATACTTTAACCTAGCTCTCCTGAGATTGCAGAATTTGCCGCCGAGACCTACCGACGCGCCGCCACAGCCATTCTCAAGCAACTGTTTGTCAACAAAATTTGCACTCTGCCGACCGCCATTACCACCCCACCGCACGCCAACGGAAACGCTACCTATACGCAGGGAAAACAAAAGGTTGGCGCAGGACGCGCCAACCTGGATGCTTATAGATAAGGTCATCAACAATGGCTGATAGAACTTACCGATGGCAAATATAAGCATTTTCCAACTAAACTGCAAATTTTTAAAGCAAAAAATGAATAACATCTTTGCATAATGCCATTTTTTCTGTAAATTTGTGGCAATATATTTAAAATGCAAATGCCCATGAATGCCAACAAGACATTACTGACAGCAGCAATGGTCATGTCGCTCTTTGCAACGATGTCGTGCACAAACACGACTGGCACAAAAGACAGCAACAAACCTGAAACAAGCATTAACCGAGAAACAAGGCAAGCAGAAGGAACCGACGAATTGATAAGGCAGCGCTATGACGGATGCCGCATACTCGACCACGACTATGACAACGGCTACCTTGAAGTGAAGATTGTGCACGATGGCACGGAGAAGGTTGCACTCTTCGACGGCAGCAGCCGCTGGGTGCGCACGCTGTGGGAAACAAGGCGCGAAAGGCTGCCGGAACGCGTAATCGAAGCCATCGGGCAAGAAGGCTTGGCCTACGAAGACATTGACGACAACGACAACAAGGTGGTCGACTCGCCCGGCGGACTGCTATACGCCGTGCAGGCAAGGCGCCACAACGACGACTTCATATTCCTTGTGTCGCCCGACGGCAAAATAATGTCGACGCTCACGGCCGACGAATGGAACGACGGACGAACATACGACACCCCCCGCAGCAGGCCGGAGGGCAGCAACAGGCCGGCCAACCCGCCGGCAAGGCGGGGGCAAGGCAGCCACGACGGGGGCAGCCAACCCACAGGCAGTGGAACGGAACGCCACGGCTACGGCCACACCGACGGGCCTGCAAACCGTGGATACGACGACGGCGAGGACCATTTCGACGAGGGCGACGACGAATGGGACTACCGTCGCAACAGATGACATGCCCCGGGCTACAACAACAACGACAACCAAAGAACTTGCAGCATGGTTAAAACTAACTTAAAAATCACTATGATGGCTGTTGCCATGGCATGCGTCTCGCTAACCGCGGCATGCGAAAAGAATGTGTTCGACGAAGGCTCCAAGCCCGACGAAGAGCAGCCGAGGCCCGACAAGGGGGTAATAAACAAAGACACGGCACAGATAGACTACATGACCGTGGCCGAGGCACAGGAGGCCACGGTGGGCGAGGTCATCTGCGTCAGGGGCTATATCGTGGCGTCATGCACACGGAGCATGAGGAACGCCGACTTCACAGAGCCGTTTGAAGGCAGCACTGCCATCATACTGGCCGACGAGCCCGCCGACCTCGACGACTTCAAGTACCTGACCGACGAGCACCTCTTCCCGGTGTGCCTCACCGAATACAAGGACGTGAGGGCGGCGCTCAACCTTGTAGACAACCCGCATCTGTGGAACCGACTGGTATACATCAGCGGGGTGAAGTCGCGCTACATGAGCATGCCCGGACTGAAGAAGGTGCTGCAATACCAAGTGGCCGCACAATAAACACCAATCTAACAGACACCTAAACTCAAGCAAATGAAAAAGGCTTATTTACTGTTTGTTGCAATAGTAATATCTGTTTGCACATCAGCCCAAAACGGCAAAAACCTCATAAAACCCATCGACAAAGACGGATTCGAGGTCGACTCAATACTCAGCATGCGCGGCGACGTCATTGTCTACCTGCGTGCCGGCACAGAGTTCGACATCAAGAAAAGCGATGTTGCTTACGTCAACCATTCCATACTCGGGCGGATTGACATTGCTGAAATGGATTTGCCAATACCCGAACCAAGGCATATCGGCGAAGCATACATGTGCAACTTCGACAACAAAGAATACGTACAACTCGAAAAAACGGTTGGAATCAACAAAAGCAAGAACCAATCATTAAAGTCTAAAAAACTGGTTTTTGCCAAGACAAAAAGCAAAGACAACACATCTTACAGCAACGACCAAGAAACTGTCTCTGCGCTGATTACGCAGGCAAGCGACTATTCTGACATTCCCAAACTAAAGATTTACGTTGACAAAAAATACTCAAACCTAAGGGCGAAACTGGGCGAACAGAAAATCATCGTACGTGTTCCTGACCAGAAAGCAGACCCTCATGACATTATATTTTTGGCCAAATTCTCAGTCCAAAAGACAAGAAAGCTATCTTTGAAAAAGAACAAGGACGTTACAAGAACAGGGCCTTACTGCCTCACTGAATACCAGGAAGTGCCCTTTTCCGCCCAAAAATACGGTAAGTCATCATTCTTGATTACCGTCGACTTGACCGAATCGGGCGAATACTGTATACTTCTCAATACGGTCAACATTATAAACGACCATTGCACTCTGTACTGCTTCGGTGTGTGACCACGTTTTTCCCATATAATTATGAACGCGCCTACGCATGACAGAAAGTGCACATTTTACGGTAAAATATTTCATTTTGAGAAAATAACAAGCAAAAGATTTGCAGATTAAAAGAAAAGCATTATCTTTGCAAACGTAAACCAATAAAATACAAACGATATGATACAGATGATCAATGCATGGTGGTGGCGCAACTCGAGATTCAGATAATCGCGGGTAACGGAGCTGTGCATAGTATTCAAAGATATAAACACAAAGGCTCGTCGCAACCGCGGCGAGCCTTTTTAATTTGCAAACCAACAACACTAAAGATATGAAACAGTCGTATTTAGTTGACCAGAACGGATATTACGGAGAGTTTGGCGGGGCCTATGTTCCCGAGATTCTATACTCCACTGTAGAAGCCCTTAAAGAGCAATACCTTGGAATCATGGAGTCGGAAGAGTTCAAACAAGAGTACATGGAGCTGCTCAACGACTATGTGGGAAGGCCCTCGCCACTGTACCGCGCGGCCCGCATGAGCGAGCGCTACGGATGCGAACTATACCTGAAGCGCGAAGACCTGAACCACACCGGGGCCCACAAGATAAACAATACCGTGGGCCAAATACTCCTTGCGAAGAAGATGGGGAAGAAGCGAATCATAGCCGAGACAGGCGCAGGGCAGCACGGTGTGGCCGTGGCAACGGTGTGCGCACTGATGGACATGCCCTGTGTGGTATACCAGGGGGCGCTCGACGTTGAGCGCCAACACGTCAACGTGGAGCGCATGAAGATGCTCGGCGCCGAGGTGCGCCCCGTGTTTACGGGCAACCACACGCTCAAAGACGCCACCAACGAGGCCATACGCGACTGGTGCTGCCACCCGCAGGACACGTTCTACATCATCGGTTCGACCGTCGGCCCCCACCCTTATCCCGACATAGTGGCGCGACTACAGAGCATCATATCGAAGGAAATAAAGGAGCAGCTGGCAAGAAAGACAGGGCGCGACTATCCCGACTACCTCATAGCCTGCATCGGCGGAGGGTCGAACGCTGCCGGAACAATATACCACTACATCGACGATGAGCGCGTGAAGATTGTGCTGGCAGAAGCCGGCGGGCAGGGAGCCGACACCGGCCACACCGCCGCCACGATACACGCAGGCTCTGTCGGCATACTGCACGGGTCGAGGACGCTTGTCATGCAGACCCCCGACGGCCAGATAATGGAGGCAGAATCAATATCGGCAGGGCTCGACTACCCGGGCATCGGGCCCATGCACGCCAACATGGCCGTAAAGAAGCGGGCCACGGTTTACGCCATCAACGACGACGAAGCCATTCGCGCAGCATTCGAGCTGACGCGCACCGAAGGGATAATACCCGCCCTGGAAAGCGCCCACGCCATAGCCGCACTTGGCAAGATGCACTTCAACAGCAACGATGTGGTGGTGCTCACGGTAAGCGGCAGGGGCGACAAAGACGTGGAGACTTACCTGACCAACAAAGCCATGGCCGGCGAATACGGCACGTTCTGAGCCACGGCCGGCGGCGGCCGGCGGCCACGGCACACAGACATGGGCCACAACCTGCGTGGCCAAACCAACAATGCAAACCAACACAAGACATGACATACAAATATAAGACAACAGCAAAAACAGTGCTCGCCGACCTGCACACCCCTGTGGGAGCCTACCTGCGGCTGCGCGACATGCAGCCCATGAGCGCCCTGATGGAATGCTCCGACTACCACGACAGGGCCACGAGCCGCTCGTTCATAGGTGTCGAGCCAATGGCAAGCATATCAATAGGCCACGGCATGTGCACCATGGCCTACCCCGACGGCAGGCGCAAAGAGGCGCACATTGGCCCGGGCTACGGCATCGAACAGGCCCTGCGCGAGTTTGTAGACAGCTTCAGGGTTGAGGGCGAAGGCTCCGAACTGTGCGGACTCTACGGCTACACCTCGTTCAACGCGGTGAGATACACCGAAGGCATCGACGTCAAAGACGTGACACAGCAACGCAACGACGCCCCCGACCTGATGTACATATTATATAAGGTGGTTGTGGCCTTCGACCATTTCGACAACACCATGACCGTGGTGACGCTCGGCAACGAGGCCGACATAGACCGCGTGCTCAAGCGAATGAACAAAGACTGCGCCGGCACCTACGGCTTCCGCACCACTGGCGAGGCCGTGCCAACGCTCACCGACGACGAGCACAGGGAGAACATAAGGCGCGGAATAGCCCACTGCATGAGGGGCGACGTGTTCCAGATAGTGCTGTCAAGGCGCTTTGTCCAGCCTTACGAAGGCGACGACTTCACGCTCTACAGGGCCCTGCGCTCCGTCAACCCGTCGCCATACCTGTTTTATTTCGACTTCGGAGGATTCAGGCTGTTCGGCTCTTCGCCCGAAACCCACTGCCGCATCGAGGGCCGCAAGGCATTCATCGACCCCATTGCCGGAACAGCAAGGCGCACGGGCAACGACGCCTCCGACAGGCTCAAGGCCGAACAACTGCGCTCCGACCCGAAGGAAAACGCCGAGCACGTGATGCTGGTCGACCTTGCGCGCAACGACCTCAGCCGCAACTGCCACGACGTGGGAGTCGACTTCTACAAAGACTTGCAGACATACTCGCACGTGTTCCACCTCGTATCAAGGGTCAGCGGAACGCTCGACGAGGGCGCCGACCCGCTAAAGGCCTTCGTCGACACCTTCCCCGCAGGCACGCTCTCGGGCGCCCCAAAGGTCAGGGCCATGCAGCTGATAAGCCAATACGAGCCCCACTGCCGCGGCGCCTACGGCGGGTGCATAGGCTATATAGGCCTCAACGGCAACTTGAACCAGGCCATCACCATACGCACCTTCGTGGCCCGCAACGGCGAGCTGTGGTTCCAGGCCGGCGGAGGCATCGTGGCCCGCAGCAGCGTTGAGGGCGAGTTGCAGGAAGTGAACAACAAGCTCGGGGCACTGCGCAAGGCCATCAGCATGGCCGAACAGATGTAACGACATTCAGAAACATAAAGAAATGAAAATAGCTATCATTGACAACTACGACTCGTTTACCTACAACCTCAGGCACCTGGTAAACGAACTGGGGGCCGAAGTGACGGTAATGCGCAACGACCGCTATGCCATCGGGCAGCTCGAACCATTCGACAAGCTGATATTCAGCCCCGGGCCGGGCATACCGTCGGAGGCTGGCCTCATGCCCGAAACAATCAAGGCGTATGCCGGGCGCAAGCCCATGCTGGGCGTTTGCCTTGGCCACCAGGCCATAGGCGAGGCCTTCGGGGCCCGCCTTACCAACCTCAGCGAGGTGTTCCACGGCGTGGCCACAGAAGGAACGCAACTGGGCAACGACTACATCTTCGGTTCGCTGCCGCGCCGCATCACCATGGGGCGATACCACTCGTGGGTGGTTAACCGCGAGGGGCTGCCCGAATGCCTCGAGGTGACGGCCGAGAGCGACGACGGACTGATAATGGGCCTGAAGCACAGAAGCTACGACATACACGGCATCCAGTTCCATCCCGAAAGCGTGCTCACGCCACAAGGACGAACCATCATGGCCAACTGGCTCGCCGGCCGACCCGGCGTGAGGTAGCGCCAACAGCAGGAAATAACATTACAACGCCACAGTCAATGCTGCCGCAAGGGCGAGGCCACATTGCAAAACGGCCCGTTTGGCAATGCAAAACGGCACTTGCCGCACTGCCAAAGGGCCCGTTTGGCAACGGCAAACCGCACGCGACGCAACACCCTGAAGGCCAAAAGGTTGCACAACAGGCACCGACCTGGGGCCTATGGTAACAAAAACATACAAACAACACCGGCCATGCCGCCCCGCAACCAACTGGCGGCATCGACCTCAACCGACACAAGACTTACATCAAAGACAACGACAATGAAACAAGACATGAACAATACGCTCGAGCGGATGCTCAACCACGAGGAACTGACCCGGGAAGAAACCAAGGCCATACTGATAGGCATCACCCGCTCCGAATATCCGCCCGAGCAGATAACGGCGCTGCTCACCGGACTGCAGATGCGCGGGGTGACCGTCGACGAACTGCTGGGCTTCCGCGACGGAATACTGGAAACGGGCGTCCCCGTGCCCCTCGACTGCGAGCGATACGTCGACGTTGTGGGCACAGGCGGCGACCGCAAGAACACTTTCAACATATCAACCACGGCCTGTTTCGTCATTGCCGGGGCCGGCTATAAGGTGGCCAAGCACGGCAACTACTCGGCAACAAGCACGAGCGGGGCATCAAACGTGATGGCGCGCCACGGGATAAAGTTCACCGACGACATCGGCAAGCTGAACCGAAGCCTGAGTGAGTGCGGCATTGTTTACCTGCACGCACAGCTCTTTGCACGCGCGATGAAGTTTGTGGGGCCCATACGCAAGTCGCTCAACTTCCCCACTTGCTTCAACCTGCTCGGCCCCATCGTCAACCCGGCCAAGCCGCAATGCCAGCTGCTCGGCGTGGCCACTCTCGACCAGATGCGCCTATATAATAATGTATACCGCAAGATTGGCATCGACTACGCCATCGTCAACAGCACCGACGGGTACGATGAGATATCCCTTACGTCTGATTTCAAGGTGGCCACCAACAGCTATGAGCGCGTGTTCTCGCCCGAAGACATCGGCCTCCACCACGCCAGGCCCGAAGAACTCGTGGCCGGGGCCACCGAGGAAGAGGCCGCCCAGATATTCGACAGCGTGCTCAACAACACCTCGCTGCCAGCACAGAAAGAGATTGTTGTGGCCAACGCAGCCTTCGGCATACAGGTGCTGGAGCGCGGAAGCAAGGGCATCGACGAATGCATAGCCATAGCCCGCGAGTCGTTGGACAGCGGACGGGCCCTGAAAACATTCAGAAGATTTGTCGAACTTAACTCATAACGCAAGCATGAAAGACATTCTCAACGAGATTGTGGATTGGAAACGCCGCGAAAACGAGCACCTCGGAAGGCTCTTCGACGGGCGCGAACTGCGCGCCATGGTCGACAGGCAATGCCGCGACACCCCTCCGTCGCTGGCACGGGCCGTGGCAGAGTCGGACACTGGCATTATAGCAGAGTTCAAGCGCAAGTCGCCTTCGAAGGGATGGATTAAGGCCGATGGCTCGGCCAGCACCATACCACTGGCCTACCAAAACGCCGGTGCCGCCGCCATAAGCATACTCACCGACGAGCGCTTCTTTGGCGGACGCGACGAGTATGTGGCCATGGCAAGGCGCTCGGGAGTGACGGTGCCCATTCTCTACAAGAACTTCGTGGTCGACGAAAGCCAGCTCTTCAGGGCACGGCTCTGCGGCGCTTCGGCCGTACTGCTCATTGCGGCATGCCTCGACATGGCACAATGCACCGGGCTGATGCGCACGGCCCACGACATCGGACTCGAGGTGTTGCTCGAGATGCACAGCGAGGCCGAACTGGAATATGCCGCCCTTGGGCCCGACCTGTGCGGCATCAACAATCGCAACCTCGGCACGTTCAACACCGACGTGGCTGCCTCGCTCGCCCTGGCACCGCTCCTTCCGGGCGATGCCGTCAAGGTGAGCGAGAGCGGAATAGGCAGTGCCGACACTGTGGCCGTGCTCCGGCAGGCAGGCTTCAGCGGCTTCCTGATAGGCGAAAGCCTGATGAAAGCCGAATCGCCGGGCAAGGAACTGAGCGACATGATAAACCGTATGAAAAAACAGGCAGGCACATGCAGCTGACAGTAAAGGTTTGCGGCATGAGGAATCCGCACAACATCAGCGAGGTGGCGGCAGCGGGAGCCGACTGGATCGGGCTTATTTTCCACCCCTCGTCTCCGCGCTTTGTGGGCAGGCCGGACACCGCTACGGATGCTCACCCCGGCGCCGCCGTAGAGATAGACGTGCCGCCGGGCATAATGAAAGTGGGCGTCTTCGTCGACGCCGACAACGATTACATATCAATGCAGGCCGCCCGCCATGGGCTCGACCTGATACAGTTGCACGGCAACGAAAGCCCGGCCGCCATGCAAAGCCTGCGGCGCTCGCTCCGCGCGGGGTCGCTCCGTGGGGTCAGGCTCATAAAGGCGTTGCACGTGGCAAGTGCCTCCGACCTGCAGGTATGGGCCGCCTATGCCGGCTGTGCCGACTTCCTGCTCTTCGACACCAAGTGCCCGACGGCAGGCGGAAGCGGCAGGCAGTTTGACTGGACGGCCCTTGACAGCTACGACGGCAGCCTGCCATTCCTGCTCAGCGGCGGCATAGGGCCCTACGACGCCGACCGCATAGCCGGCTTGTGCCACCCGATGATGGCCGGCATTGACATCAATTCGCGCTTCGAGACGGCCCCCGCCGTGAAAGACGCCGCACTGATAGGGCGGTTCATAGGCAGGCTGCGCAGCGCCGAAACGACAACACAGACACAAAGACTAAAACAAAACAAGACATGAACAGAATCAACGAACTATTCAGCAAGGCCGGAAACAGGAAACTGCTCTCACTCTACTTCTGCGCCGGATGCCCTGCGCCAGACAATACGGCCGACACTCTCAGGGCAATGCAACGCCGTGGCATCGACATGGTGGAAGTCGGAATACCGTTCAGCGACCCCATGGCCGACGGGCCTGCAATACAAGACGCCGCCACGAAAGCGCTGCGCAACGGCATGACGCTGGCCAAGCTCTTCGGGCAACTCAAGGCCGTCAAAGACGAGATAACCATGCCGGTGATTCTCATGGGCTACCTCAACCCGATATTGCAATACGGCATCGGGCGGTTCTGCGAGAGCTGCGCTGAATGCGGGGTGGACGGCGCCATCATACCCGACCTGCCGTTCAAAGACTACATGGAGACGGTGAAGCCTGTGGCCGACAGGCACAACATAAGGATAATAATGCTAGTCACGCCCGAGACAAGCGACGAACGAATACGCTTCATCGACAACCACACCGATGGATTCATATACATGGTGTCGTCGGCGGCCACCACAGGGGCGCAACAACTGTTCGACGACAAGCGGCTGGAATACTTCCGCCGCATAGACGACATGCACCTGCACAACCCGAGGATGATTGGCTTCGGTGTGTCGAACCGCCAGACACTCGAAAGCGCACAGGCCTATTCGGCCGGGGCCATCATAGGCAGCAAGTTTGTAAGCCTGCTCAACGACAGCGCCAATGCCGACGAGGCGCTCGACAAACTGTTCGCCGCCCTCAGGCGGTGAGCACCGTGGCGAGCGTGGCACCTGCACCGGCAGAAGTGCCACGCAAAGGCAATCGATGCGCAAAAAATGCCCGCCATCCTCTGTGCGCCGCACCGGCGGGAATGCCAAACGGGCCATACGGCACTGCAAAACGGGCGTTTTCGCAACACAAAACGGGCCGTTCGGCAGTGCCGTATGGCCCGTTTGGCATGTGGCTGACAATGAGCGCATTATGAAAGATGCCGTAGGTAGTAGCAGGCCCCGGCCGCCCACCTCGGCCAAAACCGGCTTAATCATATTAGCGGACATATATTCCACCGCCCCAGCCGAAGGCGCAGCGGGCCGAGCCAAGGCCAAGCCGTAGCATGGAATGCGGCGGGGCGAGGCTGGCGCCGTGGCTGCATGAAGCGCAAACCGCAACCGGCACAAGACGCCACAACGACTGCACGGAGTTGGACATTGGCAAAATCAACACAGCCGCACAACGTCAGCCACACGGCCGTCAATCACCACCAAACGGCCTTTCTGAGCCTCAAAAAATCGAAAATACAGCCATATTTATGGTGGAAAATCGTATTTTAACGGATTTTCCACCCACAAACGCATCTGCAGAAACAATATTCCCCCGTTTTTATTAAAATGTCCTAACAAAACATTTCAATTTATCCGCCGCCATAAAAAATATTTTGTACCTTTGCATCAGGAACATAACCAAAACTAAAGTACCAACCTATTTTACCATAGAAATCTATATAATAAATTAAAGACGTTAGTGATAAAGGGTTAATAATAGCATTCCCTCATTGTTTAGTAGTAATGTAACAGACCACGTCTGTGAAGATATGGTCTGTTTTTAGAAGCCATAACATTTCAGAAACTATATAAAAACGATTTATGAAATACTTACATTTATTGCTCCTCTGCCTGCTATTCCCCGCAGCCCTTATGGCCGACGGATGGGACACTCAGTATAAGCAGATAGAACAAAGCATCAGGCAACCGAAGTTTGCCGACCGTGATTTCCTGATAACAAAGTACGGCGCCAGCCCCGAAGCATCGGCAGCATCCAACCAAAAGGCCATAAACAAGGCCATAGCCGAATGCTCGAAAGCTGGCGGTGGCAGGGTTGTAGTACCTGCAGGAACATACAACACAGGCGCCATCACCATGAAAAGCCATGTCAACCTCGTCGTAGAAAAAGGCGCCACGCTCCTGTTCGCATTCCAACCGGAGCTTTATCCCATCGTTCCCACGCGCTGGGAAGGCCTTGACTGCTGGAACCTTTCACCCTGCATCTACGCATACAAGGCTACCGACGTGGCCATCACCGGCGAGGGAACCATCGACGGCGGCGGCACAAACGAGACGTGGTGGAAGTGGTGCGGAGCCACCCACTACGGCTGGAAGGAAGGTGTGATAAGCCAGCGCAACGGCAGCCGCGCCCGGTTGCTGAAGATGGCGGAAGACGGTGTCGACATGAACGAGCGCCGCTTCGGGCCTGAAGACGGCCTGCGCCCGCAGCTGATAAACTTCAACCAGTGCGACGGCATACTCATAGAAAACGTCACTCTGCTGCGCTCTCCGTTCTGGGTGATTCACCCGTTGCTGTCGAAAAACATCACCGTACGCGGCGTGCACATCAACAACGACGGCCCCAACGGCGACGGATGCGACCCAGAGTCGTGCGACGGCGTGCTTATAGAAAACTGCTTCTTCAACACCGGCGACGACTGCATAGCCATCAAGAGCGGCCGAAACAACGACGGGCGCCTGTGGAACCGCCCGAGCCAGAACATCATTGTGCGCAACTGCGAGATGCAAAACGGCCACGGCGGCGTGGTGATAGGCAGCGAGATATCCGGCGGATGCCGCAACGTGTTTGCCGAAAACAACATAATGGACAGCCCTAACCTCGACCGCGTGATACGCATCAAGACCAACACGTGCCGCGGAGGCATAGTGGAGAACATCTATGCACGCAACATCACCGTGGGGCAATGCGGCGAATCGGTGCTCAAAATCAACCTCGACTATGAGCACAACGAGATTTGCTGCCGCGGGTTCCTGCCTACGGTGCGCAACATAAACCTTGAAAACGTGACGTGCCAAAAGAGCAAGTACGGCGTGCAAATAATCGCGCTGGACACGTGCGTCAACGTTTACGACATCAATGTGAAGGACTGCAAGTTCAACGGAGTGGCAGAAGGCAACACAATAAAGGGCCTTACGCGCAACATCAACTTCGACAACCTATATATAAACGGCGGACTTGTGCTGCAGGAAAAGCCATACAAGAACTACAGCCAGTGGATGACTGCCTCCGAGATGAAGCGCGTGCCGCAGTCATACCTGCTCGACTTCTCAAAGAAACCTAAGTGGAGCTATGTCATGGGCATCGAGCTCGAGGCCATGCTCGACACGTATCTCAAGTACGGAGGCGAGGAAATTAAAGACTATTGCAAGCTCTACACCGACACGATGATAAACGACAAGGGCGAGATACGGGGCTACAAACTGAAAGACTACAACCTCGACAACATCCGCACGGGCCATTTCGTGGCACGCATGTATGAGCTCTATCCCGAGAAAAAGAACCTGAAGGCCATCGAGACGCTCATGAAGCAGATGAAAGACCAGCCCCGCACCAACGAAGGCGTATACTGGCACAAGGCCATCTACGCCTACCAGGTGTGGCTCGACGGCATATTCATGGGCCTGCCTTTCCACGCGATGACCGCCAAGATGCTGCTCAGCGACAAGAAGGCGCGCAAGATTTACGACGACGCCGTAGACCAGATAAAGAAGACTTACGACCGTACGCTCGACCCGAAGACGGGCCTCAACCGCCACGCATGGGACGAAACGCGCGAGATGTTCTGGGCCGACAAGACCACAGGACTGTCGCAGCACTGCTGGGGACGGGCCCAGGGATGGTATACCATGGCGCTCATCGAACTGCTCGACGCGCTTCCCGAAGACTACGAACGCCGCTCGGAGGTCATCGACTTGCTCAAGAAAGACCTCGATGCCGTGATAAAATGGCAAGACAAGAAGACCGGGGTGTGGTATCAGGTGATGGACAGCCCGGGGCGCGAAGGCAACTATCTCGAGTCGACATGCTCGACCATGTTTGCCTACTCGCTGCTCAAGGCATACCGAAAAGGCTACCTCGGAGCCAAATACCGCGACGCGGGAATACGCGCTTACCGCGGAATCATCAACAACTTCATCAAGGTCAACCCCGACAGCACTATCTCGCTGACCAACTGTTGCGCCGTGGCCGGCCTCGGCCCGGGCACAAGCCCCACCATAGCCAAGTACGTGAAGAAGCCCAACCTGCGCCGCGACGGCTCTTACGACTACTATCTCTCTGAGCCGGTGCGCGACAACGACGCCAAGGGAGTGGGCCCGTTCATCTGGGCTTCGCTCGAGATGGAAGCGCTGGGATACAACACCGACAATTCCACAGAGGCCATAGACCGCCAAGCAGTGGTGACGCGCAACAACCCAATCGTCACCCGTCCCGACTCGCTGGCGTCACTATCGGTGGGCAACGGCCACATTGCAGCAACGGTAGACGTTACCGGACTGCAGAGCTACCCGGACTTCTACGAGGGCGGAGTGCCGCTGACCACCATGTCGGACTGGGGCTGGCACTCGTTCAAAAACGACAAGTCGGTGACCAAGAGCGAGACGGAGAAGGCCTTCGACCTGGGTCACGGACATGAAGAAACATACGCAGTGGAATACAAAAAGGCCGGTCGCAACAAGGATGCGACCGACTTTTTCCGCATCAACCCCCACCGCCTGAACCTCGGCATAGTTGGCCTTGAGCTGAAAGACAAGGCCGGCAAGAAGATTGAACTGGCCCAGCTGGGCGGCATACGCCAGGAACTGGCCCTTTGGGACGGCACTGTCAACTCGCGGTTCACTGCCGACAGCACCCTGGTGGAGGTTTCTACATCATGCTACCAAGACCGCGACGCCATCTTCTCGCGCATCAAGAGCAACATGCTCAAGGACGGACGCGCCTCCGTCACATTCAAATTCGCCTACCCGACAGGCAAGCATGCCGACGCAGCCGCCGACTGGTCGAAGCCCGACCTGCACCGTTCGGCCATCGTGTCGACGGGCGACCACAGCGCAACGATAGAGCGGACGGTAGACGAGACGAAGTATTACGTGAGCCTGGAATGGGAAGGCAACGCTACTCTCAAGGAGACGGCACCCCACAGCTTCACCCTCACCACCACCGACGACGTGCTCACCTTCTGCGCCGAATACTCTGCATCAATGCCCAAGAAGCGCAGCACCTCATACTCATACGACCAAGCCATCAAGGCGGTGATGAAGAGTTGGCCACGCTTCTGGAACGGCGGCGCCATGGCAGACTTCTCGGCCTGCACCGACCCGAGGGCCAAGGAGCTGGAGCGCCGCGTGGTTCTGTCGCAGTACCTCACGCAAATCAACTGTGCCAACGCCACGCCGCCACAGGAGACCGGGCTCACCTACAACTCATGGTTCGGCCGCCCTCATCTCGAGATGACATGGTGGCACACGGTCGACTTTGCCCTGTGGAACCGCCCGAAGACCATTGCCCCCATGCTCGACTGGTACAACGAAGTGGCCTACCCGGTAGCCAAGAAGATAGCAGAGCGCCAGGGATTCAAGGGCGCGCGGTGGATGAAGATGACCGACCCCTGGGCCGGCGAGGCCCCGTCGAACACGGGTTCGTTCCTCACATGGCAGCAACCGCACTACATCTACCTCGCCGAGGAGATGTATCGGGCCAATCCCTCGAAGGCAACGCTCGACAAATACGGCAAGTATGTGGCCGAGACGGCCGAGTTCATGGCCGACTGGGCGAAGGCCTGCGCGCCAAAGGGCGGCACAATCAAGCTCTTCGGGCAGACAGCCATGCAAGAGTCGATGTCGAAAGACTTCTCTTACCACCACCCGTTCGAACAGGCCTACTGGGTCTACGGGCTCACCGTTGCCCAGCAGTGGCGTGAGCGCCAGGGCATGGAGCGCAACGCCGAGTGGGACGACATAATAAGCCGCATGGCCCCGCTGGCCGAGAATGGCGACATATACGCCGCCGGAGTGCCTCTCGCCGAGTTTGACTCAAAGGCCAAGTCGACCGAGTTCGATCCCTTCGTGGCCGCCGAGCAGGCAGGCCGCAAGCAGGTTTCGGCCGAAGATTTCGC
This sequence comes from Marseilla massiliensis, assembly GCF_023336985.1. Lineage (NCBI taxonomy): Bacteria > Pseudomonadati > Bacteroidota > Bacteroidia > Bacteroidales > Prevotellaceae > Marseilla > Marseilla massiliensis. The sequence continues at coordinate 2,192 of NZ_JAMBLP010000001.1, read as the reverse complement.
CCTGAAGTCGCGCTCCGACCACCCCGCCGTGCTCGGCGCCTGCGGCCTGCTGCCCTACTATCCCGCCCTGTATGACAAGGCAAAGATGACCAAGACACTCGACTGGGTGATGCAAAACTGGAACTGGCCCACCACATGGGGATGGGACTACGGCATGATAGCCATGACCGCCGCCCGCCTCGGCCGGCCCGAGACAGCACTCGAGGCACTGCTCATCGACAAGGGCAAGAACACCTACCTCGTCAGCGGCCACAACTTCCAGGAGCCCAAGCGGCTGCGCCTCTACATGCCCGGCAACGGCTCGCTGCTCGCCGCCGTGGCCATGATGTGCGCCGGGTGGGACGGCTGCGCCGAGCCCAGCAACCCGGGATTCCCCAAGGACGGCAAGTGGAACGTTCGCTGGGAAGGGTTCCAACGCATGCAATGAGCAACACACCTCAAGCCTCGCAAGTGCACGCCAACGCTGCCCTTGCGAGGCTTTTCCGTTTCAACAAGGACACTATTAACCACAAAATGACACCATTATGAAAAAGACTCTGACGGCAGCTGCAGCCATTGCCCTGCTTGCTGCCAACGCCACGGCCGCCAGGCTGCCCGCATTCCCCACTGCCGAAGGCTACGGAATGTATACCGTTGGTGGCCGGGGCGGCGACGTTTATGAAGTGACCAACCTCAACGACTCGGGCAAAGGAAGCCTGCGCCAGGCCGTAAACGCCAAGGGGCCGCGCACGGTTGTGTTCCGCGTATCGGGCACAATAGAGCTGAAGAAACCGCTGACCATCAACAACCCCTACATAACCATAGCCGGACAGACGGCGCCCGGCGACGGCATCTGCATAAAAGACTACCCACTAAACATATCGGCCGACGAAGTGATAATACGCCACCTGCGCGTAAGGCTGGGCGACAGGAGCGGCCAGGACGCCGACGCCATCAGTTGCCGGGGCCACAAAAACATAATTCTCGACCACGTTTCGGCCAGCTGGAGCATCGACGAGACCATGTCGATATACATGTGCGAGAACGTGACAATACAGTGGTGCATCATCAGCGAGAGCCTCTTTGCATCAAACCACATAAAGGGCAACCACGGATTCGGCGGCATCTAGGGCAACAACTACGCCACATACCACCACAACCTGATAGCCTGCCACTCCAGCCGCAACCCGCGCTTCGCCTCGGGGGCGGGATACAACGACTACAGAAACAACGTAATATACAACTGGGGGTACAACAGCTGCTATGGAGGCGAGAAAGACCACCCGGGGATAAAGAACACATTCGGCTCGTTTACGGTCAACATGGTGGCCAACTACTACAAGCCCGGCCCGGCCACGCAGCCCGGGCGTACAGCCTGCAGGATAGCCGGGCCGTCGTTCAGGGGCAGCGCCGACAACTACGGCAAATGGTATGTGGCCGACAACATAGTCGAGGGCTGCGACAGCGTGAGCCGCGACAACTGGAACGGCGGCATGCAACCGGCCGGCGGCGACGTCGACATCGAGCATGTGAGGCTCGGCCAACCGTGGCCGGCAATGCCCATAAGGCAGGAGACGGCCGCCCAGGCCTACATCTCGGTGCTTGCCGGAGCCGGGGCCACACTGCCCAGGCGCGACGCCGTCGACGCGCGCATAGTCGACGAGGCCCGCAGCGGGAAGGCATCGGTAGAGGGCAAGGCATACAAGGCCCGAAAACGGATGAAAGACCCGTCGCAACCTTCGGGCATCATCGACACGCCTGAAGATGCGGGCGGATGGCCCACGCTCAGGTCGCTACCCGCCCCAACCGACTCCGACCACGACGGCATGCCCGACGCATGGGAGGCCGGCCGCGGTCTCGACCCCTACGACCCTGCCGACCGCAACACTACCGGCGCCGACGGCTACACCATGCTCGAGGCATACATCAACAGCCTGTGAAACTGACGGGAGGGATGCCGGAGGTGTAAAAATCTTTCGCCGTTGGCCGACAAGGCTGCCATTGCCCGCAACCCGCTGACGCCCAACCACTTGCCGCCACGGGCCGTTTGACCCTGCAAAACAGCCCCCGCCGGGGGTCAAAACGGCCCTGACGGCATGACGGAACAGGCCATTCGGCACACCCGCCGAAGCCTGTTGGCAGCACGCCTGCTGCCATGTAAACAATCATTACCCGCCACCACCCAAGGCGCCCCCGGCCCCCCCGCACCCCCC